>JAGHCW010000157.1 GCA_021160245.1 bacterium | reverse complement strand
GGGCTTTATTGCTCCGCCTCAGTCGGCAGCGATAGCATATATTTTCAGCTCTTTGAGGACGGAACGCACGGTGCATGGGCTACGGTTCCGGGCACTGCGCTTTATGAGCTGGCATTTGATGGCAGCTACCTTTGGGCAGCGGACTATGATGGCGAAGTGATATACAGGATAGATATCGGCCTTGCCGGAGAGACCGGGACTTTGGGCATCGAGGTTACCAATGGCTCAGAATTCGCGGCGGAGTGCTCGGTTTTCTCGGCAACCGTCACGGTAACTTCAGGCAATAGTCAACAGTTCTCCACTGAGACTGACTCGCTTGGTCGGGCGCTGCTGGATTTGATTCCTGTGGATGACAACACAACGTTGACAGTTAGCAAGGCCGGTTTCTCGGATTGTGTCATCGATGGCATATCGATCTCGGCTCAGGGCATGCACCTGTACGAATGCAATCTAACTCCTGAGGGTGAGATGGTCATTCCGTGCGACACTAGTTTTGACAAGCAGTGGGGGCTGTTTGATCCTGACGGGCGGGCCGACATAAATGCTCCCGCCGGCTGGTATTTGGAACGAGGCGAGAGCTCGCCGGTTATCGTGGCGATAGTCAGCACAGGTATTGACCTAAACCATCCGGACCTTCGGGATAACGTCTGGATCAACCCGGACGAGGTTGATGGTAACGGGTCGGATGACGACGGCAACGACTTTGTTGATGACGTTTATGGCTGGTCGTTCACAAGGGACGGCAAGGGTTCAAATGGTATATTCGACGAAGATGGTCTTGGGACTGCTGTGGCAGGCATCGTCGCGGCCAAGGCGAATGATATTTCGAGTTTCACGGACGACGCTAGTGAGGTATGGAATGTCGCCGGTGTTTCTTGGGGAGCGCAGATTATGTCTCTTAAATTCGATGGGACGCGACAGGCAATGTGGAAGGCCGTGAAGTATGCTGTTGAGCAGGGCGCGGGCGTGATACTTATTCCAGAGGGATTCAATGGGAGGTCAGCCCAGCTTGAGGATGCAGTTCTCTATGCCGCTAGCCATAATGTCGTGGTTGTTTCTGGAACAGGCGATGACGGTGGCGACGCGACGTATCCGGCGAGTTTTGAGCAAGTTCTTGCAGTCGGCGCAACTGACAGGAATGGCGCCGTTGCGGCCTATTCAAACGTTGGCAATTCGCAGACGGGGAGCAAGGTGGACGTTGTCGCGCCTGGCGGTTCAGGCGCCTTCGGCGATGCGAGTGGCATTCTCACAACGTTGCCGACGTATCCCTGCCGCCTCATAGACGAGGGGTGTCGCCAGGGCTACGATTTCGTTCACGGCACCGCCTATGCCGCTGCGTTTGGGGCTGGCGCTTGCGCGCTTTTGCGGTCACAGCGACCGGATGTTCCATATTCCGAGATCATCGGCGCGGTCAAGCAGTCGGCCAAGCCGGTTCACGGTTTGATTGATCTACATGCGGCCCTTGCGGGTTCTGTCAACAACGAGGCTCCGGTTATTGGCCGCGCTGGATTTGGGACTAGTTTCATCTCTGAGGCAGCTGGTGGGGATTTGTATATTTTGGCCGAAGTCTCAACGCCTGATGGCAATAACGATATTGGTAGCGTGGAGCTCTACTTCGAGGGCGCATCCACCGGTCTTTATATGAATGACGACGGCGTGAATGGGGATGCAAGCGGGGGAGATGGGATATTCACATTCTACTCCTACATATTCCCCGGGATGTTTGCGGCTGGCAATTACACCATAGGCATCGTCGCGACGGATTCGTCGGGTCTGGATAGCGATATGTGGCCATATCTAACAGTAAAGTCCGGGCGTTCCGCCGGAATTGCCATGCGCGGAGCGAGGCGAACGTCGAGTTACCACTTGCTTGATTCGGGCTCTCCGGTCATAAAACTGGGCGGTTTTGGGGCTTCATCCGTGACTGTGCAGGGCGGCGAGTTGAAGCTCACGGCGGAGGTCTTTGATCCTGACGGCCTCTCAGACGTGACTGAAGTTGAGCTTTTTCTGAAAGACCAGTCGCCGCTTGGCGTGTTTCTGTGGGATGATGGAACTCAGGGCGACGAGGCGGCCGGCGATGGTATATTTACGTTCTATTCTGGTGTCGGTCCACTCGCACAGGGCGAGCTGCTGCTTGAGGTTGTTGCATACGATGCGTCGGGCGGAAGAAGCGACACCTGGCCGTATCTGGTCGTCCATTAACGAGCGATGGTTTTGCTCCACTCGCGGGATTTTCGAGAGATTCATTGAGGCAAACCGGGCGACAGCATGGGGACCAGGCCAGGCAGGCCCCAAGTTCCGATTCGGATGCGCTGCTGAGCATTCAGGAGCGATGGACTTACCATTCAATCGGGGTCATAAGGGACCCAAGCATGTCGGTGACTGGGCACGTTGTAGTCACCGACGGAGAGCGGACGCTTTACAATGTTGGCCCGGATGGGAAGCTCGTCTGGAGCAGGAAATTCAAGGATAGGATTGTCGCTGCCCGGCTCAGCAGAGATAGTCTGAATACAGTTGTATCTTTTCATGACTGGAGCCTTGCGTTTCTCGACGTTGACGGTCGGTTGCTGTGGCACAAGAGGTTTTCCTATCTAATCTCGGCATTCGACATTCGGATTTCGGACGGCACGATTCTGATTGGTGGGTCTTCGCGGACGATTAGCAACTTGAGTCGGGACGGAATGTTCTTGGACTCGATGGTGTTCTCGGCCCCTATAGAGTTCATTAACATTTCTCGGGATGATGATCGGGTTCTGGTTGGGAACTCGGGAGCATTTCTCGCCTCGCTCAATGGCGCTTTTGAGACCGAGTGGGCAAGGAGCTTCGCTATGATTTCCGGAGTCGCCCGTTTCAGCGCGACCGGCAAGTGGATTGTGATGCCGCTTTTCGGGAGTGGGGCGTATCTTATCGACAGCACAGGGGGTGATGTAAGGGCTTTTCGTCCGCGGCATCCCGTGATGTGCGCAGCTTATCTTGAGGGCTGCTCAACACTGCTTCTCGGAACGAGCTATGGGGAGCTTTTAATGCTCGATCAGGATGGTGCTCTCAGGGGTCGCTTTGAGCTCTCGTTTAGGCCGCGGTTCTGGGATATTGATCATTGCTGCTCCTTTCTCGCTATCGTTGATGAGGGGTCGTCGCTGCACAGCTATCAACTGGTTCATGGTCAAAGCACGCGTTTCAGTTTTCTTGAGCAAGAGCAGGAGAGAGAAGAGCCGCTTGAGAAGAAGCCCATTTACTCGATAGACCTCTTCAGACGGGCAACCAGTCGTCATCAGGCGCAGGTCAAGCTGCTCCCGGGAGGCAAGTACACTCTCTGTGCTACATCCGATGGTGGGATGCTCATGCTCGACGAGAGCGGTCGGCAGAAGAGACTTGCGTCTCTCGGGGACTCGATTCGCATTTGCACAGCGTCTAAATCTTATCGCTTTGCAGCCGCGACCGGGGGTAGGCTATATTCTTTTGGCCATGACAAGATGCTCTGGCAGCGGCGCGCGGGGACAGCGATGCTCGCCTTGAACGCTGCGGGCAATCGGGTCGCGGCAATGGATGACGCCGGGAATATCTTTCTCTTCGACAGTCTTGGCGAGCTCAAATGGACGTGGTTCAAATCCAGAGATGCTCGCTATTTCTGCCTTTCTCCCTCGGGCGAAGAGATGGTCGTGGCTGAGGCGTCTCGGGCCGTGGTGCTCGATTTTGCCGGTAGGCCGGTTTTCGAGACCGAGTTCAACGGCGCGGCAGGCCACCTTGCAATCGATGATGACTCTCTTTATATCGGCGATTCCAGCGGGATAGTATCAGCATACGACCTTTATGGCAGTCAATTGTGGTCGGGTTGTATTGAGGAGCCCGTGGCCAGACTTCGGCCCTTTGAGGACGGATTGTTGGTTACCACTGGAATGGGATCAGCTTTTTTCTTGGATGATGCGGGCAAAGTAGTCTGGCGCAGGCGAGTTGCGGGCAGACGTTCGCTGGTTATCAGAAATCAGAAGAGGGAGTTTATCGAGGTCATCAGGCGGAGGAATGCGCTATTTTGTTTGGTTCTGGGCGGCGAGCTTCTATGGAAGGTTGTGCTGAAAGATGCAGTTCGCTCATTCGCAGCCGACGCCTCGGGTGAATTCGTCTGCGCCTTTGACGGCGTAGCTGTTTGGCTGTTTTCAATTGCGAATCGGGCACCTGAAGAGCCTGGGAGGTTTGATTTTCTGGAGCTATAAGCACATCATGGTCGCTTGAATTATATGCCTCGAGGCGATGCTATTGCCGTTTGTCCGACCAGATGCCTCGATTGGCTTTCTTTGCCTTATTCTGCAGTTGCCAGATTCGTTTTTTATACTTCGAGTTGGGTGGGATGTGATATGCCCTGGCTAGACCCGCCTCGACTAGACGACCATTCAAGAAGACCTCTTTGTCCGCGCCCTCCACTTGAACGAACGCATAGGCGAGAACTCGCCCGTATTTGTCTCGCTTTTCGATGTCGAACTCCAGCCTAAGCCGCTTTCCGTCGGCCAGTCGTTCACACATCCTCTTTGCCTCGACTGCGTGGGGTTCGGGAACTCCGATGTCGTAGTTCATCTCCGGCGTGTCGATACCGATGAGTCTGACCGAGGCGAGCCGCTTCACAACGATCGTGTCGCCGTCAACGACTCTCGTGCAATAATAATAATTGCTATCTGTCCGGCTCGATTTTGTGGGCGCCTCGAGTTGTCTATATGAATTGATGGCCAACATGGTCACGGCCAAGACGGAGAAGACGATGATCGCTGTCCGGCGGTGTCGCCTTTTCAAGATAGAAGCCCTCTAGTCGTTAGCAGTTCTTCGGCCTATGCAGCCTCCCTGCTGGAAGCATCTGACCACAACCGTTTTGGAGAGATTGCCACAGTTGCGAGGCGGGCGGCAACTAGGTTGTCGATAATGGGCTTGCTGGTGTTCTGGAATCGCTTCAAGAATGTATTTGTTTGGCGTGTGTAGTTGATATGTTTGGTGGGACAGCAAATCTTCATGCTCGTTTGCCGCGCAGCCGTGAAGGAAGCTTGTTTCCTTGCCTGGTTTTGATGCGTAGGCTTGCACTCACAGCGACGATAGTTAAGCCCTTGCAGGGCATCAAGAGCCACCCCGCCATAAAAAGGCATCCAGCATGAGGAGTCGTGATACTGCCTACAATATCGACTGCACGCATGTCCACCAGATACGAAAGAGTCGTTTGCGGAAAAGGGAGCGTTCACGATACTATTGATGAATATCTAGTTGAGAGGGATTATGCGGCTTAGCGGTCAAGGACTTCTGACTATAGCCGAGATATGGGCAGGCGACGGTTATGACAATTGCGGTTAAGAGGCGACATCTGGCGATTCGACGGTGGCTGCGCCGTGTGTGTGTGGGGGGGGGGGGCGAATACTCAACATTGGATGTGGGACGATACCGCTGCCGGGCCAGAACGCTGCATGGAGGATCATTAATCTTGAGGTTGAGAGAAAGCCATTTCCCAATCTCGTGCTTTATGACGGCTCGATCTTCCCTTTTGAAGCGAGTTCTTTTGATGCTGCGCTATGCTTGGATGTCATCGAACACGTCCGGGACGATCGGGGATTGCTTTGCGAGATAGCGCGAGTCTTGAAGCCCCAGGGAGGCCTCGTACTAACGACGCCGGCTATGCTGCATGATTTCAGAGAGATAAAATTGCCGCTTGGTCGGCAGGCCGGCACTTGGTTTGAGGCAGAGTCGCAGTGGGGTCATGTGCGCTCGGGTTATGAGATTGGGTCGCTGGTCTCTATGTGTCACGACGCGGGACTGGTTGTTGTTGGCATAGAGAAGTACGGCGGCACGATCGCCCAGGCTTTGTACCAGCTGTGGTATTTGCGGGATATGGCGTGGCTTTTCAGTATGAAACTCTTGGTTCCGCGACTCGCAATGGAGTTAGCATTAAGACTTGATCAACTTCTCTGGCGAAACCGCGGCTGCTCAATAGCTCTATTCGCGATTAGGGCGGATACGAAATGATAGCGTCCGGCTCTGAAATCGAGTCGGGATTCGAGATTTCTGACTGACCATGTGCGCTAGTCAAAGAATTTGTTTGCTCAATCGCATCGAGCTTGTTAAGGTTTGATCTAAAACTGTTCTTGCAGTCAATTGAGGCGGAGTGCACTATAATTCCGCAAACTGGTCCAAATTGTCAATGTGAGGTGAAGCCATGGGACGAACCTGTGTCATTTTTCTGGCCGTGTTTCTTGTCATGTCATTTTTCAACCTCTGTCTTGCGAAGCATTTTGAAATGCGCGCGTCTGGAGAGGGGCCCGGGACGCATTTCGGCGTAGCGCTGTCGTTCCCATATCAGGGGAGTGATGTTCGATATGGTCGTATTTTAGAGAATCAGGGCTTTGACCTGGGTGTCAGTTGGTTTGTGGTTTCTCACTGGGACACGTCTCTCTCCTGGTCAGAGCTCGAGAAGCAGACGGACTTAGGTGGCAACCCGATTTTTTCTGAGATTGATACCGTTACGCTGGATACATTCAGGGAGTGTCATGATCGCGATATCAAGCCGATTGTGACGTTGGGCTTCAGCAATCCGCTGCGGTATCCGGAATGGCTCTATACTCCGGATGATCCCTCGTCCTGTCAGGGGAATGATAGATGGTGTTTTTTCGTAAGACCTGCCGATTATCCGGGTGGAACGAATGTCTATGTTCATGAGGACCCTGACATAGGCCGTGTGGAGACTGTTTATATCTGTGCGGAGTGGCTTGCGCACTACATGAAGTACTGCAAGACGGTGGCGGAGTACTACGGTGAATACGTCGCGGCCTGGCAGATTTGGGAGGAGGAGAACTGGACAACGGGTGATTCCTCTAATAGTGATTCGTGTATCTGTAAATCAGATTTCTTCAGACCCTATCCGGCATTTGCGACGGATGATGACTGGCGGCTTATTGTGAGATTGTATGCAGAGATGTTGATGCAGACTGCTCCGTTGATGAGGCGCCTGACACCTCATGCGGACGTGATATTTGGCGCAACTTGCGGATGCGACGTGCCCTATGTTGAGGCGGTCGTCGAGGAGATGGTGGCGCTTGGCGCTACGCAGGAGTTTTTTGAGACCTATATTCAAGGCTATGGATTTCATGGTTTTCGCGCCAGTATCTGGCGTTCGGATGAGGATAAGTATCGAGGCGCCCCGGAGGTCGAGGTCCCGTCCCCGCATCGATACACGCCCGATGATGAGAAGTATGGCAAATGCTCCATGTTCACTCATTACAAGAGCCTTGGGGCGCCGACCAGGAGTTTTCTTGAACATGTTTCAGAGCTTCGGACAGCTATCTGCAGCGTTACTGGGCAGGAAGCGGATGCGATTGAGCTTTACTGCACGGAGGATTCCGCTCCGTTCCACTATGATTGGCCATGCCGTGCTCAGATAAGGTCTTTTGTTTTGATGTCGAAGTATCTTTGCAGGTCGTTTTTGACGTCATTTTTCGCGGGTGTTCACATTTCCCACTGGCAGATGCAAGAAGGCGATTCTGGGGACGGAGGAGCGGATTATGGGCTGATAAACCGGACGCATACGAACTCGGGCTGTCGGCTTGCGCCTGATAGGCCGTTCATGCTCCCGGAGCGAGAGCGGGAGGCGTATTGGACGTTTCAGGCGATAGCTAGCATTTTTGACAAGACGCTCAATTACGTTAATCCGCAGTCTATAGGGGTTCAATTGCTTGGGGCGCCTGCTGGGGAGTTTACGTTGCCTATTCAGTATCAGCCGAGGCCCGAGCGGAGCGATATCGCGGCTGGCATCGAGGAGATAGCTCTAATGGCGCACGTCCCTTCCACAGGCAGCCCTCGTGAGGGAAGCGTTATCATCACGAACTGGAAGATGACCGACTTTCCGCTGACTGTCGGGACCGAGTACAAGTCTCAACCTGGGCTCACTCATGCTCGCACAAACCGAGACAGCAATCCCAATACTATTGCGGCATGGTTGCAGATCGATCTCTCATCTTCTGAGTTGTTCTTCGACGTTTCCACTCCACCGGAAGTATGGCAGATTGAGACGATGCCAGATGGCGATTTTCATTCGTTGGATGTTTATTGCCCTGAGACTCCGATGACGTTTGCAGTCGATCGTGAGAATCCGACTACAATCACAGTGAATAGCATCATGGTCTCCGATTATGCGAGCGTAATCGAGATCACAACAGCTGAATATCCTTCATTCAAGGGCGCCGGCACGCTTGATTCCTACCTCGCGTTGGATGAGCATGGCGCCCTATCAGGCAACCTGGGGATCGCCGCGTTGCCATACGGCTTCACTTTCATTGATGAGATCAAGGTATTTTATCGGGACTTTGATCTACAAGTCTCGCTGAATGACGGTGGGGAGGGCCCGGACGGCGCAGCAGGCGACGGGCTCTTCAGGGGGGTATTGACTGCACCGGGAACAGCCCCTGGAGCTGCTAATAGCCTTATCGCAGAGGGCGCGAGGCATCCGCTGATCTTTGCGGCGGGTATCTCGCAGAATGCCATGTTTGCCCACGAAGGGGGAAGTTTCACAGTTCGGGCCTTTGCCTTTGACGCGGACAACCCGGGTGATCCAGCCGCAATTGCGTCCTGCGTGGCTCGGATACCAAATACCGACCTGGTTTTTCCAATGGAGCAAACAATTGCGGCGCAGGGGAGCATTGAGTCGCACGAGTGGACGGCTCGACTGGAATTTGACGATGTTGATTGGCTTGAAGCGGGGACATATCCTGTTGAGGTTGTCGCCACAGACACAGATGGTCTTCTGAGCGTTCCGTGGCCTCATATTCCGACAGGTGATGGCACTTATCTGGAGGAGCTGTACCTCAATTTGCACGTGAAGGGCAAGGGAGGGGTGTTCAGGAATTGTTGGCCGGAGCTAAGAGTTAAGCCTTAGGAGGGTCTGTTAGCTCCTGCTGGGGCCAGAATTCGACCCATCGTTCTCGGAACTCCTCGCAGATTATGTCAAGGTCGCGCGTCATGGTGACTCGTGCGGCGTATAGGTCCATTGATGCGGAGATCGCATAGCTTAAGTCCTGCCACTGGACTTTGATGGTGTCTTCTTCCTCGATTTGAAACACAAACGGGATGAGGCAGCAGGTTAAGAACTCGCGAACCGTTAGCGTTTCCATCGAGCGTTCAATCGCGGGTG
>JAGHCW010000225.1 GCA_021160245.1 bacterium | reverse complement strand
TCTTCTAGGCGCGCTCCCTCTTGCGCTCGTGCTCGGTGGTATCGCCTCGGCAACCGCGCCCGCTGCCACGGTCGCCGTTATCAGGGAGCTTAAGGCGAAGGGACCGTTCACAACGATGCTGCTCGCAATTGTGGCGATAGATGATGCAATCGCTCTTCTCATCTTCGCGTTTGGCCTCACAATTGCTGAGGCATTGCTCGCGGCCGGCCCCGAGGGCACAGTATTCGTCTGGCTCGGCCCGCTCATGGAAATCGTGGGCTCGCTTTTGCTGGGGCTACTCGTTGGCATCGCGCATCATCTGGTTGCGGGCAGGATAAAACGCGAGCTTGAGACAATGACGGTGTCGCTGGGCATCATAACATTTGCCAGCGGCCTCTCCATGCTGCTCGGCATCTCTCCCCTTTTGACAATCATGGTCGCCGGCTTCGTGCTGGTCAACCTCTCACGCCGTAACCAGCGGGTCTTCGCGTCGGTAGAGCGAATCCAAGGGCCCATCTTCATTGTCTTCTTCACGCTAGCCGGTACGCAATTGCACCTTGAAAACCTCTTGACTTGTGGAATCATAGGTTCGGCATTTCTCATCTTTAGATTTGTAGGCAAGGTAGGAGGCGCCCACCTCGGCGCTCTCTCAGCAAATGTGCGAGGCGCGGCGCGGCGCTACTTGGGGCTGGCGCTCCTTCCACAAGCAGGTGTGGCTATTGGACTGATGCTTGTTGCGCAGGAAAGCTCTCAATTCTCGATGTTTAGAGGTATTCTCGTTGATGTGGTGCTTGCATCGGTGGCTTTGAATGAGCTCATCGGACCGCCTTTGACCGCAATCGCTCTCAAACGGGCGGGGGACGTGCCCTTGGACCGGGCAAGAGGCTCCTCAATTGGAAAGGATTTAGAGAAATGATCCCCGCCGGCGCGGACCTGATCTTCTTTGTGGGCATTATTCTAACCATCGCTTACATTGGCGGGCGCCTATCAAACCGCCTGAAGTTCCCAGAAGTCACGGGTTACATATTGGCCGGGATACTGCTGAAGTTTCTCTTGCCGGCCTGCAAGATGATATCTGTGGAAAGGCTCCACGCTCTGATCAGAGAAGACCTGGGCGAGATACCCGAAATGACGCTCGCCCTGATCGCTTTCGTGATTGGTGGGAGTTTGCCGATCGAGCGAGTGAAACGGCTGGGGCGCGGGATAGCCTGGATTGGCCTTTTTGAGGGGTTCGGCGCCTTCTTATGCGTAACGTTATTGATTCTCGTATTCGCGCCACTTGTTTGGAACATGCCATCCATCGAGGGCGTCTCTCACCTCAAAGCGATTGTGGCCTTCGCCATTCTCTTGGGGGCGTTCTCCGCGGCCACTGCCCCGGCCGCAACCGTGGCGGTAATAAGAGAGCTAAGGGCACGCGGCGACCTGACGACAACGCTTCTAGGAGTCGTCGGCCTGGACGACGCTGTGGCGCTCGTCATCTTCACATTTGCCAATGCCATAGCTGTAAGCCTCTTGGCCTCGGCCTCACAAATGGCTGGGGGGCTGCTTTCGATGTTGGTTCTGCCGCTTATCAAGATATTGGGCGCAGCCATATTAGGCATCGCCATGGGCTTCCTGATGAGATTCGGGGCAAAATTCTTCAGGAACAAGCGTGAGACAATAGTGGGGGGACTCGGGTTCATCTTCCTCTCAGGAGGCACGGCGATGGCTTTCGGGCTCTCTCCGCTTTTCACAAACATGCTGGCCGGCTTCACGCTCATAAACCTCTCGTCCCGGAACATCCAGTTCTTCAGATCACTTGAGGACATCGAGTCCCTCATTTACGCGATGTTCTTCACTCTTGCGGGGGCGCACCTGGAATTCGAGAATCTCGGAATGCTCTCTGTGCTTGGCGCCATCTATGTGGTTGGGCGGATTCTGGGCAAGGTCGGCGGCGTTAGGGTCGGGGCCAAGTTGGGCCATTCGTCCAAGCTGGTGGCGAAGTACCTGGGCCTGGGCCTCTTGCCACAGGCCGGCGTCGCAATTGGACTTGTGCTGATAGCGGCCGACGAGCCGGCGTTTCAGTCTTTCGCACCGATAATGACCAGCATTGTCCTTGGGACGGTCGCGATAAATGAGATCATAGGACCGCCGTTCACAGCGTACGGGCTAAAGAAAGCGGGAGAGGCTTCGACAACTAAGAGGGGGGCAAAGAGATAAACGGGCTCTGCCTCTAACCAAATTGGCACGAGATGGCCAAGACGGGTCTTGAAAAGATGAGTAGATTGTCGCTAAATACTGGGGCAGAACCTCCGTTAGGAATCCTAGGCTGGGTTTCAGTCTGTGCGCCAATCAACGCAACGGCTGACTATCGGATTAGAAATAGAGGGAGAAAATGGCTGAACTGACGTCATTTATGCAGGAGAAGTTGATCTGCCTTGACCTGAAGTCTAAGACGAAGGCCGAGGTTTTTGAGGAGATGTCGGACCTCATATCGAGGTCAGAATCGGTCCCTGACCGCGAGACATTCCTTTCCGCCTTGAAGGAGCGGGAGGCCGTGATGACAACGGGGATCGGGATGGGAGTCGGAATTCCGCACGCGAGGTCTGATTCTATTGAGCGGCTCGTAATTGCCATCGGCGTATCCCAGGAAGGAATAGACTTCGGGGCCGTAGATGACCAGCTAGTCCGTGTTGTTTTTATGATCGGCATCCCGGCGAGTGAGCCGAAGCTCTATCTTCAAGTGCTGGCAGCGATCACGAGGTTTGCCCGCAAACAGAGCAATCGAGAGAGACTCCTGTCCGCAAAGAGCGAGGCGGAGGTCTTCGCGGTTTTAGATGATTTTGACCGTATTTCGCGGTAATGAACTCGTGTCATTCCGCTTCATAGTCTGAGGGATGTGATGCACCTGGTCATTGTGATACTTTTCAGAGAAGAGCAGTTGGACGATATTCTCTCTGTCTTTGCCGAGCTCGGCTTAGAGGATGCTGTGGTTATGGATGGGACGAAAATGCAGGAGGTTCTTGCCTTCGATGTGCCGATTTTCGCCGGTCTCGCTGCAGGCTCATTGGGTGGCAAGAGTTACGTCAAGGTTCTTATGGCTGCAACCGAGGATGAGAGAATGGGCAAGAGAATAGGCAACGTGGCAAAAGACCTCGATATTGATTTCTCCGAACGGGACATCGGCATCATTTTGACCCTGCCAGTCTCGGGCTATATTGCTGCTAGCAACTAGCATAAGGCCTGCCAACTGATATGAATGACAAATAGATGAAATGACCGCCACAGCGCTAGGCTTCCTGATCTCATTTGTCTCCTGGGTATTTCCTCTTCTATCGATAGCGCTTCTCTCATACGCCCTTGCTCTCCACTCGAAGAAGGACACCGGGGCGGTTCGCCTCTTTTTTGCGGCTTTCGCTACATTCTGCCGCAATGTCCTCATTCTCATAGACTACGGAACCGGGAACTCCCTCAATAGTCACCAATACTTGCTCTTCCTCGACCTCGTGCTCCTTCTCGCAATGGCGCTTGCCGTTATGGGCTCACGAGCCCTTCTTTCTGCCCAGGGCATAGACGAAGGGCGCGCAAGGAGACGCTCGTTGACCGCAATCGCGATTGCCCTGTGGTTCGTTCCAGCAATATCCGGGTTAATGGGAATTCTCTCGCCAATACAAGTCCTCCGAGGCGCCGTTTACGGCTCGTCTGTTCTCTGCCTCGCTTGGATTTATGTTGCATTCGGATTGATGGCCGGTCACCATTTCGGCCGAGATGGACGGGTCTATTTGAGATTTTCCTACATAGCCGCCGGGCTAGCTCTTGCGAGCCCATTTCTAAGAATGTTCGCGTTCGAAGATGCGATTGTCCGGAGAGCAACGGTTTGGTGGTGGGTCGAGGTTCTCCTTATGAGCGCCAGCACAACGCTACTTGCCTTAATCGTGATCTTCGTGGTGAGAGGCGCAAGGAAAGTTAGTCTGCGCTCGCTTTTGACAAGAGATTTAAGGACTACAAGGGTAATTTCCAAACGAGTATTCGGCTTTATAATTCTGATCGTCCTGACTGCCATGACGCTCTCAACTCTCTTGATCCGCCGGAGCGGTGAGGAGTTGACCGCAACAATGACGAAGGAACTTCAATTCAGACAGATGTCCGAGCTCCAGACCATTGGTTCCAGGCTCCAAAACGCCAGCGAAACGCTGCGTTCGTGCGTGCAAGGACTCGCATTATCGAATGGCCTGACCAACGGCGATTCTGAATACGCCGATAGCGTCTTCAGCGCCTTCAGCCAAACGGCAAATACCTTGCTGATGTGTGCTACTGTTGTGATTGACAAAAATGGTGAGATAATCAGATCGAACAGACCCTCAGACTCCTTGGGCGAGATCGTGAGCCAACCCGAGTTGGCAAGTTTTGCCAGAGAAGCTCTTGAGCGCGGAGATAGTGTAGCGGGGCCGGCATTTCTGGGACTGGGCTTGCGCAGCAGACTCGTCGTTTTTTACTGCCCCACTGACGCTGCCGGAAAAGACACCTATGAGCGGTTGCCAGGCGCCTATATACTCGTCTCAAGCGGTGCAATGGCAGCCCGATTTCTGAGGGTCCCCGGCGGCGCCAATGGCGAGACATCGCTCACCGACGAGGATGGGAATCGTCTCCTATCCAGCGAGTCCGAATCAGCTTCCGGCAAGATAGGTCCGCATTTAGGAATCCCCCCGGAATCTGAAGCGGCCACGCTTTCTCTCCTTATGGAGAATAGCCCTCGTTCAACGGTCTTGCGAACGAGAGGAGCGACTAAGCTCCTTGCCTACAGAGCCATCACTCTGGGCCGGAAGAGATACTCACTTATCGCCTCGACCCCTTGGAAGACGGTTCTATCCACAATCGATACCGCATATTTGAAGCAGTATCAATTGCTCGGATTCATAATGTTCCTCGTCCTCTTTGGGAGCGGAACCGCCATTGCTGTCTCCACGAGGTGGGGAAGATCGCTCGAACGTGTTATGCAGAAACGAACAGAGCAGCTGCTCCATGAGAAGGTGAACTTCGAGCAGGCGCTCCGGAGCATCGGGAACCCCCTTATCCTGGTCAATGAAGAGCTTGACATCACATACGCAAACGCGGAGTTCATTTCCGCATTCAAGACTGATGGCAACGCCAAGTGCTTTGATGCGGTATTCCACCGCGATACTCCTTGTGAGGAGTGCCTTGCGCAGGAGGCGATAAGGACGGATGCCGTCTGCCATGCAGTTCGAACAAGCCTCGATAATCGGGAAGAACGCTGCTTCGATATTACAGTCAGTCCGAAGAAAGACGAAGAGGGCAACGTCCTTGGCGCCTCAATACTACTCAATGACATCACGGAGCGAAACGCCCTGGAGCGCAAGATCAGGGAGTCTGAGGAGAAGTACAAGAGACTTGTTGAGACATCTCCTGACATGGTCTGCATATTGCAGAACGGGACGCTGCTTTATGCCAATCGCGTTCTGATGGATAAGCTCGGCTATTCGCCTCAACGGCTCTTCTCAAGGGATTTCAAGCTCATGGAACAATCTGTCCATCCGGACTCGCGGGAAGATGCCCAGAACCACATTGAGAGCCTGGAATGCGGAAAGCCCGCGAAGGAGGTTGAGCTCTGCTTGCTGACCAGAGGTGGAGAGGAACTTCAGACCCTCTGCAAAGGTGTTCATATAACCTACGAAGGGCAGAGCGCGGTTGAACTGATTCTCGTCGATATCACGAATCTCAAACAGCTACATAGCCAACTGCTCGAGGCGGAGAGACACGCCTCATTGGGTGAGCTCACGGCATCAATCGCACACGAGCTGAACAACAAGCTGGCGCCCATCCTTGCGTATTCCCAATTGCTTCGAGAAAAGGTCGAAGATGAACAGATGCTGCAGAAGTTGTCTTCCATCGAAAAATGCGCGCTCGGGGCAAAGTCAGTGATGGAATCGCTCTTAGCATTCTCCCGTAAAAGCTCCCCCTTAAGAGAATATGTTGACCTCAACAAGACCATGAATGACACCATCCAGCTGGTGAAATACCGGCTGGACGCATGCAACATAGACTTAATTCTGGAACTGGATCCTAAGCTGCCCTTGACTATGGCTGACCCAAAACAGATAGAGCAGGTCTTCTTGAATATCATGAACAACGCCTACCAGGCGATGGAGGAGCGGGGAGGCACGCTTTACATAATCTCGTTCATCGAAGGGTCAACGATCTGCTTTAATATAACTGATACCGGGCCTGGAATAAGCGAGAAGAACCAGCTCAAGATATTTAACCCCTTCTTCACAACGAAACCTTCGGGCAAAGGCACAGGGCTTGGGCTATCTTGTTCCTATGGCATTATTCAAGCCCACAATGGCGAAATAAAATGCAAGAGCAAGCTGGGGCGAGGGACGACATTCGCCATTTACTTGCCAGTGGTCGAGGGGGAGATCACACAAAAGCGGCCGGAATCGAAATCGCAAGCTCCCTTGGCCAAGACAGATAGCGCGAGAATACTTGTTGTGGATGACGAGGAAGTGCTTAGAGAGATGATGACGGATATACTATCCGAAGACCATATCGTCTTCGGCGCGGGAGAGGGAAGAGAGGCAATACGGCTTCTAGAGGAGAAGAGCATTGACATGATCGTCATGGACATACGAATGCCGGGGCTTGATGGTTTCGCTATTTACAAATGGGTTAAGGAGAACAAGCCATTGCTTATCCGGCGCATCCTCTTCACCACAGGCGACATCTATGAGCCCAAGACGCGCGCATTTGTGAAGCAGGCCGAAGTCACGTGCATACCAAAGCCCTTCTCAGTCAATACCTTTATGAAGCAGGTCAATTCAATCTTAAACGGGTAGAACATTCCATTGAATTGAGCGCCTGCGAAACGAGCGCGTGCCCCCGGGATACTAGTCCGGCTCACCGCCTGAAAGCGGGATACTCATCTGCCTATTCCCTGACATAAGCATCCTTCTCTCCATCTCAGCGATCGCCTGCAGGACGGCCCGGAATCTCATAATCAACTCGCCGTCCTGACCTGCCAATATAAGAACCGGCAACGCCTCGTCAACCAGCCCGAAATACGCGGCCTCTGCCAGCCCCTTAGCAGTCCCAACATTGTGATACTGAAATCGTATCTTGCGCTGCTTCAGCCGTTCCTTGGCATCCGCGCACTTAGGGCAGGTACTGCTCCCAAACATCTTCAGAACGGGCGAACCCGGAAATTCATAATGCGACATTAGTGATAACCTCCTCCAAATAAGCAAGGTATCAATTCAGCAAGACATGTCAACCCAACATACGGGAAAATCTTCTCAAATAAAAAAGCGATCTGAAAGGGCGAGCTGCAGCAAATCCACTGCAATATGCAAGTTGCCTCTGCTGCAGAAGCTAAAATAATTGCTGCAAAGCGCCGATAGAGGGGAAGCAGGGCTCGCGGCGCCAGATGGTCTGCTGTCTTGCATCATTGTTATCATCTTCAGTCAAGTTGGAGAGCTTCCGCTTCTGTTCGCTGGGAGAACAAGCATGAGATCGCTTCGTGTTCTGTTTACAGTCCTGATGCTGGGCCTTGCATTAGGTTTATCTCAAGAGACCGGCAGCATGGCTGTGGAAATGAAGGAGTCTCCCGGTGATTGGCCATTTGAGGGTGATTATCATCTTTTGTGCATCGCAATAGATGATTACGTTCACTGGCCTAAGCTAAGTAACTCCGTGGCCGATGCTGAGGCTTTAGCAAAGGCACTAGTTCGAGAATATGGCTTTAGGCCAGAGCGCGTGGTCAAGCTATATGACGCTCAAGCCACAGAGAGAGAAATGATGCAGGCGCTTCGTAATCTGACAAGACGGCTCCGTCCCGAGGACTGGCTTCTTATATTCTTCGCAGGTCACAGCGCGTATGACGAGCAGTCAAAGATGGGGGCATGGGTTCCAGTGGATGCCCGCAGGGATGACGAGAGTCAGTGGCTCAGCAATGGATGGGTCAGGTCAATTCTAAGGGCCATACCGGCCAGGCATCTGCTTATGATATGCGATTCCGGCTTCGTTGCGAGCAATTCCCCCGAGGCCGCAGCTTCTGTCACAAGAAGGTCTCTTGACAGGCGCCATGTCTTCAAGCGAACGAGCCGCGAGGTCATTGTCTCCGGCTGGCCTGGGTCTGTCAAAAACGAGCGAATAGGCGGCCATTCGGTCTTTGCCAATGCTCTATTGAAGACTTTAGACGACAATATCGAGCCCTATTTGACTGCATCAGAACTGCATGAACGAATGAGGCGCGACATCGCTTCGAACGAGAGGGAGCAAGTCAAACTCAGCGTCATACAGGGAACCGGAAGCCAGGTCGGCGGGTCATTTGTCCTCGTCCGTGGTCGCCAGATGGAGTTGGTTGAATTGGACCGGATGATCGAGCAGAAACAGCAGCGGCTCCAGGATCTCAAAAAGCGTCAAGCCGAGATCGACGCGCTCAACAGCGAGAGGCAGCTGAAACTGCGTGAGAAGCGCAGGAAACTCGCGGAGCTGGAGGCTGAGATCGATAAGTTAAGCAAGAGCTTCTTGGTGGAGGCCAAGAAGCCCGGCGAGGCATTCCTGGAGCCAAACACCGGAATGCAATTCGTCTGGATACCAGGCGGTTGCTTCAATATGGGAAGCCCATCCACGGACAAGGCCAAAGAGGACGACGAGGGACCTGTCCACGAGGTCTCTATCGATGGTTTCTGGATGGGGAAGTTCGAGGTGACAAACGCCCAATATCGCACATTCAAGCCCAAGCATAACAGCGGAAGCTATGAGGGCTTCTCCCGCAATGGCGCCGATCAACCAGCGGTATATGTCAGCTGGGACGACGCGAAGGCATTTTCAAGACGCCTTTCCGCTCAACAAGGTGGTCGTTACGAGTTCCGTCTGCCAACCGAGGCGGAGTGGGAGTATGCCTGTAGGGCAGGAACCACCACGCGCTATCATTGGGGTGACAAGATCGATGCGCGCTACGCCAATCTGGCCGACAAAAAACACCCCACACATCCCAAGCATCCGCATCTGGACGACGGCTACCCAGTTACCTCCCCGGTCGGCAGCCTCAAGCCCAATGCATTCGGTCTTTATGACATGGCCGGCAACGTGGTGGAGTGGTGTGAGGATTGGTACGCCTCGGATGCGTATCAAGATCATTCCCACGATAACCCAACCGGGCCTCTGACGGGGACGAGTCGCGTCATGCGAGGCGGAAGCTACTGGGCATGGGCCTGGAACTGCCGCTGTGCTGACCGAGGCTCCGATCCCCCAGAAAAGCGCCGAAGCGCCCTGGGATTCCGCCTCGTGATGAAAGAGAAGAAGTAGCCTTCCCTCGGTGTAGGACGGGCTTCCCAGTCCATCCATTCATCTGGGACAACCACTCAAATGGCAGTCTCGGCCGGATACACGGGACATCTTGATGCAACTGCGAATCTGTGCTCCAATGCTTCGTACATTTATGCTGCTCAGTAATATGATACGAGCAATGGAATACTCACGCGAGCGATGGCATGATCAAGAAACAGCACGGCAGCGATCTATTCATAGTTGATAATAGCGACGGTCTTTGGAAGGTCTTGGCCACGAATGGAGATTGGCCTTACGATCGAGGCTATAGCGATTACTAATGGGACTATGCAGTAAGGTGAGACAGATATGACCCGCATTTCAGCCTCGCATGTCAAGAAGAAGTTCTTCGAGGCAGTCCGGGATTATTTGGGGCAACTGCGCAAGATCTCAGAAAAGCCAGACGCGAGCGGCGAGTTAAGCTATCGGCCAGCATTTCACAAGTTTCTCAACGCGGCCTCCTCTCTTCTCGCGCCAGGCATCGAGATCGTGTTCTTGACTGAACCGAAGAGGAAGGAGTTCGGCGTCCCTGATTTCAAGGTCAGTTCTGGGCACAGCCAGATCGGTTATATCGAGACAAAGTCGCTCGGCGCAGACCTCGACGCCATAATGAAGACGGACCAGATGGAGCGATATAAACAACTGCCGAAGATCATCCTCACCAACTACCTTGAATTCCGACTGCTCGAAAAAGGCGCAGTAGTCCAAACCACGGCTCTGTGCAAGCCGTCCGACCTACAACCTGGTTTCAATCCGGATGCGGTAGCAGTCGAGATGCTAAGGCATTTCACGGAGGCTTTTCTCAAGGACACTCTTCCTGGCGTTGGCACGGCAGAGGAGCTCGCGGAGCAAATGGCCTGGCGTACTCATCTCATGCGCGACGCCATGCTCGAATGCCTCAAAAACGGCAGTCGATTGAGCGGACAGCTTCAGGGCCAGCTTGACGCCTTCCGCCAGGTTTTGATCCATGACCTCTCGCCGGAGCAATTCGCCGACATCTATGCACAGACCGTGGCCTACGGCCTGTTCACGGCCCGGCATCAGTCAGTTCGCCCGGGACGAGTTGATATGCTTGCCGAGAGCTTCTCTCTGAAAAGCGCAGCAAGGCTAGTACCAAAAACGAATCCGCTACTCCGAGGCCTATTCAAGGAGCTCGCGGACGAGGACAATCTGGACCCCAGATGGCGCTGGCGCGCCTCGGATATCGCCGACATGCTTGAGGCGTCTAGTATGCGCGAGATCTCTGAGGACATGGGCAAGAAGGCTGGTAAAGAGGACCCCATAGTCCACTTCTACGAGACTTTCTTAAAGAAATATGACCCAAAGATAAGAGAGACAAGAGGCGTCTATTACACGCCAGAGCCAGTCGTCTCCTACATCGTCCGTTCTGTTGACTACCTACTGAAGGAGAAATTCGGAAAGCCCGACGGCCTCGCCGATAAGTCCGTGATGATCCTCGATCCCGCGCTCGGCACCGGGACGTTCCTCACTGGTGTCATCAAGCATCTCTACAAGGTCATCAAGAGCAGGGGGCAGGAGGGAACATGGCCGGACTTCGTCCGCAACAACCTCCTCCCACGCCTTTTCGGCTTTGAATTACTTATGGCGCCCTATGCAATCGCGCATCTCAAGGTCGGGATGCTGTTGGAGGAGCTCGGCTACGAGTTTGCCGAGGATGAACGACTCCACATCTACCTGACGAACACGCTCGAGCAGGCAGCACAAGTATCCAACCAGTTGGTGTTTGGCTTCGCGAAGACGCTGTCAGAAGAGGCCAAAGCAGCGAATGAGATCAAGGCTGACAAACCCATCATGGTCATAATCGGCAATCCGCCTTACTCGGGCCACTCAATGAATCCCAGCAGGATCAGGATCAACGGCCGGTGGGAGAAGACCTGGATTGGCGAGCTTATCGAGGACTACAAACAAGTTGACGGAAAGCCACTCGGCGAGCGCAATCCGAAGTGGCTTCAGGACGACTATGTCAAGTTCATTCGTTTCGCGCAGTGGCGGATTGAAAGAACCGGCCACGGCATCTTCTCAATGATCACCAATCACGGCTATCTGGACAATCCGACCTTTCGCGGGATGCGGTGCAGCTTGACGCAATCCTTCGACGACCTGCATCTCCTGGACCTGCACGGCAACGCTAAGAAGAAGGAGACGCCTCCAGATGGGTCAAGGGACGAGAATGTCTTTGACATTCAACAGGGCGTCGCGATCTGCGTCTTTTCACGGGGCGCTAAACACCGCGACACGTCCCCATCTGCAGTCCACGCTCATCTATGGGGGCCCAGGCAGAGGAAATATGACGAGCTGGAGAAGCGACAGCTGTCGGATTCGCAAATGGTAGAAATACGACCAACTTCGCCATTTTACTGGCTTATTCCAAGAGATGGAGACCTTGAGACCGAATATACTGACGGTTGGAAGATTACGGACGCGATGCCCGTCAATTCGGTGGGTATCGTAACTGCCCGAGATTCGCTGACAATCCAGTTCACAGAAAGCGATATATGGACCAACGTCAACAGGTTCGCAGGAATGGAGGCTCACAAGGCTAGAGAAAGCTACGGATTGGGCGCAGATGCGAGAGATTGGCGTGTATCGTGGGCACAGGACGACATTGCATCATCGGGTCCCAATAGGAGCCACGTCACACCACTCCTATATCGCCCTTTTGATGTTCGCTACACCTACTACACAGGCCGATGTCGCGGCTTCCTCTGTATGCCAAGACGAGACACGGTCCAGCACATGAAAGAGAGGAATGCCGCTCTTTGCTTTCATAAGCGAAAGGAGATTGTCGGAGAATATGCGCATTTCCTCTGCTCTGAAATTCCTATGGAACATTGCGCCGTTTCCATCAAAACAACGAATTACTTCGCTCCTCTTTATCTAAATCCAATTGAGTCCCACGAGACAATACGACGCGAGACAGCCGCCGAGGACCTCAAAGTGGCTTACGCAAAAGCTATGGTCGCGAACAATTGGGACAAGCGCCGCGTCTTGAATGACATTGAGACGACGATTAATGGTCTCTATCCTCTTGAGACTTATCCTCGCTGGCCGAATTTTGATCCGTTCTTTCTTCACGAAATCAGCGAGAAGAGCCGACTCTCATTCCTTCCCGACGGTCGGGGCGACCTTGAGCAGACCTTCGGGCCTGAGGATGTCTTCGCATATATTTACGCCGTGTTTCATTCGCCGACGTATCGCACACGCTATGCAGAGCTCTTAAAGGTCGATTTCCCGCGTGTGCCGCTGATATCAATCGCGGAGCTCTTCCGCGAGCTCTGCTTGAAGGGCCAAGAACTAGTTGATCTGCACTTGATGCGAGACAAACGGCTTGCGAATCAATCCTTCTGGGGTACGAGTTACCCGGTTGCGGGCAAGCACGACGTCACCAGCGTTGATTACCGGCCTCCCGGCGACCTGGCCCCGGGTAAGGATGAGCCGCTGGAAGTCGGCCGAGTTTACATAAACAAGGCTCAACCAAGAAAGGGAATAGCCGCTGAGTATTTCGAGGGAATAGTCCCCGAAGTCTGGGAGTTTAAGATCGGCGGCTATCAGGTGCTCGATCACTGGCTGAAAGAGCGCAAGAAGCACAAACGCTGCCTCACTATCGAGGACATAGAGCATTTCCAGAAGGTCGTCGCCGTCCTCCGCGAGACGATCCGCATTATGGGCGAGATCGACAAGGTGATTGAGGCGCATGGTGGTTGGCCGGGGGCGTTTCAGAAAGGATGAAGGCGGAAGGATGAACGGCCGCTATTTCGGATTCTGGATTTTCGATTGCGGATTGCGCAGCGATGAGGGATTATGGTAAGAAATTTCGACCTGGGTGAAGGAAGGCTGAAGCATTGCAGTAGAGAGTGTGTTTTTCAGGATTCCAAATTCAATTCATAGGATGTGATTAGATGGCGCCAACTACTCACTTGACCCCTTCGGCGCGATTCAGGTGGATTGCAATGCCGGAAGCCAAGAGCTTAAGGTGAAGGTCAAGCTGTGTTGGGAGTTTGCCGAGGACTTTCCCGAGAAGGAGGATACATACAAGACGGCGGCAATCCGCAACATAATGTTAGTTTGGAATCGATGTGGCAGCTTCCGATGTACGGCCGGTCGCCACAATGGTAAGAATGCGGTCCCGGTCTTTGAGATCGTGGAGGAAGCCAATGAGACTGCCGCCCATGAAATTGGGCATTGTCTAGGTCTGCCGGACGAGTACTGCAATTCTTCCCTAGAATCTGATGCAGCGTGGCGCGTCCTAATAGGTCGAGCGAATGCAGGCCCCGCGCCTGTGCGAGACCGTGATAATGGGATTGCCATAAAGCACACCGGGTGCATTATGCACAACGGCATCATAGTGGAGAAGCGCCACTTGGTTACACTATGGGACGCCCTAACTCGCAACCCGGGAGGAACATGGACAATCGCGTGATCAGTAAGTTGCCGATGACCTTCGGGCGTTGGACCTGGATTCTCCCAAGCCTTCTGCTGGCAATCATCTGCGGCTGTGGCTATTCGCTCGTTGGTAAAGGTGGAGTTCTGCCGACCCACGTCAAGACCATCGGCGTGCCTGTATTCAAGAACGAAACGTTTGAAATCGGGCTTGAGGCGCTGGTTACGGACGCCATCGTGGCGCGCCTCATGAAGCGAGGCGGATTCGATGTCTCCGACAGTTCTCCGGACGCCCGTCTAAGAGGCAGCGTTGTTGAGTACGAATTGAAGAGGCTCGCTTACGACACGAGGGGGATTCCGAACGAGTTCCGGGTCAAGATAACGATCGAGGCAGAGTTATTCGATCTGAAAGACCAGAAAGCGATCTGCGCGAAGAAGAAGTACTGGGTTAAGAAGGACTATAACATCGACGAGGATGTCTCGGACCTCTATCGCCAGGGGCAGGAGCAAGACTCACAGGTGTTGCGCACAAGGGAGCAATCTCGAAAGGAAGCGATCTCCCTTGCCACGGAGGACTTGGCGAAGGATATGGTCTCAGCTATGCTAGACAAGTTCTGATGCTCACGTTCATAAAATGTCGCGTATGGCGTATCATAATGCGCCCGGTCTAGTCGATCATGAGCGCATTTCAATGCGCATGCATGGGCGATTTTACGGGAGGTCGCCCACAACTTCGATCACATCCTCCCTCTTAGGCAGCGAGAGAATCGCGCCTCGTCCAGCGACTTTTAGGCTTGCGGTTGCGAGTCCGATTCTGGCGGCCTCAAACGCGGAGAGTCCGCGTGAGATACCGAATAGAAAGCCTCCGTTGAAGGCGTCGCCAGCCCCTGTGGTGTCCACGACATCCACATCAAACCAGGGCCGCATCCTTCGAACCTCGCCTTCGGAGCCCACAATGCAGCCGTCCTGTCCGCATTTGATCACAATGTGCTTAACGCCCATAGCGGATGCGAAGTGAATAATCCCATCTGGGGACATTCCCTGAAATAGCAGCTCAGCCTCTTGAGAATGAGAGGGTAGGAAGACGTCTGTGTGCGGCAGAATAGCCATCAGATCGTTCCTCGCCTTCTCAAGCGTCGTCAACTTGAGGCGCAGATTCGGATCAAATGACGTTACGACGCCCGCAGCTCTTGCGGTTCTGAATGCGTGCAGGGCGGTATCGGACGCCGTGGCTGATATGGCCTGAGTTATGCCGCTTGTATGAATTATATTTGCTCCAGCGATGTAGCGCTGGCTCAAATCGTCCTTTGCGAGCTTGCTCGCGGCGCTGCCCGGCCTGTAATAGGTGAATTCAGTCTCTCCTCGCTCAAGCAGCGATATGAAGTAGATGCCGTTGAAGCCTGGCACACGATGAACCTGGGAGAGGTCTATACCCTCAGAAGCCCAGCTATTCATAAGGAGGTCGGCGAAGGGATCATTCCCTACCCTAGTTATGAAGCCGGCGCTTGCGCCCAACCTAGCGGCAGCAACTAGGGTGTTAAGCGTATCACCGCCATAGGACCTTGTGAATGTTGAGGCATCGAGAAATCGTCCCTCGCAGAACATCTCGACCATACACTCGCCAAGCGAGATAATATCCATCAGCTGTGCCTATTGCTCGCGGCGCCTTTGCTGCAACTCACTCGACCGCTATGTTAATGCGGGGACAGGCTGTTGCTGCCCCCGCAGTCTTCAATATCTGTCGATCTTATTTGTCGAACTTCACTACGGCCTGTGCCGCGGCCAGTCGGGCCACCGGGACCCTGAATGGTGAGCAGCTGACGTAGTTCATGCCGACCTTGTGGCAGAACTCTACCGAGCGAGGATCGCCACCATGCTCGCCACAGATGCCGATCTTGAGTTTCGGATTCGTGGAACGGCCTCGCTCAACGCCCATCTTGACCATTCCCCCGACGCCCTCGATGTCGATCGACTGGAACGGGTCGTCCGGCAGAATCCCTCTCTTAAGATACTCGGCGATGAACTTCCCGGCGTCGTCACGGCTGTAGCCAAACGTCATCTGCGTCAAATCGTTGGTTCCGAACGAGAAGAACTCAGCGACCTCGGCCACCTTATCTGCCACCACGCAGGCTCTGGGTATCTCGATCATCGTGCCAACCATATAGTCAACCTTGATGCCCTGCTCCGCAAAGACCTTTTTGGCCATCCTATCGACCACTTCTTTCTGGTGCTGCAGTTCCTGAACCTTGCCGATGAGAGGCACCATGATCTCCGGCAGAACCTTCACGCCCTCCTTCTGGACTATGCAGGCCGCCTCAAGGATAGCAGTTGCCTGCATCTCGGAAATCTCTGGCATTGAGATACCGAGCCGGCAGCCGCGATGGCCGAGCATCGGGTTCATCTCCTTCAGCTCCTCCACCTTGTTCTTGAGGTGCTCGAACGAGACGCCCATGTCCGCCGCAAGCGACTTGATGTCCGAATCATGCGACGGAAGGAACTCGTGGAGCGGCGGGTCCAGCAGTCGGATAGTTACCGGCAGGCCGTCCATCGCCTTGAAGATGCCGATGAAATCCGCACGCTGCATCGGAAGCAATTTGGTCAAGGCGGCGCGTCTTCCCTGCTCGTCCTCGGCAAGAATCATCTCTCGCATTGCCGGCAGGCGGTCCGGCTCAAAGAACATGTGCTCCGTTCGCGTCAGGCCAATGCCCTCTGCGCCAAAGTCCCGGGCTCGCTTGGAGTCCTTGGGATTGTCCGCATTTGTGCGAACACCGAGCCTTCTGGTCTCGTCAACCCAACCCATGAACTTGCCGAAGTTCCCGGTCATCTCCGGATCAACCAGCTTCGCCGCGCCTCGGGCAACGAGCCCATTCGCGCCGTCTAGAGTAATAACATCGCCCTCTTTGAGCACGAGGTCACCAACGGAAACGGTCTTCTTCTCCTCATCAATAACAAGAGAGGTGACGCCAGCCACGCAGCACTTGCCCATGCCTCGAGCGACCACAGCCGCGTGAGAGGTCATGCCGCCCCTCGCCGTCAGGATGCCCTGGGCCGCGATCATGCCGCCAACGTCTTCAGGAGAAGTCTCTGCACGCACAAGGACAACATTGCGCTTCTCTTCCTTCGCAGCAATCGCATCATCGGCGCTGAACACTATGCCCCCAACCCCGGCGCCGGGCGATGCTGGAAGGCCCTTAGCGATTATGTCCAGCTTCTCATGGGGATCGATGCGACGATGCAGCATCTGCTCGATGTGGTCCGGCTCAACACGGAGAATGGCCTCTTCTTTTGTGATCATGCCACTATCAACCATCTCGACGGCGACCCTGACCGCGGCCTGCCCAGTCCGCTTACCGGTTCGGGTCTGGAGCATGTAGAGCTTACCACTCTCAATCGTAAACTCTATGTCCTGCATATCGCGGTAGTGCTTCTCCAGCCGCTCACGAATGCCCACTAGCTGCTTGTAAGGCTCAGGCATCTGCTCTGCGAGCTTGCTAATCTTCTCCGGAGTTCGGATGCCGGCCACGACATCCTCGCCCTGCGCATTGATTAGATACTCGCCATAAAACTCATTCTCGCCCGTCGCCGGGTCTCTTGTGAAAGCTACACCCGTGCCCGACTTCTGCCCCGAGTTGCCAAACACCATCGTCTGAACGTTGACGGCCGTGCCCCAATCCTCGGAGATTCCATACTTCGCCCTGTAAGTCTTTGCGCGGTCGTTAAACCAGGAATTGAACACCGCGTTGATCGCGTGCTTCAGCTGCTCGATCGGATCGTCTGGAAAAGGCTTGCCGGTTCGCTCAGCAACGAGCTTCTTGCCGGCTAAAGCGATGGACTTCAAGCTCTCGGCCGAGAGCTCTGTGTCCAGCTTCACGCCCTGCCGCTCCTTGTGCTCCTCGAGAATCTTCTCAAAATCCGAATGCGGCACACCCAAAACGACGTCACCAAACATCGTCACGAACCTTCTGTAACTGTCATAAGCAAAACGCTCGTCACCGCCTGCCTTCTCAACAAGACCGGCAATCGTCTCGTCGTTCAGACCCAGATTCAGGACTGTGTCCATCATCCCTGGCATGGAGACCCGGGCCCCGGAACGAACGGAGACCAACATCGGGTTCTCCGGATCGCCGAACTTCTTGCCGCAGACCCTCTCCATCCCGACAATATGCTCCTCAACCTGCTTCCACATACCCTCCGGATACTCGCCATTGTTCTTGAAGAATTCAATGCAAGCCCTAGTGTCAATTGTAAAACCCGGCGGCACTGGAATGCCCAGCAGGGCCATCTCCGCAAGGTTCGCCCCTTTACCACCTAATAGATCACGCATCTCAGCACTGCCCTCAGCGGTCCCACCGCCAAAAGCATATACATGTTTCTCAGCCATTCAGGCTTCCTCCGAACAGTTTAGACTTCCTATGAAGCCACACGCCGCAGTCCGACAAAACGACTCTGCCGAGGCCACTAATTCCTATTTCTCCACCACTATCTTCGAGAAATTGGCGATGGAGCCAAACATACTCGTTAATCTTCCAAGCAAGGCCAGGCGGTTGTCCCGCAGCGCCTCGTCATCTGTCATCACCATAACGTGCTCAAAAAAATCGTCAATCAAAGGCCGGAGCGACGCTATCAACCTGAACGCATCCAGATACTTGCTCTCAGCAGTGAGGCGAGAAACGGCAGGCTCAACTTGCTCCATTTCACTAAATAGCCGTTGCTCCTGCTCATCAGGCAGAAGTGACGCATCGAACTCGCCCACCTTCTGGCCCTTGAGGATATTGGACGCCCGCTTCATACCTGTCGTCAGCGCCTCAAATTGCTCATCTTTTGAGAACTCCTGAAGGGCAAGGGCCCGATCTCGCAAATCCACGATGTCGTCGCAGGGATGGGAGATGACTGCCGCGGCCAAGTCCTGACGAATTGCATCCCCATTCACTAACCCGAACGACAGACGCTGCTTGATGAAGGTCAGAACTTGCTCCTTAAGGCCATCCGCCGGTCTGATGAGCCCCTCATTCGCAATCAGCTCGATAGATTGCGAAATGGCGGAATAAAGCCCCAATCGATACCCGCAATCAAGCAAGATAGACACGATGCCCTGAGCGTCGCGCCGCAGACCGAGAGGGTCCTCGGAGCCTTTAGGAATGAGGCCCGAGCCAAAAAATGCACAGATGCTGTCCAGCTTGTCCGAGATGGCGAGAACTCTTCCGCAATGAGTCTCGGGCGGCTTGTCATTGACGCCGCGCGGTCGGTAATGCTCGGATATTGCATCGCCAACGCTATCGGAATCGCCAAATAACTTGGCGTATATCCCACCCATAACGCCCTGAAGCTCCGGAAACTCCCCCACCATATGAGTCAAAAGACCAGTCTTGCAAAGCTCTCCCGCTCGCCGGCAATTCTCTCGAATCCTCTCAACCGGCTCGCCATCGACTGCCTCCTGACCATCGAAGACAAGCGTGGCCAATTCCGGAGCCAGATTGGCGAGGCGCTGGGACTTCATGAATAAGTCCCCAAGCCCCTTGTGGAAGACCATCCCCCTTAATTTGGGCAACAGCTTATCAAGCGGCGTCTTCTGGTCCTCAGAATAAAAGAATGCTGCGTCCTCGAGCCTCGCCATAAGAACCGCCTCGCTGCCTCCTCTTACGATCTCCTCTTTGGCCTCGGGATTGGCCAACATAGCAACGAAGTGTGGCAATAGCGTCAAGGACGCGTCCCGGGCAGCAAAGCCACCCGAAGGTTTTGAGAAATATCGTGGTCGTGTGGCCAAAAAATACTGATGATGCCACATGCTAGTAATCAGAACCGGCTCCGGCAGTTGAAGGAATTTCCTGTCAAAATCGCCGCAAAGGACCCTCGGTGAATCGAGGGAATCCGCAAGCACCGAAATCATCTCGTCATCGCAGACCACCTGACAGCCAAGCTTCTCCTCGACCGTATTGATACCCTCAGCAATCATCTCTCTGCGACGGCCCTGGTCCGGGATGATTCCATGCTCCGCCATCGTCTTGAGATATGTGCCGCCGTCCGAAATCTCTATCGGCGCCTCGCCTTGCGTCCAGGTTCCCCAGGACTTGTTTGACGATTCGACGCCAAATGCCGAACACTTGACAACCTCGTCTCCAAAGAGCGCCACAAGCCATCGAACCGGCCGGCCGAACGCGAAACGCTCCTCAGTCCAACGCATCATCTTCACAAAGGAGAACGACTCTATGAGCGCCGAGGCAATCTCCGGGATGATCTCAAGCGTCGGCTTCCCCTTTAGAACTTTATGAGCCGATACATACTGGCCCTTCGGAGCGTCAACCACCTGCAAACTCTCAACAGGAACGCCCTGCGAGCGGGCAAAACCAATCGCCGCCTTGGTCGGATTGCCGTCCGCATCGTAAGCAACTCGCACCGCCGGCCCCTTCGCCTCATGCTCCGCGTCAGCCTGCATCGTAGCGCATTCATCGATAAGAAACGCGAGACGACGAGGCGAGCAATAAACAGAAAGCCCCGAAAACTCTACGCGCCGTTCGGAAAAAAGCGCAGGAACCACATTCTGCATTCTGTCCCGGGCGTAGCTGACAAAGCCCGGCGGCAAGTCCTCAACACCTATCTCAAAAAGCAACGTCCGATTCACCAATTCCCTCATTCCTCCCAACTCTAAACCACTGAGCTATATATATGCCTCAACATGTTTCACAAAACAACAGATTTACCGGCGGCATCGCCAGTTGGCAGTTAGCGGTTGGCGGTTGGCAGTGGAACCGCAAGCGGGAGAAGGGAAGTCGCTTTCAAACAGACGCCGCAGCGGTCAATCGACCTCCACGGTCAAACTCTCGAACTTTCGGTCTATCGGGCCGATGAGCTTGTGGGTGTTGCGGCCGGTCATGCAGCCCCAGAACTTGTAGGCGCCAGGGGGGATGGTTGCTCGAGGCGCGGAGATGATAGTTGCGGTTTGGTTGTGGCCGGGGCTGAGGTTGATCTGGTTCGCATGAGGCTCCGGCTGCCAGTCCGGCCAATAGAGCAGCTGCCCATTCAGCTCAATCGCCACATAAACGTCAACGCCAACAACCGGCCCATTATTAATAACCTGCGCCTCAACCGCCACCCCCTCCGGCGTCTCCATCCGATGCAGCATCAACCGCATCGGCGGCCAACCCCCGTCGGAGATGCAACTCAGCCCGATGACCCCCTCATCATTCGCGCTGAAGAACCACACACGCCCATCATAGTCGATCTTTGGCCACCGACAGTAGTTGGTCAATAGGCCATCGTCCGTAGTGAACAATCGCCGCTCGTCGCCCTGAATACGAACCACACCTCTTGGC
>JAGHCW010000203.1 GCA_021160245.1 bacterium | reverse complement strand
TTGAACCGCTTTGCGATGGCTTCCCGGGCTGCTTTGGTTCGGATGTGAGACTGCCACGAAGGCTCGTCTGAGGCTGAACCGCTCATAACAATCTTGAGCACGCCTTTCGCGTCATCATCGCTATGCCACTGCGGCCGCAGCTTGGTGATCGCATTGTACATCTCCACGCAGATACGACGCGACATGCAGACAATCATGGCCTTGCCGTCCATGGCCTGTAGGCGCTTCTCGAAGTGGTCGACCACGTCTCTGGCCACGAGGCCGATCCGCTTCTCGGTACCGACCATTGCTTCAAGGACGGCCCACTTTGTCTTGAGCTTGTGCTTCTCTTCCTCCTCCTCGCCCTCGGTAATCTCCTCGAACTCGGGGTCGATCCTTGGTTTTTCCTCTTCGCTCAGTTCCAGTTTGGCGAGGCGAGACTCGTAATAGATGGGGACTGTCGCGTGGTCTTCTACCGCGCGGAGGATATCGTACTTGTCGATGTAGTCACCAAAAACGGCTGGTGTGCTCTTGTCATCCAGTTCGATGGGCGTTCCAGTAAAGCCGATGAACGAAGCGTTGGGCAGCGTGTCCCGGAGATACTTCGCCATACCATACTTGATTTCACCACTCTTCTTGTCGAGTCTTGCGCTAAAGCCGTAGTGACTGCGGTGGGCCTCATCGGCGATCACAACGATATTCCGCCGGTCACTGAGCGCGTCGCCGCCCTCGAACTTCTGCAGTGTAGTGAATACCACGCCACCGGACGCCACGCGCAACAGGTCCTTCAAGTGCTCCCGGCTTTCGGCCTGGACCGGTGTCTGCCGCAACAGATCGCTATTGACGCTGAACGTACCGAAGAGCTGGTCGTCGAGGTCATTTCTGTCAGTGATAACTACCAGGGTTGGGTTCTCCATCGCCGGGTGTTTGATGATCTTCCCGCCATAGAACGCCATGGACAGGCTCTTGCCCGAGCCTTGTGTGTGCCAGACTACGCCGATCCGACGGTCACCACCAGGACGGCTGGCCTCAACAGTGCACTCGACAGCCTTGTTGACAGCCCAGTACTGGTGGTAAGCCGCCGCTTTCTTGGCGATCCCCTTTCCATCGTCCTCAAACGTAACGAAGTTGAGGATGTAGTCCAGGAGCCGGTGGCGCTCGAAAACGCCCTTCAGAAGGACCTCCAATTGTACAGAAGCTGTGGGAGCCAGGCTCTCTCCATCGATGGTTCGCCATGGCATAAAACGATCCCAACCGGAGGTCAGCGTACCCGCCAGGGCAGCGAAGCCGTCGGAGATCACCAATAGCTCGTTGTAAACGAACAGGCTGGGAATGTCGGCCTTATAGGTCTGAAACTGGCTGTAGGCCGGACGCAGGGCTTTCTTGGGGTCGCGTTCGTCCACATCCTTCGTAGGATTCTTCAATTCGATAACAGCCAGAGGCAAACCGTTCACGAATACTACGATGTCCGGGCGACGGTTCTTTTTGTCCTCGATGACCGTGAACTGGTTGGCCACCAGAAATTCGTTCTGGTTCAGCTTGGCCGGGTCGCGCTCGATGAGCCACACCTTGCCATGGCGCTCATGGTCATCCTCTCGCCAGGAAACGTCCACGCCATCCGTGATCATCCGGTGAAACGCCCGATTATTCCCAATGAGCGATGGACTGTCTGGCCGCGTGACCATGCGCAAGGCCTCTTCAATGGCATCGTCTGGAATCCCAGAGTTGATCCGCATCAAGGCGTCCCTCAGACGTTCGACAAGCACAACCTGGCCGTAGTCGTCGCGCTCAGGAGCTTCACCGTCCGGGGCAATGTGAGCACCGTGTACGTACTCGTAGCCCAACTCGCGGAAGTAATCCACGGTGGCTATTTCAACTTGTGCTTCGTCCAGATAAGTCATACTTGCTTACGCCTCTCCCGAAAGCAGCGACCATACTTCCTTGTAGTCCTGGCCAGACATGCTAGCCCCTTCGGGCCTAGCTCGCTGCCACTCTGTATCACTGAGCTCTCGCAAAAACGCACGCGCCACTCCAACCCCTTGGCTTCTGGCAGGCTCTCCAGCGTTCCGCTCGAACTCCCTACCAAGCGATTCAGCAATGCTCCTTGGAACACTATTCATACGCATGAGAACAGCCGCCTCTGTCTTGACGCCGTGATATATCATCGCAGGTAGGCTGTTCAGTCGCTGCCTTTGTTCCTCTGGCAGATTCTCGAAATCCAACCCCATCTTACTCAGAGCCGACAACCCCCAAGGTCCACTATTGGTCAGTACCTTGTAAATTGCCTTGCATGCCTTAGTAATTGCCTTTGTGCCACTCTGACCGCTGAAGAATTTGTGAGCAATGTCTTGAATCGACACACCGCCGACCCATGCCTGCATCATTTCTGCAATGTGCCGTTGCTGCAGCCCCTCGGAACTGATTTCCGCCAGAGAGCGTCCAACTTCAGGTATGCGCATCATGATTCCAATTAGATGAGGTAGACGGGAAGAGCCGGAATTCCCAAAGAGGCTGGACGGCTCCCAATCTGCCGGCGCGAGCCTGTTCTCCAACCGATCCAAACCTGCTAATGCCGCAGCAACTCCCTCAGGCGCAAATCCCGTAGCGTCAGCAAGAGCCGCATGCCCCGGATTCTGCGCCAATTGGCGCGCATAGTCCTTCGTGGCCTCTAATAAAGCTTCTGCCTTCTGTTGTGCAGCATGGTCTGGATGCGATTGTAGCTTGCCGAAACCGTAAGTGTTGCGTAACAATTGCTCTGTCTCGGCTAAAACATCGTCAAGATTCTTTTTTTCATTCCAAAGATGTGCAACATAGCAACGGAAATCTGCCCACTGCTCTTGTTGAATTACCAACGAAAGTTCATTGAGTTGCCCAGCTTGCTCAACTCCATCCAGTAGGCTTACGAGCCGTGAAACCAAATCACCCGTCGCTTTACTTACGTATTGCCGTATTGTTTCTGGGTCGCTCCCAGCAGCGATGCCCACTATACCGACACTTTCCTGCTTCATCCTGCCGGCACGTCCTGCAAGGTTCCAGAATGCTCGAGTGGTCATCTCCTTGCCATAAGGGAAAAGGCGCGTTGCAAGGAAAACTGAACCCACCGGGAAGTTTATCCCTTGAGCCAGCGTCGTCGTGGCGCAAAGAACTCGCAACTTGCCGATTTCCGCAAGCCATTCAATCAGCGAGCGAATCTCATCAGACAAACCGGCGTGATGAACGCCTACACCACGGCTCAGCATACTGACGAGTTCGAACTCCTGGCTAATTTCTGTCTGCAGGAACCGTTGGACAAGACTTATCTCGGAAGGAACATCGGCGAACACCGGGAGATCATTTGCAATCTT
>JAGHCW010000048.1 GCA_021160245.1 bacterium | reverse complement strand
TCCCTAGCCCGGTTGTTCCGATTGTGAAGGAGATTTTATGGAATATAGCGAGAAGGTGATGGACCATTTTCAGAACCCGCGCAACGTGGGGGAGATATCGGACGCCGATGGTGTGGGCCAGGTGGGCAATCCAGCCTGCGGAGACATCATGGCGCTCTATATAAAGGTCAAAGACGATCGAATAGTTGACGCGAAATTTAAGACTTTTGGCTGCGGGGCGGCAATCGCCACCAGCTCCATGGTAACGGAGCTCGTAAAGGGCAAGACGATTGAGGAGTCGCTAAAAATATCCAACGCGGCGGTGGCGGAGGCGCTGGATGGTCTGCCGAAGACGAAGATGCATTGCTCGAACCTGGCCGAGGAGGCGTTAAGGGCGGCCATAGAGGACTATCTAAAGAAGCACGACAAGTCCGGGCCCATCAAGCGGCTATTCAAGAAACTCAATCGCACGTAGGACGCCGCCGCTAGGTCCCTGTGGATCAATCCGCGGGCTCAACGGGCCGCTCTAGGGGCGGTCGCCCACATCCGCAAGTGCAGAAAGCCGCGACGAGCGCTATGACAGCGAATATGATCGCAACATTTGGCGAATGCACGGCTCTCCATTATCTTATCGCTCCTTTCCTATCCGTTCAGCGTTTTTGTGCTCGAAAATGAGCCTCGATTATTATCGCCGGATTGCATTTTGAAATCAATGTTGTTTTGGTTGAGCGGAGGATCTGAGGGATGGACGGGAATTGTTGACATGGTCAAGCGGTTTTGGCATATTCTAGTGGACAATGTTGGGCGTTAATTCGGAGATTCTGAAGCGGATATCCTGGAGGCCTTGTATGGATGAGATAGTCTGTCCTTATTGCAGCGTTAAGATACCATTGGGGGCTAATGGCGAGGGTCTGCATGAGGAGTTTGTGGAGTGCCCGGGCTGCGGGATGTTGGTTGACTTGAAGGAGATGAAGCGACGGAAGGACGAGCAGTCCGTTGCTATTCAATGGGCTTCCACGCAGAGTAAGCACAAGAGAGAGGTCAATCTAGTTCTTGTTTTCCTGCTGCTGGGGTCAATTATTGCCGGCGTCACCATTTACATATTCTGGATTTTAAATCGCTATGATTGAGAGGGCCGCAAAGGGGGCGGGCTGCTTGATATTTGTGCAATATAAGCCCCTCTGTCACCCGGTTCTTATATAGGGGAGGTCGTAGTTCTGAAGGGTCTGATAGAGCGATTTAGCGAAATCTGCACTTACATATTCACTACTGTTCCCCTTCGAGATGTCATTTGCGTCATCTTCATTCTAGTTACATTTGCGTTTGTGATACGGGCACTGTTTTCCAAAGGGCTGGCCAGCGATGTCCGTCGCTGGTGGCGCTATTTTTTCGTCGTGACGTTCCTATTTTTTACAGGTGAGATTCTTCGTGTGGGACGCTCGTTCTGCAGTGTTGGTAGCGATATTCATGATCTGTTCTATTTGCTTGGCTACCTTGCGATGTCGCTGGGCTGCATAATGCTCTTGGTACTCATGTTCTGGTCGCATAGGCGGCTTAATATATTCAAGTAGATGCGCATTCACCCTTTTATATGAGACAATAGATGCCTTTCTTCATTAAGATTGCTCAATTTGCGGCGGCACTCAGCATATTCGCAACAATAATTGTCTGCCTTGTGAACCTCGTGATGACGCGCCGAGGCGGCCGTGTTTGGGCGCTTCTGGCAGCAGCTCTTGTGGCGGAGCTCCTTGTCATCTTCAGAGACATCATCGACGTCTGGGTCGGATTCGGGCCATTCGCCGATGTATTTGCGAAGTTCGATTTTATGAGCGTTTTGTTCACATTTTTTTTCGCCGTGGCAGCGCACCAATTCATTTCGTACAAAAGAGATGAGCTGATGCGGTCATTCAGCGCCTCGCAGACGATCAAGATGGTCTTGGAGTCATCACTCGGCGCCATGGGAGATGGTTTCGATGTTGTGGCGTCGGATTTCAGGATTATTTACTCCAATCCGGTAATGGAACAGACCTTTGGGAGCGTCGCTCAGCTAGATACTCAAAGTACTGGCGGAGAGCCAAACATAGGCACACAGCTTGTTACCGCGACCTTCAGAAGTGGGGTCCCTGCTCGAGGCGAGGAAGTTATAACCAACGGTGATGGCAGCCGTCGGATTGTGGATATTGTCGCGTCACCCATCGCATCAGGTGACGGGCAGAGTCTTGCATGTGTTCGAGTCGCCCGAGATATAACCGAGATGAAGGAGATGCAGCGGGCGATTCACGAGGCAAATCTGCGCCTCGAGGAGAACGTCAGGGAACGGACAAGTCGGCTTGAGGAGACGTTGACAGAGCTGGGCCAAACGCATGAGCAGCTTCTGCAATCTGAAAAGCTTGCAGCTCTCGGCAAGATCGCGGCTGGCCTAACACACAACATTGCAAATCCACTCTCGGTCTTGGGGCCAAAGCTCAAGCTTTTCGGTGACTATTTCTGGCACGTTGACAGAATTCTTCGCCTCTATCGAGACCTGCACAACGTGAAGAGCCCCGATGAAATCGAGAAGGCGCTGGATGTGATAGCGGTAAAGGCCCGTGAAGGAAGAGGGATTGACTATTATTTGCGCAAGCTAAATCGCTTTGTTGTACCTTGCGTCAAAGAGGTCCACAAGATCGAGGGGATTGTGCAGGACCTCGTGAATTACTCAAGGTTCCAGAAGCCCGAAGTTGAGCCGGTGGATTTGAACGCGCAGATTCGACTTGTCCTCTCGTTTCTAGAGTATGATTTCCGAACCCATGATATAGCGGTCGAGAGAGAATTTAACTTGGCATTGCCTTCTGTTGAATGCTATGCGGCTGAGATCAATCAGGTACTCACCAATCTCTTGATCAATAGTATCGAGGCGCTCGTTGCGAGAAAGAAACGAGAGCCCGATTTTGCAGCTGCTATTATCATAAGGACGGCAGCTGTGGGCGAGAGGGTCAGAATAGAGATTGAGGACAATGGCGTCGGCGTTGATCAGGAAAATGAGTCGAAAGTTTTTGACCCGTTCTTCACTACAAAGCCGGTCGGAGGGAGCGTGGGTCTTGGGCTGAGTGTCTCAGCGGGAATTATCGAGAGGCACGGTGGAAGCGTTCGGCTCGATTCTGAGAAGAACCAGTTTTCGAAATTCACGATCGAACTACCTATCAAGTTGCAGGAGGACGTCTCGGAGTTTCAGAAGCATTAGTCGGATTTGCCCGTTGGAATGAGTTGACAACAATTCTATTGACATGAGACGGGTGATTTCCTATATTCTTCTATTCTTGATGGTTAGTTTGAGCTCTAGCGCGGGTCGCAGAAAGCGCCCATGCAATGCTGGAGTGGAGTTGGGAGCAGCATTTTGTGCTCCAGTGTAGTTTGATAATTATATGGTCTAGGTGGGCTATGTATGCGTTCTTGCCAGAGTCGATTTTGGATATTCAATAAAGGAGGAAAGCAATGAAGAGCCGGGGAAGATTCAGCCGATCCGCCCTTGCGTTTACCGCTCTTGTTGTCCTGTTCGGGTCGTGCATCTGTTTTGCCTCAGGTGATCAAATGCCGCCGGAAACCTACATAATGGGAAGCGGTAACAAGGTCTATGAACCTTATTTCGACGATACATTTAATGGTCGGTATGATCCCGGTGAACCCTTTGTGGATTTGAACCGCAATGGTCTTTGGGACGTCAATGTATTTATTGCCGATCGTGGGCTTGCCACATCGAAATGGGTAACCTTCTGCTATACCGCAGTTGACGATTCAATTACGAATGGTCTCGCGAGGGACGATAACGTAGGCAAGATTCAGTTCTCCTACTTCAATCCGTTCACCAGCACTTGGTCGCCCTTCACGAATCAGTCCTATTGCGTACTCGAGGTTCCAGAGGCCCTTCTTTTGCAGCCGGTTCCTGATTACGACACGAGCTATACTTTCATGGTTCGGGCTAAAGACCCGGCGGGCAATATCGATCCCGAACCCGCGAGTCGCGTCTTTTATGTTGGCGCCGGCTATTTGGGCGTAGCCACTAGCGTCGGGGCCGAGACGATTGTCGATAAGAGCGCGGCTTGGTCGGAGAACGCGCTTGCCGGTCTCTATGTGAATCCGAATATCAATCAGACACAGACGTTCTTGATTGTAGGGAATACCCTGAACAGGATTTATGTGGCCGAAGGCGCCGAGCTTCATGCAATCGCGGACGCGGGCTCAAGGTTCTGGGTCATATATCCCATTGTGAAGCCGCCGAAATTGTTCGTGACAAACGTCGCGACTCGAAACGCGGATAGACTCATTGAGGGTACGGGAAATGAGATAACACTCGGATGGACGGATGTGGCTCAGGGCTTTGACCGGTTAGGAACCAACGTCACATACAACGTGTACCGAAACGGCGTGATGATAGCCGAGAACTTCGCGCAGACGGTCTTCGTGGACCCCGGGAGCGCAATCCCCGGTTCAGGCGCCCCTCTCAACGGCGTGACCTATAAATATCAGGTTGAGGCGAGCATATCTGGCACGGTCATCTCTTACAAAACCCCTCTCTCAAACGAGGTGAAGGCTTCGCCGATAGATTTGACGGTTAACTCCCATGATATTTTGCAGGTGTCACCGGGCAACGTTGTAATGGGCCTTGATACGGACGAGATAGTCTTTACAGTTGAGAATACGACGAAGACCAAGCCGATCAAATGGACAGTTTTTACCGACGTCTATTATTACTACCAGACGGCCGGCCAGATCGTTCGGCAATACGGCCAGTATCTTTGGTCGGGCCGCTTCACGGACGCGAAGATTTCATATCAGGTGACAAGTGATTTGAATCCACCGAAGGCCCAAGTTCTCCTGCTTGATAGCACGGCAAGTTGGGAGCCCGGCGAGTTAGTAGGCCTTAAGATAACCATCGCGGAACGCTTTCAGGATTTGAACGCGAACGGACGTTTGGATTGGGTCGATGCCGATGGCAACGGCGAGTGGAATTATGGTGAGGGCGAGAGGAGCGCCAGCGGCGTTGGCTCCGGCGGAATCACCAGTAATGACTACACGATCGTTTCAAATACCCGGACGAGTCTTACTGTGGATGGCGATCCAACCAGCATTGGCTCGGAAGATTGCTCTGGCGCCGGTTCCTATTACTTCATCAGGGATTGGTCGCCAATGTCAGCTCTTAGCATCTCTAAAGTGACGGGAGAGGTGATGATGGAGCCTGATGAATTCACGATCTCGCTCAACCGTGACATGCTTCCGGAAGGTTGGTTCAATGTCTATCTCTACATAGAGCATAATGGTCGTGATCCCTATCCTGGAAATCTGATTCCCCATGATCCGATCGTTCGCACGATCGAGATACGCAACGGCAACCCACTGTCGATTTCTCGCGCCATCGGTGTTCCATATGAGGACCCAGGTTGGGGAACGGATGCCGCGAGTAGTACCTTGGGCATAGACGTGGACACGATTGCCCTTGCGAATAACATCACGGATGGCGTCACGAATTTTAACACGGGCAATAATCCGACTCACAAATCGTATGCGTACTGGGCTGCTGCAGGAACCCAGGCGCAGGACGCCGGCGATCTTTATATAGGTTGCTTTCTCAATCCAGATGTCTCGGACCTAGCCCAATGGACGGGCTCCGACTTTCCGCCTCAGTGTTATCGGATCAGCTCTTACCAAGTTCAAGGAGCTCTCGGAGGGATGCCCGCATACACGACGGTTGATCTTGAGATGCCTTCAGCCGGTAGTGGACATATCGGCGTTGACAGAAGGGATTATCCGTCTCCATCCGATTTCATGGTCTTTGGCGAGACTGCAAGTATAGACGACCAGGTTGGTGGTTATACACGTTATCGGCCTTGGGGTGATGGTTCTGATGCTGCTCCTATGCTGGTGCCCGGGGGCAATGATTGCTGGAGTGCGGCCGGCTATGGACGTGGTCAGGAGAAGACTAGAGGCCAGTGGACGGGTGATTCGGAGGTCATGGTCAGGTTGACCCAGGCAGCGTTAGGTAGCCTTCGGTACGGAATAGATCCGGACGTGGTGGCGACGGCCAAGGGTGACTACAACGACGTTATCAATTACTGGTGGCGACCGATGCTCCTTCACGAGACCTCCAATTTCTACGAAGGCACAGCTGATGATAACGCGAGGAAGATCAGCGACTATTACATTCGGCCGACAGCCGGCTCTGCTACCGACTGGCAGGGCTGTCGATACGTTATAACTACTGGCAGCGCTGATGACGAAGACGCCGGCGGCCTACGTGAGGAGTGCGCTGTTGTAGAGGATTCCCCATTTGTGGGCTTAGCGATAGCACTTGACCCAGTAGGTCAGCTCGGAGCCATCGGGGGAGCTGGCCACTACTTCATTACCCAGGCCTATAATCCCGAGACATTCTTTGATTCAATTTGGGTCCAGCAGTGGCTCGATTTCGCGAGCGGGCTCAGTGACAATCGGCCGGACCCACCTGCTCCCAATCCTGGTGGCGGCGCGACAACCTGTGACTGCGACGCGACCGGTTCGTTAACTCCGGGGACGCCTTTCAAAGATGCTAATCACAACTGCGTCTATGATCCATATCCGACGCTGACTTTCTTGGCCGATGATATCGCTGCCAGCGGCTCATTCTCCACCTTTGTCATCTACGACAGCGATGGGGATGACGCAACTACGGGTAAGCCGAGGCGGTGGTCGGTAACGCCATCCAAGCATACGTTGCTGGAACCGAAATTCCCCGTAGCTGGCACCGGCCGCGCAAACTGCAACGACCCCGACGAGTGGAGCGGGGGAATGGCCGTGGGCAGCTATCCGCTTCTCGTAAATACCGACGGAATGCCGTTTTATGATAGTGACGGCAATGGGCTATTCAATCCTGGTGACACGCTTTACACAGAGGCCCCTGAGAATCAGGATGATGCGTCGCGGTGGCTCTCGAATTATATACCGGACGACCTCGAGTCGCAGGACCTCTATACCGTTATAGAGCCGGGGGAGACGGTTACAGGTTTCTTGGTGCTCACGAATAAGAGCGTTGCTAATGTTCTCAGTGTGTCGGCCCTTATCGCTGAGTATGACCCTTATGTAACTCTCGTCTCCAACAACCTGACGATGTATGACAACGTCATGAGTGGAAGGACACTAAGCGCCGTTCCCCCCGGGGCCGGAGTCTCTTCGGACCACTATGACCGGTTTGCATTCAAGTTTACTGTCTCTGAGCAGTTGCCCTGCTACACGAACGGATATGACGTCACGTTCTATACTAAGGTATTCGACAGTTGGGGAGGCGTTTCTTATGACGATTCTTTCCGCGTCAAGCTCTTCCGGGTCGATCCACCGACCGTGGTACCACCCGCTATTGACGATGACAGATTCGGGTATAGCGGAACCAGCCCTTTCAGCAATGGAGACGGCGTTATCCAGGCCGGGGAGCGGATTGAGATGCCCATCAGGTTGAGAAACGAGAGCTGCCTCCCGATAGGCAACGGGAGCATGGGGGGACTCAATATGGACCTCTCGATTGACAGCCCATTCGTCTCGATTGACCAGGGGATTTCGATAAGGCAGTATGGCTATATTCTCCCTGGTGGAGAGGGCCTGCCTCTGGATGCGAATCCGGAGTATGAGTTCGATATATCTCCAGACTACGACGGCTCAGCCATCCCATTCGAGCTGCAGTTGAGCGCTGCAGTTACTTATGGCACGCCGCCGCCCGCGGGCGTGGATTACGTCGGCCCCTGTTATTATACTTGGCGGGCGTCTTTCTGTGAGAACCCGAAGATATATGGAATTGAGCACTACAATAAGCTCTCCGGTAACTCGACAGGGCTTCTCACTAGCTCGCTGATTGACGAGAATGGCCTGTTCTCTCCGGGTAGTCTCACCGGATTGATGCTCAATCCCAACACGAACCAGTCCAAAACCTTTGCCATAATCAGTAACACCGTCACAAGCATTACTGTTGACGGAGATCTGCGGACAGTTTCGAAAGTAGGCGATTCTTACGAAGTTGTCAGGGACGCAACGAATATCGTCCTCGCGCCCGGCGAGACGGTTGAGGTCGTAATGACAGCAGCCCCCGGCAAAATAGCGAGTTTCAACTTCGAGCAAGTAACCCGCGAGCGTGTGACAGGAAATATCGGTGGAGTCAGCGGAAATCGAATAACGGACCTCACCGCCGATTTTGATATAGGCTCGCTAGTGGGTCTTAGAATCAAGATAAGCAATCCGGGTACCATTCCTCCTCAGGACCGAGGCACGTTCCATATTGTAGGTAACTCCGAGACCGAAATCGTTCTTGACGCCGACGTTGGCGCCCAAGTTCAGCTTGGAGACAGCTATCAGACCTCAGGCAGCGCCTCGTATCGAAGGTTCTTCCAGAGTAACGTGCGCATGTACGACGATGGCCTGCATAAAGACGGCGTGGCCGGTGATGGCGTCTATGTTGGAACGTACACAGTGAAGGAGAACGATGACATTATCGCTGATGTGATTGGCTATTTAGAGGACTTATCAAGTGGCAACGTCGGGTATGTCTTCGCGTCTCGTCCTCTTATGATCGACCTGGGCCCGCCGGCGCCTCCTGCGAATGTCACGGCCACAATCGGGACCATTCAGCTTGGGCAAGGTATAAGGTTGGAGTGGGATATAAATACTGAGGCCGACTTTGCATATTGTCGCGAGGCTGGATATGCGATATTCAGGTCGGAGGACCCGAGTCTTATACCGCGGGATCCGATCGATGTAATTACATGGGCAACTGGCGACGCAACCACTGTTGCGTTCTATGTAGGGCCAGAAGAGCCTCTTACGGACGACAACGGCAACGGCCAGTGGGACCCGAACGAGGTCTTCAAGGACTGGAACGGTAATGGTCAGTGGGACCGGTCTTCCTATTATGTTGACGGAACGGTTAGACCCGGGGTCACTTACTACTACTTCATCAAGGCATTCGATGCGTATGGAAACAGCAGCGACTATTCGAGCGTCGTCGGCTTAACGCTCTATAATCCGCTTGGGATGGGTGTTGACTCCATGCCAGATAGTTGGGAGGAGCACTACGGTCTAAAGCCTTTGATGTCCATGGACACGCTCAACGATGACCTTGACTATGACAACGACGGCCTGACGAATCTCGAGGAGTTCTTGTTGCACACGAATCCGACGAATCCGGATACGGACAAGAACGGTGAGTGTGATGGCTCCGAATACGACAGGAGTGACGAGGCAACCGCGGCAATCAACCCCTTCAATGAATCTCTGGTCTTCAACTTGCGTCCGGGCGGCTATGCCGGTATCTCGACGCGTATGGATGTCATATCCAGCGAGATGTTCAGAATCGAGGACGAACATGCCAATTGGGCTCTTCATGAGCTGCAAGGCGCGTTCCTCTACGCCGGCAACAGCACGAGGTTCGAGGTGGTTGACAACACGGAGACTGCAATCACCGTCTTTGGCCAACCCTACGGTTCAAATATCGCTGTTCCAGATTATTATTGGGTGGATGGCGCCAAGAACGTGAGGCCGGACACCTCGATAAGCGCGCAAGTATCCTCTGTATATGGAATCGACCCAAGAACAATTGGCCTCTCCCTAGATGGAATCGACGTGCCGAAGGATGATCTTGCGATCAGCCCGTGCTACGTCAAGTCCTACGGGGACCTATTCGGTGACGAATTGTCCGAATGTTGGGTGGTTGATACCTATAACAACCGGATCCTTGAGCTTGGCGGCAGCACAATGAATGAGATTGGCAGCATAACGGGCGATGGCTTCTATAGGCCTGAGGGCTTTGCGCTCGACCCCAGAACGGGGGCTCTTTGGATTGCCGATACGGGCAACAACGAAGTGGTTAAGCTGAAAATGCTCTCCTCTATCTCCGGCGACTGGGAAGGCGTTCTTGCACAGCCTGGGAGCGGGACCCTTTTCATAGACAATGACGCCAACTGGGTGCCGGGCTCCCTTGTCGGCTATACAGTCTATTATGATCTCGGCCAGCCGTTCCTAGCAGGCTATCCGATTACCGAAAACACTGCCGACAGCTTGACGATCGCCGAAACGGTTCCCCCAGTTGCCGCGGGCACGACGTATGCTATCGACTATTACGTAGTTGAGGAGCAATGTCGCATACTCGGACTCAATAACCCCAGATCTCTAGCAGTTGACTGGGTTAATGGGACATGCTGGGTCGCCGATACCGGCAACGACCGCGTTATTCGACTCGAGGCCAACATTGAAGAATATGGGCCGATTTACGATCTAGATATCGCCGTCTGATACCACACAGCAGTAGGCGGCAATGGCGGTAGCGAAGGCCCGCTAAGCGCCCCGAAGTGGGTAGCAGTCACTAGCTACCCGTATCCGCCAGGTGAGGTGGGTATGTGCTGGGTTGCCGACTCTGGGCATGGGGAGATTCTGAAACTCTCTCCCGGCGGGACCGCTATTCTAAGAAGAATCCGTGGCTTCAGCGACCCCAGTTGCATCGCGCTCAGCTATTATCCCGGCGCGATTTGGGTAGCAGATAGCGGCAACGACAGGGTCGTCCGACTTGACGCCGAGACGCCTGATGGCTATGATGTAAACGCTAATAACTATCCCGAAATGGACAAGAAGGTCCACTTTGCGGATGGCAGCAATCCGTCGGGCGTGGCCGTTGAGCAGGCATCCGGCGTAGCCTGGGCAGCCTTGTCAGGAACCGGGCAGATAGTTCGCATGGACCCAGATGGCGCCCTTGCTGCGACGATAAGTGGTTTTGGCTCTCCCGCGAAAGTCGCGGTCAACTCCTATCGTAATCTCGATAACCAAGTTGGTCTATGCTGGGTGGCCGACGCCGGGAACGACAAGGTTTACAAAGTTGATCCTGACATACCCGACGGCTATAATTTGCTGACTGATACGGGTTACATGCAGTCAACCCCGACCGGCGCCGTTGTGATGCCCTCCCTCGTGTCGGTCAACAACGGTGGCGTGCAGTCAGGCTACACAATAGAATATGAACCCAAACAACCATTCGGCTATGGCCAGGTCGTGGACGTTCAGGTCGAGGCGGAGGACCTGCTCGCAAACGGTCGAGGAAATGGAGGCGGCAATAAAGGCAGCGACACGTTTGCGTTTACGACCGTGGAGCGCGATACGTCAGCCCCATTCCTGGCCAATCAGAGCCCGCCTCGGAACGCTCGCAACATTCCAGTTGACGGACCGATCGCTTTCGATGTGCTCGACAGAGGTACCGGCATAAACGGAGATACGGTGCAGCTCCTCATTGATGGCCAGTTAGTATTCGATGGGATCGAGTCGACGGGCGCGATCGCCCATGTTTACGCCGTGCCGACCTTGAGCGAGGAAGAGGACGCATCCGGTTATTCGGTGGTTTACTACCCACCGGCGCCGTTCGCTTACAATAAGAAAGTTGTGATCGAGGTAATCGCTTCTGACTTGGCCTTCCCAGAGCCGAATCAGAGCAAACTGCAGTATTCGTTCACAACGGATATCGATTGGTATGCGCCAATGGTCTATGACGGCTCAGAGAGCCCCCAGCCGGACGCTACCGACGTGCCAATAAACACATCAGAGGTAAGCATAGTCATCTTCGACACCCATAGCGGTGTTGATACCACAAGCGTCGAAGTGACGGTGGATGGCAATCCCGTTGATTGGACATCGCTTACATTCGAGAATTGGACGAGTCCTGACGGCTACGGGGGCTACAGAATCTATGCGCCGATTGGGCTGGTTTTGACCTATGATCAAGACCTGAGAATATGCATCCGCGCGGCGGACCTCGGTGGTGACGACGCGACCGGAGCCAATTGGATGGAGTGGTATTGCTGGTCGTTCACGACGGGTGAGGATGCCGCAAAGCCCTTCTTTGATGGACTACATCCATTTGCGGGCGAGACCGGCGTATTACCCGACACTTCGATCGAGTTCTCTGTTAAGGACGAAGAGGAAGGTGTGGATTTAACGACGCTGACGATGTCGGTGGAAGGGGAGGATATATCTCTACAGAGTCCGAACGTCAGCATCTTCCCGCTTGCGAAGGGATTCAATGTCGTTTACGATCCGCTTGTTGACTTCAACACCAACACCATCGTTGACGTTGACCTCTCTGCCTCCGATCTTGCGACTCCAAATCCGAACACGGGCGTCGAGTCCTATAGGTTCACGCTCGTGGACATTATCCCACCCATCTACTACCGGGAGACGTTCTCTCCCAGGGATGGTGAGACGAATGTGGGTATTGACGCGTTGATTTCCGTCTCTATCTCAGACATGCCTGACATAGAGAATGGTATAGAATTCAACTCCGGTATCGACGAGAATAGCGTCCAGATGAGAGTTAATGGTCAGATTGTCCAGCATCAGCTTGCCTGGACAACCATTCCCTTTGGCGCTGTTGTGAAATACCAGGGGAATCTGGAACATTGCTCCGATGTTGCTGTTGAGGTCAGCGTTAGTGATCTTGAGGGCAATGCGATGCTCCCGCCCGCCTCATGGAGCTTCAAGACAGGACGTTGCTACCCCAGGATGACAGTGCCCGAATCGATTCAGTTTGATAGGACGCCGAAGGCGGGAACGATAGGCGCGCTGCCAAATACGAAGACACTGAATATTCAGAACACGGGCTGGTCGCCTCTTACGATAGAGGAAATTCATGTTACTAAGGGCAGTGGGCATTTCTCGTTCAACGCTCCCGCGCTCCCGCTGATGATTCAGGCTCAAGACACATATCCACTAGTTGTGTCCTTCCAAGCCCAGAAGTTCGGCGAAGCCGAGGGTGAGATAACGATTATTCCACTGGACACTGGCGGCGCTGAAGAAGGCTATCCGCTGCTTCCCGGACGTGTTGCGCTTACTGGCGACGCGGGCTATCCTCCGGTTGTTGAGCTTGCATCTCATGAATATAGCAAAGTGACGAGTGACCGAGGGGGAGACTTCCAGGCCATAGCCCAGGTTGCTGACCCCGACGGCGATGATGACATTGTGCAGGTCATTATCAGCCTTGAGGGTGAGCCTTGGGGCGAATTGAATGATGCTGGTGTCAATGGCGACTGGCAGCCGGGCGATGGCGTCTATTCATTCTCATACAATTTTGCCCCGGGGGTCGCAAGAGGGTCATACCTTGTAACGATTGAGGCTGTGGACAGTCTGGGCTATCACAGTGTCCCGTGGCCGAGGGTCCGGGTCAGTCCCTATGAGGACTTCTTCTCCGCCGGGGAGTTGCAGGATCCGTTCGAACGCGACATGAGGGCACTAAGTATAAGTACAGGAATGGAGACGAAGACTCACTCAACCCCGCAGGTCGCTCTGAAGCGAGGCGCGAAGGGTGGTCCATCGGCATTCACAAGACCGGTCGTCATGATGACCGGCTTCCTGAACTGGGATTACACGTTCATGCACTCAAATGGCGGCAAGTTCTGCGCCTTCTCCCGAGTTAGAGATGACGACGCCAAGTTCGCCGGCTGGGGTGCAATCGACACCGTAGAACTGATGCTGGAGGGAGGCGAGCGGATCGGCAGCGGGCTATTCCTGTCCGATAGCATAGCCTCTGGCGTTCCCGGCGATGTCGAGGATGACGGCGCCTTTGTGCTTGTGCTGGATGATGTTCCGTCAGGACTCATTCCAAATGACTACATCCTAGAGATTATTGCTACTGACATATACGGAAACGAAAGCCTCGCGTGGCCATACTTCCACGTTGAATAACGACGGAGGCAGCTTGAAATATCCGATGGAGGGATAAAGACAATGGGAAGCGCAAGGTGGAGAGTTCTTTCTCTTGGTCTGGTGCTATTGGGTGTTGCCTTTTGCGCAGGCAGCGCTTTTTGCGCCTCAAGCGATGTTGAATGGCGTATGCTGCAACAAAATGCTCAGAGGATGGGCTACAGTGAAGGTATTGGGCCAAGCGTCCCGGAGCAGCTCTTTGAGTTCGAGGCTGCATACTGGGTTCGCTCGTCCTGTATAGTTGCCCCAGACGGCAGCATCCTAATCGGAAGCTATCTGGGCATGTTCTATTGCCTCGAATCGGACCTATGGCTTCGATGGTGGCTTGACGTGGGAACAGACATTGAGGGAACTCCCTGTCTATCCCCTGACGGCATGCTTTATCTTCCGACTATGGACGGGCGTCTTCTCTGTATCGACTCAAACAACTCGTACATGAATAGCGTGGATACTAAGTGGGTCTATTCCGGCGCCTCGCCGATAAAGACATCCCCGTGTTTGATGGCGGATGGGGCCATCGTTGTCACGCTTGCAGATGGAAGCCTCGTCGTTCTTGAGCGAGATGGCGAAATACGATGGACGTTCGCATCTGAAAGCGGCTTTGAGGCCCCTCCGGCTGTCGCTCAGGACGGCTCAATTATCGTTGCCAACTCTGACGGTCAGGTTATCGCCCTCGACCGCGAGGGCACAATCCGCTGGACATTCCCAACACTAAGCCAAGTCCGCGCCTCGCCAACTGTCCATGACGATCTCGTCTATGTCGTAACTTATGGCGGCGTGGTTCACGCACTCTCACTGAGCAATGGGGAAGAAGTCTGGTCCTTTGGAACCGGCTGCCTCAATATTGGCTCCTCTCCGGCGGTTGACATCGATGGGAACATTTACTTCGGAACGCAGCAGGGGCTTCTTTTTTCTCTGTATCCCGGCGGAGCAGAGAGATGGCGCTTTCAGGCTGGCGGTGAGATAGAGAGCTCTCCGGCAATTGACGCGAAGGGCAAAGTCTATTTCGGCTGTTCAGATTTCTGCCTCTATTGCGTTAGTAGCACTGGGATGGAGGTTTTCAAGTACAAAACTCGAGGCAAGGTAACTTCTTCGCCCGCAATTGGCCCCGCGGAGCCATTCGACGACATAAATGGTGATGGCGTCTGCGATGGGGACGAGATCTACGTTGATGTCAACTACAACCACCGATGGGACGGCAATTATGTATGCTTCGGATCATGGGACCGAACGATCAGCGTAATTGGTGAAAAGAGCGACGCGGTTCCGGCCCTCTCGGACGGTGTCGTCTTTCCCGAGAAGGGCGATGTAACAACCATGTTTACCTTCTCGGTCGGCTATCGATGCGATCCAGCGAGCTCGCCCGATAATACTTGGGTAGTACTCGACGGCAGCCCATACACGATGACGCTCTATCGAGAGGATTACTACGGTCCCGGAATTGACGAATACCGCTTTGAGACGCAGCTGTCCGTTGGCGAGCACAACTACTACTTCGCCTTCCGAGACATGGACAACGACTCAGTCAGGCTTCCGACAGATGGCACATTCGAGGGCCCCGTTGTGTCCCCGGACAACAGGCCACCAGATTTGAAGTCGGGATACGTGACGCCCGCTTCAGCAATAATCGGCTCAACGTTCACATTCACTGTCGATGTGGCCGATCCCGACATGGAAATGCTTGCCGGCATCTATCTGATGTTGAATGGCCCCGGCATGTCGATACCGGAGATTTACTCAATTGAGGACTTCAAAGGCTCGCAGGAGAATCCCGGTTTCTATACATTCACCTACCAGATCGAGCTTACTAACATCGGCGAATATGAGTTTGTATTTGGAGCGACCGATTTCAGGGGCGGCCTCGGTCGATTGCCTGCCGAAGGGTGGTTCCACGGTCCAACAGTGACCGCCAGTGGAAGCGGCAGCCCGTGGCCCATGTTCCGCAACAATAGGAATCATACAGGACTCACGATGCTCGAAGGGCCGTACATGCACACCCTGAGGTGGGTCGGCCATGCCGGCGGTGGTATCGTATCCTCGCCTGCCATCGGCAGCACAGGCAATCTTTATGTCGGCTCCTTGGACGGGTCATTGTATGCGTTCGATATGAATGGCGTCCCACTATGGAGCTATGCTAGCGGCGATAAAATCGTAACCTCGCCGGCCGTAGGCTTTGACGATGTTGTTTACTTCGGCTCTGATGACGGTTCTGTCTATGCTGTCCGCGACGGCGAGCTAGTTTGGCGAACTCCGACAGGTGGAGTGGTGCGCTCATCGCCCGTTCTTGGTTCAAGCGGATCGCTTTATGTTGGCTCAAACGATGGCTATCTCTATGCCTTGGCCACCGATACTGGCGAAAAGCTCTGGAGCTTCAACATAGGCTCGTGGATGAATACGTCCCCAGCAGTCGTAAGATTGCACGATCGGGATATCATATACGTTACCGCGATGGACGGAGACCTACATGCTATTCACAATCTGGACAGCGGGGGCCAGTATCGCCTTGTTCTGTACCATACCTCGCACTGGATTACGTCATCGCCCTGTGTCGGTCCAGATGGCACGATCTATTTTGGCTCTAATGACCAGCACGTCTATGCCGTTGATCCCGAGGGAAATCTTCTTTGGTCATACGAGACGGGAAGCTGGGTGCGCTCTTCGCCTGCATTGGATAAGGATGGGAATCTTTACGTCGGATCACTTGACCATAAGCTCTATTGTCTCGACAAGGACGGTAAGCTTAATTGGGCCACGGATCTAGGGGAAGAAATAGTCGGCTCATGCGCTGTGGATGCGAGAGGGCTCATATACGTGGGCACGAGCCAGGGAGATTCCGACGGAGGAGAGCTCTTCTGTTTAGACCGCGGCGGCGAGGTTTTATGGTCATTTAAGACCTATGACGCGGTCAATTCATCGCCGGCGATTGGCAAGGGCAACATGGTTTATTTCGGCAGTCTTGACTGGAACCTCTATGCAATAGGCGGTCGGGATGAGGTCGCCCCCTGGATACTTAGCGGAGGCTTCTTCAACAGCGTCGTAACCGCCAGCGAAGGTGGCGTAATGCGGCTTCTTGCGCGGGTATGGGACGAGGAGGACAACGTGGAGTACGTTGAGGTATTCGAGCAGAATATCGGCTCCCTCGACTTGTATCTCCTTGACAACGGACTAGGCGGAGACGAGGTGGCCGGGGATGGGATATTTACTATCCAGATGAACGTCCCGCCAGGAGAGATGCAGGCTGCACGTCACACGTACGAGCTAATCGCAAGAGACGGAGCGGGCAACCGTAGCGAGATCTGGCCCTATCTTGAGATAAGGAGCGAGGGATTGCCAACCGGGCTCCTCGGCAACCCATTTACGCCCCTAGTTAAGGCTGGATTTGACGTGATTGAACCGTCGAGGCACGCGCCTTTTGGCCAGACTCACGGCCGCCCGATTCCTCTTAAGCCTGAAATGTACAATCCTGACGCTCCAGTTGTTCTGGAGGGTGGATATGGCTTCACAAGACTCACGTCGGAAGGCGGCGGACGCCTTACTGTGTTTGCGAGGGTGGGCGACAGGCAAGGAGCGATTGACATTCAGGAGGTCAATTTTGCGCTCTTCTACTTCGACTTAGCTTTGGGAGCGGACATGGTTGACCTGGATGGCGATGGCGTTTATGTCTTTGACCAGCAGATTAGCGCCGGAATTATCCCCGGAACATACGCTGTGAGTATTAACGTTGTCGATCGAAGTGGCAATTTGGGCACATGGCCGGCGCTCACCGTTTGGCAATAGCGCCACGAAAATAGCGAACTATTCTCAGCTCTTATCGGAGCGTCTAAGGACGTTTTCCAGGTAGGTCTGCAGGCGAGCATTGTCTGGCGGCGCGGTTATGCGCGCTCAGATCATACGCTCAGAGTAGATTCTGTGCATCGTACGCCGGCCCATGCTATGGATAGAGAGCAGAAATGTCTCTTTTGGACCGGCAAAAAGACGCTGCGGCAATATGCCGGCAATTCAATATGACCCCATGCAGGACTAGCTCCGTGTTAGGCCGGAGATGAGCGGGAATCTCGAAATTGTCTGCGGTAAGAGGGCTTTGGATAGAGATAACCGGAGGATCAATATGCGACCGCTAATCGCTTTCTGCATGATCGTCGCTGTTCTGGCTTCCATTGGAAACGTCTATGCGAAGGAAGACCGAAGTCTCGTCCCGTGAAGCCGGGCGTCATTGCTCATAGGCCGGGTGAGGGTCGGAAGTATGACGGACTGGAGTTTGTGTGGATTCCTACGGGGGAGTTTATGATGGCCTCACCCAAGTCGGAGCGCGAGTAGGCCATTGGTCTTGGAGCTGAGCCGGAATTACTCGACGGGGAGAAAAGCCATCGTGTTCGAATCGCAAAGGGCTTTTGGATAGGCGTTTATGAGGTGACGAACGCAGAATATCGCCGCTTCAAGCCTGACCATCAGAGCGGTGTCCCCGCAGGCCATGTTCTAGGCGACGCTGATCAGCCGGTAGTGAACGTAACTTGGGATGAAGCTACGGCGTTCACAGAGTGGCATTCGAAGTCGAGTGAAGTGACATATCGCCTGCCGACTGAGGCGGAATGGGAGTACGCATGCCGCGCGGGAACTAAAACAATCAATGGGGTGACAGTCCAAGAAAGGGCATGGGCTGGCTAAATGGGCCGGACATGACCGCGGGCGGTCAGTTTGTTTGGGGCACATTTCCGTTCCCGGACGGTTATGTAGTGGCGCCTACCGCATATTGCGCAGTGGTAGCTGGGAACAGAACCCGTCTATTGTCGTTCAGCCTATCGCTTTTATCTTCGACAGTCCTATTTCTATTACGATATCGCCTTCCGCGTCCTAAGGGAGGAATAGCCTCTCGGAGAATGCGCGGAATCAGCATCCCGGCTCAGGCATCCTGCGCACAATCTCCGAGAAGAGACGGCGCCTATCAACGCATAGAGGGATCGATTCATCAGCACGGGCGCTGCCAGGACAATCCCACTCCCAAGCTGGCCTTGTATTGGGGCTAAAGCACATCGATGATGTCCGCAGCAGCAGGTGGACAGCCGCGCACGAGCTTCAAGGAGTTCTCACCGGCGAATTTGGCAGAGCAATTGCCAATGCACACAACCGCGCCTCGACCTTCTGGGAACTTGGCATCGACGCCTGCAACGAAGAATCTCTTTCCTATTATGCCATGCAGCGCGAATTTGACGACCTTTAGCGGGTGCTTCCAGGGCTTTGACATGAGGCTCTTCATCGCCTCGGCAATGGCGTTAGAGCATCCTGAACAAGCCCCACAGGGGTAGTAGAACGTGTTAGCCTTTTTGTAGTAGCCCTTTGACCGTTTGAATTTAGCCCGCACATTGGAGAGCGGCTCTCCGCGGATTTCGCCAAGATGTGCGTCGGGTATGTGTGCTATCTCTCCCGGCTCAAAGCCCATAACTTGAAGGCCGAGATTGTCCACCTCGAGCGCGTCGTTACCCATGAGCAACAGGCCGAGGTCCCGCCTCTCGCCGAACTTACCGGGCCCCTCGCCCTCGAGTGCCCAGATGCCATCTATAATCGCGAAATCAGGCTTCAGTACGTCGTAAAGAGCCGGGATTGCCCGATCAACGCCTATTCTGTGAAAGCGCATCTTATCTGCGTCGGCAAGAACGCCCTTCTGGTTCTTTAGACACAACGTGACGCCCGTCAATATGTGCGTCTTCAGCTTCGCAACGTTGATGTATGCACATTCAAACAGAAGATTGGGCAGCGATAGCTCACCGAACTTCCAAGCTTTGGTTACCCGACTCGCCCGCTGCAGATTGACGAGCTCCGCGCCGTGCTTGGCAGCCAACTTGGCCAATCCAGTCTTCTCAAACGTCTCGTCGGTATCAACACCGACCACGCAGCTCTCGGCCAATATGCAGCGGCGCCCTCCAAAATAGACAAGCAGCGCCTCAATAACAGCCGGATGCGTTGTGGCGCCAACCGTCGGCTTGTGGGGGCTCACGATATTCGGTTTAATGAGCACTTTCCGCGAGCCCGGATCGAACCCACACTCCTCAAATCCGCTGGTGAGCGCGTCAAGAACCGCGTCGTAGTTTGAGCGGATGATAACTAGCATATCAGTTGTCCAGTCTGGCTACCAGGCCACTTCCGGCTCAATAGAAGGCCCGCATTCAGGAGACGCAGTATCGAGAGGCCCAGATGCGATGTTGCTGCGGAGAACCTCAGGGCTTCCTCTGAAACTTACGGCTGCACACCATGTATAAGTCTCAGCATCTAGTCCGGATGCGTCGAATATGAGCTCCAGCCACAATCTGCCGTCCTCCAGCTGGGTTAGTCTGGAAAGGGGGATGCCGCGCTGTCCCTTCTGTTGCTCATAAAAGGTTACATCGCCCGCGTCATCAATCATGCCGACAACTAGGTCATACTCAGGCCAAAGCGAATCCAGCTCCAATCTGTCACATTCTGTAACAGTGAAGATAGCCCGGCACATCACTGCGGACGAATTGTCCTGCTTCGTTACTTGCGATGAGATTTGGACGTCAAATAGCCGGCCATCAAGCAGAGCGGCTTTGAAGCCTGGTTGATGATCTGGGCCAACTATGGCCGCTCTCTCAAGGTCTGTTAAGTTATGTCGCGACCAGCGGCTGAAGTGGTCTTCCCGCTCTAGATCGGCAATAATGGCAGACCGAAGCCTAGTTACTGGCAGGGCATCTGCCGAGCCAGCTACTTTTGTAGGATGCGATTCTAGTTCCGAGGTCAGAGGCTGAGTGGAGCGGAATTGATATATATTTCGCATCCAATTCTTGGCTCTATCGGCCGCTTGTATCTCCACTTTGTATTCACCACTCTGCGCTCGAAAACAATCAGGCGCATAAGACACGCTGTAGCCCTTTGCAATAGCCGTAAGCGATGGAAGTACCTCGCGCCCGTCAATGATGAGGCGGATTGAGGCGGGGTCCACACCAGAGATCTTATCACGCACGAGAATGACAATGCGGCCATCTTGGGACAGATTGGCTTGCCTCGGCTGGACGCCGGCGCCAAGCTCAGATAGCCTGCTTATCCCAGCCGCCCGCAGGCAGCCGTGACTGGCTGCGGCTAGCGAGCAAGCAAAAATGGTGAGACTCATTGCAAGAACTACAACAGCTAAGGCTTTTCTTGACATCCATATCTCCTCATTTCATATACGTTTCAGACATTCGGGTCGGACTTACTTGCCGGCGACCGATTTGGCAAAGCAGCCCCGCAGATCGGTGCTGTTAAATAATCCGCCAATCCTTGGCCTATTAGAGTAGTATCTCGTCGAGTAGTTCCGATATCTTGGCGATACCGGGCTTCAGCTCGGAAATCGCCGCCTCAGTCCTGTCGAGTAGTTTATCCTTGGCTGAAGCCTCGACCAGCCTAAACGCGGTGCTCATGAGGTAGTCGCGCAAATCCCTCACCTTATCCTCGGCGTTCGCCAGGGACGCAAGCACGTCTTCTTTTCTTTTTGCGATTTCGACCATGTCTAATCCTCCCATTTTTGGATGACCAGTTCCCTCAGGACACGGCGATAGGCCGAATTCCTGTTAGCCGCTTCGGGGCTGCAGCGCAAAGCGCCAGCAACAGCAAATACCGCAAGTCTCAAGACCGCTCCGACCGCGATTGTCATGCGGAGAGCAATGCAGGAGCTGCTAGTCCTATACTTTTTGAAAAAGTAACACACACTGCGATATGATTCCAGTACGGTTCTTTCCACCTCACGTTTGGCCGATTGCCCCTGCAAGTGCTGGACCTCCACACCATTGTGGAGCAGGACGCCCAGCCCAGCGTTGCGAAATCTCAGGCAAAGGTCTTGGTCCTCAAAGTACAGGAAATAGCGAGGGTCCAAAAGACCAACTGACAATAGGGCCAAACGGCGGCAGAGAATGCATGCGCCCTCTACATAATCGACCTGGTGAACGAGTTCGACCTTCTTGGGCCCGTCAATTGCGCTCGGCGCCTGCATCTTTGTGAGAATGCGCTGCGCAGATGAGGCCGCCCTATCCAGAAAGAGCATCTTAAAAAGAAACTCCCGTAGCGTAACTATCCTCTTATAGACAGGTTCCAAGACGTCTCCGCCTTTCGTGAGACGAGGCGCCACACACGCCGCGTCGGGGCGTTGCCTCATGCAACCGATTAGCGCCTTAAGAGATTGCATGGTTATCCGGCAGTCTGGATTGAGAAGGAGAACCAAATCCGAGGCTCCGGCTACAATCCCCTGATTACAGCCCATGGCGAAGCCGAGATTGAGTTCGTTGGCAATGACCTTGACGTCCTTGTAGCCTTCTCTTATCGCGTGTGCCGTCCCATCGCTTGACGCGTTATCCACGACGATTGTATTCAGTTGCAGGAATGAGCTGCATTCTCGGAGGCTGTTGAGGCATTTGGCAAGCACCGCCTTGCAGTTGTAGCTGACGATTACAACGTCCACCACATCCGCCGTCCGCATTGCCACGTTTGCCACCTCCATATAGTGATATCTTGCTCATAAGTCTTGGTTGTTGGCGATATAGTGGACAAGTTCTTTGAGAGGATCAAGCATTTTTCGGATTGGTTCTCCTGTGTCAGAAGATACGGATATAGCCGCGAGTGACACTGCCCAGCAGGGGAGTCATAATATGTTACTGGTGGGAAACAGCGGCTATTATGGGCAAGAGTCGCCGTCAAGGATCTTGTTGGTAACATAATGTGACGGTTCCGGCGCACATTCAAGTTGTCGGGTCAACACAAGGCAATTAGTGGAAGATGTCCCCAGACGCGTATGCCCCCACCATAAGGCGATCTATGAGCCTATATTACACTTATATCGCAGAATGGCACGCAACATGCTTAATCAATAGCGAGACGTAAGTTGTGGTTTTGGGACCTCGGGAATTGGTGATTGCCAGAATTCGACAGGGAAGAGGGAAGCATTTGTCGGGAGTTGCTCCTAGTATGCCAATGCTATCATCTTGGACTTGTCGAGTAAGAACTGGACTTCTAACTTAAGAGCGTTGGTCTCGGTGCCTGCTGATGCAGAACCCAACGGAAGGTTGGATTTATGAGCAGAGGTGCTGGGCTTCTTTAGCCGGCGGAAATTTCTGTCAGGCTATCTAAAGTCGGCAAAATGTGATGCGGGGAACTCAGATTGGTTCCCTGTTCTTTTTTTACGCTAAGCCAATAAGTGCCCGCATCCGGTTCACTCGCCTATTCTAGGGAATACGGTTACACGCCGTGAACTATCCATACGCTGACAACCTCAAGAGCGCGCCCCTCATAATTATTCTGACTATTTGGTCAGATTCTCGTTATTGACAGTTCTGTGTGATTTGGGGTATAAGAGTCAAGTGGAACAGGATTGCAGCCTGTCAACCTGTGCTAGAAAGACATTCGGGACGTGAGTTCATATCTTGGGAGGTCTGTTTGTAATGGATGATCAATATAAGCCCAGAGCCAAGTCCGGTTTGGAGAGGTCTCAGATGGGATCGGAGATACTGCTCTACAGTCCAGACAGCGATAAGGTGACGGTGCTGAACGAAACGGCGGCGGCCATTTGGGAGTTGTGCGACGGCACGCATTCGCTGGCTCAGATTCTAGTGGAAATTGAGGGCATGTTCGACGCCCCACCTGGACGTGATGTCGAGAGTGACGTCAATGATGCCATTGAAAAGTTCAAACTAGACGGCATTTTGGAGGATTAACACTGAATGACTTATTTGGAGCGGTGGTGAATTGACCGAGCGCAAGACGACCTATGGGGAGCGACCGAAACTACCGGAAGGGCTGTTTAAGCTATCCCACGCGCGCCGGCATCTGCTCTTGCATCCGAGGCATCCAAGATTCGCTCTCGTAAACGAGACCGGGTTTTTTATCTCGACACTATGCGATGGCCAGCACTCTGTCCACGACATCAAATTGGCAGTGGCGAATCATTACGGCGCAAGCGTGGAGATGGTCTCGGCTGACGTTGACGCATTTTTACAGAGCCTTGTTGATTCAAAGCTGTTCGGCGACGATGCCCAATCGCCTCAAGAGGTTCATCCAAGAACCGTCGAACGAACGCATCTAACGGTAACCGGACGCTGCAACCTGAGGTGCGCGCATTGTGGCGCCGTTCGTGTTCTGCACGCAGAAGACCGGCTGAAATTCGAGGATATAAAATCAATTGTCGATCAGCTGAATAGTAGGGATGGCGCATCAATCGCAATTACTGGTGGGGAACCTTTGCTCCGAGGAGACATCGTTGACATAATCCACTATGCTGCGGAACGGATAAAGACAATTCTCTCAAGCAATGGCTCGCTGATCACAGACGATTTGGCCGCGAAATTCGCCGGCTCGCGCTTGACTTACCAAATAAGTCTTGACGGCGCAACGGCTGATGTTCACGACGCTGTCAGGGGCAAAGGCTCGTTTGCCGCGGCCTTGAGGGGCATTGAACTATTGCAGAAACACGGCGCGCAAGACAGTGTGGAGCTCTGCCGGACGATTATGGGCCGACCCAACGAGGACCTGGAGCCGTTCGTCGAGCTCGGGCAGAGCCTCGGAGTGGGTGGCATCAGATTCTTGTGCCTCGCTCAGATTGGCCGGGCAGACGAGAATTATGACAGTCTGAACCCGTCAAATGAGAACTATCGAGCGTTTTACAGAGAGTACTACCGAATGTTGGCCGATAGCAGTATAGACATTACGTTAGCGGGAGGTGTCCCGGGTCTCTTTCTTGATGTCCCGGAGGGTACGATGTGGTGTCATGTTGGGGAGATGCTGGAGGTGGATCCCGAGGGGCGGATATATCCCTGCTCCGTATTGGCTAGACCGGAGTTCGAGATAGGCACAATCTGGGACATGAGTTTGCAGGAGGCCGCCGAATCCGATAAGATGATGAGCCTTATGAAGATATTTTCGAACAGGCAAGAGAAGATCGAAATCTGCAAAGCGTGTCCGTTCAAGAACTTCTGCCAGGCCGGCTGTCCGGGCATGACGTATGCCGAGAAGGGCACGTTCTTTTCGGAGGATAACCTCTGTCGGCTTCGGCGCGAGCTCTTTGAGGACCTCTTCTTCGACGTTTTGTCTGGGCTTCCAAGTCCCGGACAATTGAAGTCCGAGAATATACTGATATGATGTTGTTCAATTGTAGTTGTTCATTGGGTCCGAAGAGACGGAGGATTCAGATTGTCGCAAATTGACGTTCCGAGTCCGGAGCAGGTTATCAAGAAATTCGGCAAGTTGTGCAAGCACAAGGAATACTATCGCGTATTCGAGTTCCAATTTTGTGTGAGTTCCGATTCTCCAACCGTTCTCTCCTACTTCCGGAAGATGTACTCCCACTTCATCATAGAGGCGCCAGAAGCGGCGGAAGAACCGGTTGAAACATACTACGTGATTGAGACGCCCGTTGTGGACGGCTGCCCGGTTGTTGTCGCCGATGGCAAAGTGAATATCGTTCGCAACAGGGATATTTTCCCGGGCTTCTCTTATATGACCGTCTTCAATTCCTTCATCGCAAGCCTAAAAAACCACTTCTTGATACATTCCGGGGCAGTGGAGTACAAAGGCAATGGGATAATCATTCCCGGCGCTGCCCGCTGCGGCAAGACGACTGTGACGCTCTCGCTCATTGGTCGGGGATTCTCGCTGTTTTCCGATGAGATAGCTGCAATCCACCAACATGATCACATGGTGTATCCATTCCCGAGAGGATTGGGAATGCGAGAGGGCGCCGAGATCAAGTTAGACGGAGTGGACTTTTCAAATCTTGACACGATTCCGATGATCGGAGGCGGCGTTAAGAAGGTGTTGGACATTGGCGAGTTGAGTGGCGCCATGGCATCGACGCCTTGTCCTGCGAAGTTCATTTTCTTCCTGACACCTTCCGCCGAGGAGGATGCTTCTCAGTTTTCTATGGCCAATGTGCTCTATCTCATACCGAGTGAGATTTCTGATGGTATGTTGGCTGAGATGCGAGAGGTGGATGGCGTGGAATCAGCCGAGGTCACGGGAGACACATCGGAGGCCAAGTTCCCTATTATACGCCTTCGGGTTCAGAGCGGTTACCCGGTTCTCGCTAGGCTTGAGGATATCTGCTACGCGCACAACGTCCTGATATTCGATACAGTGAAAGGCGAGCACGGCAAACCCGATTTCAACAGGCCGCCCCAGCTGATACCGATGCCGTATTCAAGAGCCATGTTTGAGCTTCTGACCAGGGCACGCTGCGGCGCGAGGTCGGCCATCTTGAGAAAAGGTTTCGGAGGAAGTGTAACGAAGATGTATCTTGCGCTTGCGGAGGTCATTAGAAAGACAAAATGCTATGAGCTAGTCGTCGGCCGACTCGATGAGATGGTTGACATAATTGAGGAAACTGTCTCCAAGTCACAATAGCCAAGCGGGCGGCCATCAATCTCGGCGGGGACAGAAATGCCCCGGAACGCTTTGCCAAAGGGCTATGGCAGGTTACGTCCCCAGCGAGCCTTAATCGGTCGATTTCACCGGCTCCCGTTGTATTTGCACAAATCCGCTTTAGCAGTAATGTTATATTGCAGCTCTATTTATCGCAGGAGCCTTCGTCGATAAGAGAGAACAGAATAACTCGTCCAATAGGGATAACCGGGAGAGGCCGACACCGCTCAATTTGCTCGCCCGAGAATTATGAAGAGGCGACTTGCCTCGTATTGAGGAGACATTACGATGGAAGGTAGATGTGCGAATTATTTTGCTTTATGTTTTGTCTTGGCAATCTCGCTCCTTATAGGCGCATCGCCCCGCGGGCTTCGAGCAGAATCCTGCCAGGTTCTCGTTCTTGAGAGCACTGACGATTATATGACGCTTGAGTTTCGATGCGGACCACCCATGCACGATCGGACCTCTCTGAACGGCAATCGATATGACACGCTGGACGTTGCCGGCTGCGAGAGCATAGGTGTCCCGGGCAAGCCGAATCTGCCGTTTTACGGTTTCTTGATTGCTGCGCCTTATCCGTGCGAGCCGTCTGTTTCACTGAAATCCGCAGTGGAGGACACACTCTTTGGCTACAATATTGCGCCGTCAGAAGATGTGGTGTTTGTGGAGACGGACGGTGATGTGATGATCGAGCGCTTGCCTGCGCTTGACGAGTCGCTCTATAGGACGAATGCTTACTATCCCGAAGAGGCAATTGAGGCGGAGTTCTTTGGGATATTGCGTGGCCAGCCGCTTATTAGAATCAAGGCGTATCCCGCCAGATTCAATCCTGTCATGGGAACCGTCAATGTGATCTCAGAGGCGGTTTTCAAGGTCTATTTTACCAATAGACCGAGTATGGACTGGCCCGAAGTGGCAGGCGTTTCTGAGGGCAACAGCGGGCCATCATTTGCGATGTCGAATATGGTCAGAAGCTGCGTCGTGAATCCCACCGACGTCCGAACGGCTCAAGTTCCGGACTATGGGAGCCGACCAAGCACCATCGCGCTCGAACCCGGAGCCGAGCAATGCAAGATAGCGATCCAGGATGACGGTATATACAAAATCACCGGCGCCGAACTGACCGCGGCAGGCGTAACGATCTCAACTATCGATCCAGAAGGCGTTTGCATGAGCCATCTGGGTCAGAATATGGCGATTATTGTTGCGGACGGCGGCGATGGCACCTTCGATACAGACGATTATCTCGTCTTTTTCGCCGAGAGCATTAAGAGCGAATATACGAAAGAGAACATCTATTGGCTGTCATTCGACGAGGAAACTGCCCCAAGAATGCAATCGGTTAACGTGACTCCCCATGGCGCGTCTCAGCCGGAGACATACCCTCATAACCTCCACCTCGAGTCGGATGAGTCCTACTATCAGAAGATGCCCTATCCAGAATGTGTAGGTGTGGACCATTGGTTCTGGACTAAAACCACGGCGCCTGACATATCTTCCTTCCCGTTCAACATCCAGAATGTCGCGGCAGGAGATTATGTCGCCGAGATACAGATTGCGATGTGGGGATTCACGGACACATCGGATGACCCGGACCACCACACGAGGATATACCTCAATGACGTCCTGATCGACGACCAGACGTGGAACGGCAGAATCGAGTTCGAACACAACGTCACGGGGCCACAGTCGCTTTTGATCAACGGTGACAACGTGCTGAAGGTAGAATATGTTGGTGACCTTTCTCTGGTTGACACAGTTTTTCTCAACTACATCAGCATAAGGTACCAGGCCGCGTTCGTAGCTCAGCAAGACAGCATCGTATTTGAGGCTGGTCTGGATGGCAGATACGAGTTCCACATAAGCGGCTTCTCTTCAGATGATCTTCTTGTGCTCGACATCACAGACCCACTTGCCGTCAAGTCCCTGGGCGATTTCGCCGTGCAGGCCGATGGCGGCACGTTTACGGTCATCTTCGAGGACGACGTCTCCCTAGAGAGCGAATATATGGTTGTTACGAGCTCCCAGCTGATGACCGAACCGCCTATCGCCCTAGACAGGCCATCATCGCTCAAATCATCGGCCAATCATGCGGATTTGATAATCATCGCGCACGAGAACTACATCGAGGCATCCGAAGAGATAGCCCAGCACCATATAGCGAAGGCCGAGCCGACGATGCTCGTGGATGTGCAGGACATTTACGACGAGTTCAACTTTGGCGTCAAGGACCCCGCGGCGATACGTGACTTTCTCTCTTATGCCTATTTCAACTTCGAGGCGCCCGCTCCATGCGACGTGTTGCTTGTTGGCGACGCCAATATCGACTACAAGAACAACGTAAGCACGGGCACGGATTTTATCCCTACGCATCTTTTCGAGTCAGCCCACAGTAAACACATCGGCCAGACACCGAGCGACAACTGGTTCGTCTGCATTGACGGTTCCGACATTCTGCCGGACATGAATATCGGCCGCATCTGCGCCGGATCCTCTAGGGACGTCGAGACCGCCATGGCGAAGATGCTGGCTTATGACAACGGCGAGGCAAGTGGAGATTGGCTTTACGATGTTCTCTTTGTCGCGGACAGCACGCCCGAGGCCACGACGCTGAGCTATCGCCTTGCTGGATACTTGCCGACGGAATACAACGACCTCCATATCAATTCCGGTGATTATTCATCAGGCGCGGATGCGAAGCCTGATATCATCTCGGCTGTCAGTGATGGCTGCCTCATTCTGTGCTATGCCGGCCACGGGATGATCAATAAATGGGCCGAGAACATGTTGAAGACCCGTGATATTGCCTCAATGTCAAACGGCGACAAACTGCCGTTCGCCATGATGCTCAATTGCCTCAACGGGTATTTCCCGGACTGGACCTACACGTCCTGCATGGGGGAGGTTTTGGTCAACAGCGCCTCAAAAGGCGCGCTGGCCTGTTGGGCGCCCACCAGCGTTGACGCGCCTTCTAACCACAGGATACTCGCGGAGGAGTTTTTCGAGTCCGTTTTTTATGACCACAACTGCTATTTGGGCGCAGCTACCACGGTTGCCAAGGTCAGGGCTTACGCCAGGGCTGGTTACAGTTCCTCTTTTTACGATATTGTCGAGACGTTTGAGCTCTTCGGCAATCCAGCAATATCACTTGCTGTTCCGACAAAGCCCGCCGGTCCAAGGCTTTGGACTTGGACTGACAAGAGTGTATATCTTGGTGGATCGACGATAAACGTGGACGTGATGCTCGAGAATATGGGTGAGGCGCAGGAGGCGGACGCGTATCTTGCGGTTGACGTCCAGGGCACGCTCCTTTTCTTCCCGTACTGGACGCCCGAGCCGACCCCCATTGGAGTTTATTTGCCGGAGATAGTAAAGATGAAGCTCCGTGCAACCTCAATCAGATTGCCAGATGAGCCGGCGACAGGATATTATACATTCTATGCGGGATTGACCGCTCCAGGTGACATGTCTCAGTTGCTGGGCATCATTAGCACGGCATATTTTGAAATTCGGTAATTTGGGAAAGATGACGGCGTGGTAGATTCACAGGGTCAGCGCGAAGAGCTGAGGATACTGCTTGATACGCACGAGGACCCGGACAGGCTGGCGCAGGATCTGCTTGAGATACTCAAGACCAAGGGAAGGACCATAGTCCTCAAGGCCTCCGGATATAGTATGTTGCCGACCATTTTGCACGGAGACGAGCTCGTCATAGAGCACGTATCACCCTCAGCAATTCGGCGGGGAGACCTCATTACTTTCTACGCCGGATCTACCGTAGTTACTCATCGCGTTGTCCGGTTGAAAAGGACGCGGAGTAAGGTGTCCATCCTGCAGAAGGGGGATAATGGAGTTAAGGCCTACCCATTGCCTCCAGAGAGCATAATCGGCAAGGTGGTCACAATACATTCAGGCGGCATAGCCATCGCGCTTAAGGGGCCTTTTGCCACGGGCGCCGGATTCATCACCGCTCTCATCGAGTCTATGCTTCTTGGTCCCATTCAGACCCTTTCTGATAGGATGAAAGGCCCCGGAGCGCGAAGGGGATGGACAACGTTCTTTCTATATCGCGCGCTCCTACATCTGAGGTATAGATGCGTTCGCGCTCTCTGCGGCGCGGTCCGACGATTCTGCAAGAGCCGCGATTAGCTCGCTGCCTCGCAGGGATTGCCGCTTGGAGGCTGGGACGTAAGTCCAATCTGGGTTCGTGTAGGGGCGGGGCTTGTCTCCGCCCATCTATATATTGGGACAGACACAAGGCCGCGCCCCTTCATGTTGTCTGCCCCGCTGCACTATCCCGTGCTATCTTTGACGCAAACCGACTTATTGGACAGCCTCTGAAATACGGAGATTTGTGGTAACGAGCTCTCCGGCCCGGACCGCCTCATCGCCCGACTTCAGTCGAGGCGATGCAAAGGGCTATCATGGTCCTAACCCCCGAATTCATTCGGGGCAGGTGCGGTGGCCGGCGCCCCTTTATATGTCCATCAGATGCGGATTCCGGGGAGAGAGGAGGGTGGCCACGTCTCCTCAGGCCACCCGAATGAATTCGGGTGTTAGGATAATGGGAACCATCTATATCACCGCGTTGAAGAGGCTGTCCAATAAGTCGGGAGTAGGCGGAGAAGGCTTTGCTGGGTTGTTTCCTTTTGTGTTGAAG
>JAGHCW010000188.1 GCA_021160245.1 bacterium | reverse complement strand
CTCCCATACTGCCTGGCCCGGCTCGTAAGAATATGCCAATGCCCGAGCAGCTTCCCGAGCTCCGCGTCCACAACTTCAATGAAGTGGCCCTCGGCTACTCAAAAGAACAAGCGATTGGAGAGGCCAGACGCTGCCTACAATGCAAGAAAGCGCCCTGCATATCCGGATGTCCGGTAGGCATAGATATACCGGGCTTCGTGGGCGCGATAGCCGACGGCAATTTCAGGCGTGCGATAGGAATCGTGAAGCAGAACAATCTTCTACCAGCCGTTTGCGGAAGAGTATGCCCCCAGTCGAGGCAGTGCCAGGCGAAATGTGTTCTGGGCAAAAAGGGCGCATCGGTCAGTATCGGCAACCTGGAGCATTTCATCGCCGATTGGGAGCGGAATGAGGGGGGCATAGAGCTTCCCAATATCGCGCCCTCAACAGGAAAGAAGATCGCCGTAGTGGGAAGCGGTCCCGGAGGATTGACGGTCGCAGCAGACTGCGCGCGACTCGGCCACAAGGTAACAGTATTCGAGGCGTTGCATAAGCTCGGTGGCGTTCTGGTCTATGGGATACCGGAGTTTAGGTTGCCCAAATCTATTCTGGAGGCGGAGCTTGACGTGCTTGCCAGAATGGGCGTGGAGTTTCGGATGGATGCCCTAATCGGCGCAATCTTCTCTGTCAAAGAGCTACTTGCGCAGTTTGATGCCGTGTATCTCGGGCTCGGCGCCGGTCTGCCCTATTTCCTGGGTATCCCGGGTGAGAACCTCGCCGGTGTCTATTCCGCGAATGAATACCTGACCCGCAGCAACCTCATGAAGGCATATCTTTTCCCCGAATACGACACGCCGATTAGACGAGGCACAAATGTCGCAGTGGTCGGCGGTGGTAACGTGGCGATAGATTCTGCGAGAATCGCCGTGCGCCTCGGCGCGGAGCAAGTCTTCTTGGTCTATAGACGAAGCAGGGAAGAAATGCCATCGAGGCGTGAGGAGATCGAGCACGCGATTCAGGAGGGCATTGATCTTCAGATACTCAGGAATCCGACAAAGATCATCGGAGATGGCCACGGCAACGTTGCTGCTATGGAGATTATCAAGATGGAGCTTGGCGAGCCCGACGCATCCGGCAGGCGAAGGCCGATTCCCATTGAGGGGAGCGAATACCAGATTGAGGTGGATGTGGTTGTCCCGGCGATAGGCAACGGCGCAAATCCGCTTTTAACCAAGTCAACGCCCGGCCTCAAGTTGAACAAATGGGGCTATATTGAGGTCGATTCCGAGACAGCAATGACCAGCATGAAGGGTGTATTCGCCGGCGGTGATATTGTCCGAGGCGCCGCCACCGTCATCTTAGCTATGGGCGACGGCCGCGTCGCCTCCCGCGCCATACACGAGTATCTAACCGCGAATTGACACTAATCGACACCGATGTTCAAGGGATCAACATGAGGAGTTTTCGTATTCGTTCCCGGACCTGCTCTGTTGAAGGCGATTTTTCTGTATCAACAGCCAAGCCCGAGAATTGCGAAGACTCCTGATTTAGTATCTGGGGAGCAGAGGCTCCCCAGATACAAGCCAGCTGTGCAATGCGGCAGGATGCTCTGGCTTGCTCTTTAGAGCAGAGCAAAGGCGGGCCAGAAGCGCACATGCCGCTCGATTGCTGCGCGTAAATCGCTCTTAACTACGGGAAGATGCGTCTCTTATTGATGGAGTCGGCAACCCTCTTAATGGCTATCATATACGCCGCCATCCTCATGCTCACTTTTTCCTTCTGAGAGAGTTCCCAGATTTCGTCGAATGCTCGAATTATCAGTCGCTCGAGGTGATTGTTGATCTGGCCCACATCCCAGAAGAAGACCTGAATGTCCTGCACCCATTCGAAGTAGGAAACTATTACGCCACCGCTATTGGCGAGAATGTCGGGGATTATTATAGTCCCTTTGTCCTGAAGTATTCTCTCGCCATCCTGCTAACTGGGCCATTTGCGCCGGCAACTATGAACTTCGCTCTAACATCGGCGGCATTCCTCTTCACAATCTGCCGCTCCAAAGCGCAGGGCGCAAGCACGTCCACATCAAGGGTAAGCAGTTCCTCGTTTGAGATGCGACTTGTCCCGTTGCATTCGTAGCCTTCGAGGAGTTTGAATGGGTGCTTTGTGGCGTGCTCAATCATTCCCTTTATGTCTAGTCCTTTAGGGTTGTAGTAGCCTCCGGTGACATCGCCTACCGCGACCACTTTGCATCCCTTTTCAGCGAGAAGGTCTGCCGCCACTGATCCAACGTTGCCGAATCCCTGTACGGCCACAGTTGTGGCTGAGATGTCCTTTCCGAACTTCTTTAGAATCTCGAGGGTGCAGATCATGACGCCTCGGCCAGTTGCTTCGCGCCTACCGAGCGAACCACCTAGACTGACAGGCTTACCGGTAACCATGTCCAGAACCGTCTGGCCTTGAAACATGCTGACCGTGTCCATCATCCAACCCATAGTGTCCTCGTCAGTCCCTACGTCGGGCGCTGGAATGTCCTTCTGGCGGCCGATAATCGGCATGATCATGACCGTGTAGCGCCTGGTTAAACGCACCAGCTCGCTTTCCGACATCTCCATCGGGTTACACCGGACAGCCCCCTTTGCCCCGCCATAGGGGATATTCACCACCGCGCACTTCCATGTCATTAGCATTGCGAGCGCCTTGACCTCGTCCAGCGTCACGTCGGGATGATATCTGATCCCGCCCTTGCAAGGGCCTCTTGAGGTGGAGTGTTGCACTCGATATCCAGTGAAGACATCAACGTGTCCATCATCCATTCTCACCGGGATCGAGACCTTCAGCTCGCGCTCAGGCTGTTTCATCCTCACATAGCAGTCCGGGTCCAAGTTGACCTTCTTCGCTGCTTCATCCAGATGTTCCAATACAATCTCATTAAAGGTCTTGGACATCAAAGCTCTCCCTTACGGTTGCATCACTTAACTAAACACAAATAACTCGAAATCAGAAAACGCGTTAGGCATACGCATAGCGAGCTGTTCTAACACCCAAATACTAACCCAGGCCTATCATTTCAAGTTACACCCAACACTGAACAAACATACCACGGAAAAGTCTAGCGAGTTATGGCTGAAAAGAAGAGCTAGCATCAATAGGTGTGCAGATTGAAGTCAAGCGGCTTGATTTACTTTGTCAATCAGATGCCTTTAAGAGGAGTTGGCCAGGGCATCCCTTCGCTGCGTAACTCTCCCTGCATCATCGTAGAACGTGAACGTTGAGTTTGTGGCCGGGTCCATAACCTGCGTTGAACGCCCCATATCGTCACAGTAATAATGACTTGAGAAGTCGCGAGGGTCAGTGAGTGTTGTCATCCATCCGGATGAATTGTATTCCCACTCGTGCTCCCCGTCCTCGGCATCGACCGTCTTCGCCACGTTGCCGTTGTGTAACCGATGTTGCCGGCCAGAACCATCATAGCGAATCGGCCCGGTGGCGCATATAGCACGGTAATATCAATATAGAGAAATGTCAGTCCCATTTTGTGTGATGAAGCTATCCCATCCGGGTCTTTGGCGATAAAACACATACTTGCATCTTTAGTATGTTAGGCTGATACTGCTACTGAACTGATGTCGAGTTGATTTTGTGGATGACTATTTGATATGAAATCGCCGCTTTCCCTCCTTATCCTCTCTGCCGTCCTATTTGGGTCGCTCTTGCTGTTTATTTATCCTGAGTGGGCGAAACTGACTTCCGAAGGCTCAACTCCCGCAATGCAACCCGATGCGCGCGCCTCAACTGCCATCACTCCCTTGAGGCCACAGCAATCGGAGGCAAGGCCGGACGGCGCCTCGAGGCGCTCATTAGGCCTGGTTTGGTCGTTCCGCCCGACGCACAAGTGGCTATATCGGGACCCGTTTAAGAACGAAACAGTCGAGCAACGAGGCGGGATGGTCTGCACCGACATCATCGTCGCCGAGGACAGGGCCTATTTCGGATGCGAAGGCGGCTTTCTCTATTGCGTATCAACAGACGGGAAGATGCTCTGGAGCTTTGAGACCAGGGGCACGAGGGTCGGCGCGCCGGCCATTGCCGGGGAACGGCTCTTCTTTGGTTCAGAGGACAACAACCTCTACGCGCTTAACCCCATCACGGGCCAGCAGGTTTTCCGGTTTGACGCCAAATCTGAGATAACGACAACGCCGTGCATTGCTGACGGGCGGGTCTTCTTCTCGTCACGACAGGGCGATATATTTGCGCTCAAGAGTGACTTCGGAAAGGAACTCTGGGTTTACGAGGACGACTCGGGGAACTCCTCATCTCCCGTGACCGATGGCGTCGATGTTTATGTCGGAACAGATTCCGGGAAGCTGCTCGCGATTGACGCTAAGACCGGCGGTCTCAAGTGGTCTTATGACGCGGGCAACGCGATCAGGTCGGCCCCGGTCATTTCGGGCGATCGCGTCTTTTTCGCGTGCTGGGACGGCGGGCTCTTTGGCCTCTTAAAATCCGCGCCTCACCAGACATTCGTCACCCAACTCGACGGTTTCATCAAATCGACTCCGGCAGTATCCGGCGCTTGGATCATCGCAGCGACAATGAATGGCCTAGTTTATGCGATTGACGCAGCAAGCGGCGAGATTCTCTGGTCTAATAAATGCGCTGATGTGCTCGAGGCCTCGCCTATTGTTGCTTCCGATGGGAGAATCTACATAGGTGGTTGGGATGGCGGATTCACGGCGTTGGATGTCGAAACCGGCAAGGTTCTCGTCGAACGGTTCCTTGGGTCGATGATCTCATGTCGCGCAGCTTCTTGGCCCGATGGCAAGATCGTGGTTGGCATGAAAGCCGGCCTCGAGTGCGTATTCAAGTAGCCGTGATGCTCGATTAGACAACACTTTCTGGAACTTGGGAAACCGTTGACAGTTTCATCTATGTAATGATACTCAACAGGCTTTGCGCTTGAGCCTTTGGCAAGGGCGAATCGTTAGACACTCGGAGGTAGAGAATTGATAAAAGCCATTCCAATGATGGTGCTCGCAACATCGAATTTCGGCAAGGCGAGAGAGCTTGCCCATTTTCTTGAAAGTGTTCCCGTTAAAGTAACAATGCTTTGCGATGCAAAGGCAAAGCTTGATGGCGTTGAGGGGAAAAGCGACTACGAGCAAAACGCCATCGCAAAGGCGCGCCGGGCCGCTGAAGTAGAGGGGAAGACTGCTTTGGGTGAGGATTCTGGGCTGGAGGTAGAATGGCTTGGCGGAAAGCCCGGTCCAATGTCCGCAAGATACGTCTCCCCCGACGCGACCGCGACCCAAAAAAACGAGGCGCTTCTTGGCGAGCTGGAGAAGACACCTGATGAGGAAAGAGCAGCGAAGTTCGTCTCTTTGGTGGCAATTGCAGAGCCATCTGGAGCCGTGAGGACTTTTCGAGGAGAGTGTTCTGGTCGGATAGCTGTTGAGGAGAGGGGCAACCGCGGCTTTGGATACGATCCTGTCTTTATTCCTGATGGATATGAGAAGACGCTGGGCGAGCTTGGCGTCGAGGTCAAGAACAAACTAAGCCACCGCGCGATGGCCATGGCAAAGGCGCGAGAGTACCTTGAGGCGAATTGCTGAGTTGAGTACGCATCGCTGGCCTATTGGTCTGAGGTCATTCGCATTTTGCACGATTGCGGCTTCGCTTCTGCTCTTAGGGTGCGCCGGGCATGTTGCCCATCAGAGCAAGGGACAAAAGAGACCGCCAAGACCGTCGGAACGGGAGCTTAAGCAGAGGCTGGAGGACCTGAACAAGCGACAGGAGACCATCAAGACATTTGCCGCCAGCCTGCAGATGTCCATCTCTCGCAATGGCGGCACTGCCTTGTCCAAGAGCTTTCGCTGTGAGCTCGTTTGCGAATTGCCCGACAAGTTTCGGATGAAGGGCTATGCCGCAGGAGGCATACCCGCGTTCGATCTTATGGTGAAGCGCTGGAAGATAAGGCTTCTGCTTCCCACTCGCAACGAGCTGATAGAGGGATTAAGGACGAGGTTTGAGAATGTGCCTTCTGTTCGGAAATATGGAATCGATCATCTAGTGAAAACGGACCTGGGCGAGCTCTTTCTGCCTAGAGTTTTGGAAAAAGACACATTCTGGGAATGGGCCGAGGATGGTCTTTGGCTTTACGAAGCTCCGTCGGGCAGGGATTTCTGGCAGCGGACGCTCGTGTGTCCCGAGAGCCTATTGCCCATTAGGCGCGAGGTATTCACCAAAAACGGCGAGTCTCTGTTTGAGGTGTTCTTCTCGGAATACGAGCGTGTCCAAGATGGACAATTACCGCTTGCGCTGAAATTCATCTCAAAGAAGGATGGATTCGTCATCAAGATCAAGATAACCTCGCTTAGGGCTAATGTCCCCCTAGCAGGCCGTGCATTTTCAATGTCCATTCCTGAAGGCGTGAAAAAGATCACACCAAAGAAGCTTGAGCGTGACATCCAAAAGACTCCTGATAGTCACTGACTTCCCCCATATAGGGGGCGCCGAGAGAGTCGTTTTGCAGACCGTCTCACACATAGACCGATCTCGATTCTCGCCCATCGTCATTGCTCCGAGAGAAGAAAAGTTCAGCCGCGAACTCCGCAGACGCCATGCCGAAGTTGAGCTGCTCGATCTAGAGAAGCTAAAACGCGATTGCAGACTGGTCTTTCCGGTGCTTCTCACGTTGTCCAGGCTGATCAAGATCATCAAGCGCGAACGCATCGACATCATCCACGCAAACTCACTCTGGACGCTGAAGTTCAGCACAATCGCCTCAATAATGAGCGGCAGACCTTTGGTTGCGATGATCCACGCATACCCCAAGATACACAGCCGCTTAAAGAGATTCGTCCACATCTTGACGAGGCGCTTCTGCTACGCGCGGGCAAGCAGCGTCGTTGCCGTCTCCCAGGCCTTGAGAGTCGCCCTGATAGAGGACAAAGCCCCATCGGAGAAAACCATCGTCATCCCGAATGGCCTCTCGCCCGAGTGGTTTGCCGAGCCGGTCAGTTCTCCCAAGGGCGAGGCCAAGACCATTCTCACAGTGGGGAGACTGCACCCGGGCAAGGGCCAGCAGGTGTTCCTAAAAGCCGCCGCAATAGTCAAAGAGAGCCTCCCCAATACGCGATTCGTCGTCGCTGGAAATGAGTACAAGACCTCGCTCGAGGAGCTCGGCTTTCGGCATACTCTGGATTCACTCGTCCAAGAACTCGGCATTTCTGATTCCGTCGAATTCACAGGCTACGTGAGCGATCTTCGCGCGCTTTACGACCGGACCAGCATCGTCGTCCTCGCATCGTTCGAGGAGACGTTTGGCCTCGTGGCGCTCGAGGCGATGGCCCGGGGCCGGCTCGTTATCGCATCCCGCATACCTGGCGTTACTGAACTCGTCAAAGATGGCCAGACGGGGCTCCTGTTTGAGCCGGGTGATCACGAAGACCTTGCGAGGCAAATCTGTCGGGCGCTCTCGGATGAGGAGCTCGCCACGCGACTATCGGGCGCCGCCACGGATTCTGTTCGGGGCGAGTATATCCTCACGAACACGCTTAAACGCCTTGAGGAGGCCTACGCGGGCGCGCTGGGTCAGGACTAATGCAATAATCAAAGGGCTTGATGAGGAGGGCGCCCATCCCGCGATTTCCCGAATGGCGCCATAACCTGCCGAGGCGTCCCTACCTCCTCTTTTCCCCTTGTCCGCGGCGGGCTTCCACCTTCGGGGTTTCCCTGTTTGACAGAAAGCCCTGAAACCCGGTATTATATCCTTACTATGCGTTCAAGCGATAGCGGCCAGGTGCAATGCCCCGCGATAGGACCGTTGAGATGAAAATGGGGGGCACTAGTGGAGGTGGAAGCTGGGGCAACTACCAGACTGGGACTAGGGGTTATAGAGGTTCGTGCCATGGTCAGTTTCTCTGATTCGCTTGTTTCTCTATCACGGTGAGGAATGGGTAGCAGGAGATCGAGACTGTTATATTCTACAGAGCTTAGGGATCGTCCATACTACTTAGGGTATTATTTTCGGAATATGGCCTTCTTGTGGCAGCCGGAAACTGCCGCTTTTACAAAGTCCCTGAGTTACCTCCAGGTGACGAACCACTACCCAGATCACAATGGCGGGGCGTTCCGCGCATCAACAGATACCTCGAAAGCGAGAATTGGTCAGATGTCCGCTATGAGTGTTGGCCGGAGGGGCTGGGCCCTGAACCCGAGCATGTCCCCGTGCTCTATGAACAGCTTGTGAAATCTCATCCCACCTGCGAGCAAACGGGCGAGGTTGCGACCGCGTTATTGCCCCACGGGGCTCACGCTCTGCGTGACACTCCGGTGCAACTTCTCGTGTGAATACTGCAACTTGAAGGGCATTCCGCCACAGTATCGAACGCACATGTCGGTTAATACAGCTAGAAGCGCGGTTGATTTCTTGATGCAAACACCGGGGAAGCACCCAATATCCTTAACATTCTTCGGTGGAGAACCTCTACTCTGTGAGAGCTTGATGAGACAGACTATTGAGTATGCAGAGCATGCCGCAGAGAGACATGGCAGGAAGATCATCTTCGCAATAACCACAAATGGATCACTCCTTACAGATAGCATTGTCGATCTGTTCATCGAGAAAAACATCGTGCCGGTATTAAGCTTCGATGGAATGTTCGAGTTCCAGCGCTATCGGATTGGCAACTCCCGCCGTAGATATGAGGACCTCCTGGCAAAGATACGCCTCGTCGTCGGCCAAATGAACCGAAATGTCCATTTTAGGGTCACGGTCGTTCCTGGACCCAGAAAGCTCATAGACGAGAACCTGGATTTTCTCTTCTCTTTCGGCGCCTATCAAGTATTCATTCACGGCTGCCCATGATTACGTCACCGACCGACCTGCGGCGCCCATGGCCTCCTCTTGGCAACAGGACAACATTGATGTATTTCGCTCTTTTTCTGATGAGTTAACTGACAGGTGGGTGAGGTTGATGGCAGCCGGGCGTAGAGTGGTCGTCAATCCCATCTTCAGCCTCTCTTCAGAAGTTCTGGAGCCTGCTTTCCCGCTTAGCGGCTGCGGAGCTTGCCGAGGGAGTTACTCCGTGCGACCCGACGGGGCCCTTTTCTCGTGCTATACGTTCTTAGATAATGAAGATTATAGGATTGGCGATGTATTCGGAGGTTTCGACCAGCAATCGCTAATGCGCGAGCGGCGCAAGTTCTTCTGGGACTCGCCTGTCTGTGGGAAGTGCCCAATGAGGTATAATTGCGCGGGCGGGTGCTTCAATGACATGGCTCGAATAGACGGGCACAACATCGAGCGCTTTCCAGTGTTGTCATGCATCGCCAGAGCTGAACATCTGAAGCGCGCAGCGTATCTTGTGAAAAACGCACCACCAGAGTTTGTTGAGTGGGTCGCCGGGTCGAAACGCGAGAAGGCTGAAACATCTGGTGATACCCGTGCAAAGACCGGACAAACTGGTCATAGACCTCACGAGTCTGACCCTCAAGGGATTCCCATCATTCAAACTGAATAGCAGCGACTGCGTGTATCCTCGGCAATTGTCATTTGACCGCATCTTCGGTGGGGATGAACGTACGGCCCCTGCGCCGTCGAGGCCCGACGAATGACGATCTCCTTGTTCTTCATTCTCGATCAAATGGCGGCAGCTAAGCCCGGCGGGCAAAAAGCAGCACCGTATCGCCGACTATCTTCTCCCGATAGTTCAAGTCTTGGGGGAGCCTGGCTGCCTGTCGCTCCCGCTTTGATACTTGAGCAATCAGCAATCGGTTGGGTAGCATCTCAGCAGAGAAAAGCAGCCTGATCAAAATCGCAAAATAGCCCCGGTCATAAGGCGGGTCGGCAAAGACAATGTCGAACTCACTCGGTGAGTAGCTCCGCTTGATGTAGAGAACCGCGTCCAGGCAGAGCGCGAGCGAGCTGTCTTTTACTCCAGCGGCTTCAATGCTTTTTTGAAGCGATTTGAATGTGGGGCGGTCCCTCTCCACCAAGACGCAATGCGCCGCGCCCTCGGCCAGCGATTCAAGCCCGACGGAGCCAGTCCCTGCGAAAAGGTCGAGGAATGACGCCTCGCCAATATCCGGCCTGATCGTATCGAAAATGACCTTTCTTAAAAGGCTGCTCGTGGGCCTTATTCTCGAGCCACCGGAAGACATATCCCTTCTCGCTCTGCCGCTACTTTGCCCCCTCAACGGTGCATTCCGAATGGGCTATGGCATTCCCGCAACGCACAAGTCGTCCTTAGGGGATGCAATCGCACAATTCTAGCCCGCCATCGCCTCGACCGCCTGACAAAATACCTCGCATTCCTCAATGGTATTGTATGGACCAAACGAGGCGCGAATGACATCGTCACCGCCTCGCGTGCTGAACCAATAATGGACGCAGTTTTTGCCAGCGCGAACCATGACGTTGGCCTCGTCATTTAGCCTTTTTGCAAATGTCCTCGAGTCCACTCCGTCGATTCTGAAGGATAGTATGACCCCTCGTTTGCTGGGCTCCTGTGGACCTAGGATTGAGAGTCCGGGAACTTCAACAAGCCTCGAACTGCAATACTCATTGAGCGAGATGATGTGGGCGCTGATATTATCCTGACCTATGGATTCCAAGAAATTGAGCGCCGCCGCAAGACCCATGACACCGGGGCAGTTCTGAAGGCCGGCCTCAAGCCTGGTAGGCAGGTCGGTGAATATCGGTCCCTTTGTCTTGGATATCCAACGCGCTGTGCCGCCACCGACCAGGAAGTTGCTCAGTTTCTCAAGCAGTTCCGGCTTGCCATAAAGGACGCCCACGCCGGAGGGACCGATCGCCTTGTGCGATGAGAAGGCCAGAAAATCGCAGTCCAACTCCTGGACGTCTAGCTTGGAGGTCAGGGGGCTCTGCGCTGCATCAAGCATGACCAACGCGCCGTGCTCGTGTGCCATCTCTATGATCTTTTTGATCGGGAACTCCACGCCAGTGAGGTTCGACTTATGCAGCAGGCTCACCAACCTGGGCTTCTTGGTCTCAAGGAGTTTTGAGAACGCCTCAAGGTCGAAGCTCGAATCCTCATGTGTCTTGACGAAGGAAAGCACAATCTTCCCCCGGGCCTTGAGTGCAAGCCACGGAAGTGTATTCGAATTGTGCTCGAAATCGCTAAGCAGGACGCAGTCGCCGTCGTCAAATGGGAAGGAATTGGCCACAAGATTCACGCCCTCCGTCGTGTTCTTCGTGATGACGACGTAGGAGGGAGACTCGGCGCTTAAGAAATCCGCTATCTTCACTCTGGCCTCGTTCCAGCCTTCGGTAGCAAGACTGCCGAACCTGTGATCGGCGCGGCCGACGCAGCCGGGGAATTGCGTGTAGTAGCGAAGCTGGGCATCTATCGCAGCCTGGCATATCACGGTCGTGCATGCGCTATCGAGATAGATAAGTGGCTTGCCCTCAAGGGTCTGATTGATGGCCGGAAACTCCCGGCGCAGCTCTTGAACGTCATAGGTCATACAATTATCCTTCCTGAAATCCATATCCGGCCGCGCCTCAGCAATCACCGGTACACACGAACTCAATGAGAGGGCGCCTCCCGTCCGGAATATACCACAGAGTACTATTGGAGGTCAAAGTCTCATGCGGTTCTGTTGACATAGCGCTCGGAAATGGCAAGATGGCACGATCGATCAATCTCGGTTTGGAGTCTCTTATGGATGAATACTGTGTCAAGAAACCCCAAGGTTCTTCTGATAAGTCCTCACACTAGTCGACCGAAGTATCAGTCGTTGCCCCTACTTGGAGTTGCCTGCCTGGCCGCCTATCTCAGGGAGCGCGATATCGAGGTTGACATCTTGGACGCGACAATTCAGGGCATAACGCACGAGCAGGTTCTTGAATACGCCTCGCAGACCAAGCCCGACTTTTTTGGCGTGACATCCATTGCCCAGATGCACCAGAGCGCGCTCAAGCACCTTAGGGTAGTCAAGGAGAAGTTCCCCGACATCGTAACACTCATCGGCGGCTGCCACGCCACAATAGTCCACGAGGAAGTCATTAGAGAGAATGATTTCGTCGATTACTGCGTCCGAGGCGAGGGTGAGCGAACGGCGCACGAGCTGATCGAGAGGCTTTGGAAAGGTCAGGACGTGAGTAATGTGAAAGGCATCACATTCAAACGAGGCGATGATGTCATCATCAATGAGAACAGACCGTTGATTGAGGACCTGGACTCGTTGCCCTATCCAGCATACGACCTCTTGCCGCTTCACGAATACTATTACGAATATCAGGGGCTCTCCACCAAAAATGACAAGATCATGCCGTTCATGCTCGGGAGAGGTTGCCACTGGAAATGCACGTTCTGCGCCGCGGCCAGGATGTGGGGCGGCCTGAGGCAGCGCTCAATAGACAGCGTTATCGAGGAGATCATCTTCATGCGAGAGAAATACGACATGGACGTTCTCTTCGGCTATGACGATCTGATGAGCACAAACAAGAAAGTGCTGATCGAGTTTTGCCAAAAGTACATTGATGCCGGACTCTCGGACATCGGCTGGTCGTGCGACGTCCGGGCGCATTCCGTTGATGACGAGGCGCTGAGGTGGATGAAGAAGGCGGGGTGCAGATTCGTTCTGTTCGGTCTGGAGTTTGGGACGCAACGCCTTCTCAACCTCTGCAAGAAGGGCCTTACGCTATCAAAGGCCCGCGAAGCCGTGAAGCAGGCGAAGAGGAGCGGCCTGAATACATGCGGGGCATTCATGGTTGGCTACCCGACCGAGACGAGGGAGGAGATATTGACGACTGCGAGGTTCGCTAGGAGTTTGCATCTTGATTCTGTGGTTCTAAACCTCGCAAGGCCGTATCCGGGAACCGAGATGTTCGATTACTGCAAGGAGCACGACTTGTTTTTATGCGAGCTCAACGACGAGACCTATAGCGATGTCTTTGGGCCTACGATCAAGTTGGAGGGCATGACTAGGCAAGACATTGTGGAGCTCTATGCCAAGGTCCATAGAATCATCAGGTGGTCCCCTTCTTACATTTTCAACAAGCTGCGGCTGAGGGTTTTGGGCAGAGCGGGCGCCAAATCGCCCCGGAAGTGATAGCCGCCAGAAGACGCTGGTTCATAAAATCCTCGGAAGCAAAGCCGCCTCAAGCTCTCGGGTGTGCTTTCTTATAGACTTTCTTGAGTCGCTCTATGCCCGCGTGAGTGTAAATCGACGTCGTGCTAATGCTCTCATGGCCGAGTAACTCCTGCAAATCCCGAATACCCATCCCCGAATCATATAGGTGCGTCGCGCACGTGTGGCGGAGCTTATGCGGGCCAATCTCCTTAACCATTCCGGATATAGCGGTATATCTATGCACGATCTTATTGACCGATCTGTCCGAAAGCCTGGTTCCGGCTCTATTCAGAAAGACGGCCTTCTCCCGCGGGTCCTTGGGGCCCTTATATCGAACAGACGGCCTTGACCGCAAACTCAAATAGCTCTTTAGGGACTTGCTTGCAGCATTGCCCATCGGCACAAGTCGCTCCTTGCCGCCCTTGCCGAAAACGCGAATCTGACCCGCGCCTGGATCAAGATCGAAAAGCGAGAGCGCGCAGAGCTCAGCGACTCTTATGCCCGTGCTATACAGAATCTCAAGAATCGCCCTATCCCGAATCGAGAAAAATGTCTGCTTTGTCCCGGCCGACTCAACTAGCGCGAACGCCTCGTTAACGCTAAGGAATACGGGAGGCTTGCTCGTTGACTTGGGTGCAGAGACTAAAAGGGCGGGATTATCGGGGAAATCTTCCTGCCGGCACTTGAATCTGAAGAAGGCTTTTACGGAGGCAAGTCGCCGCTTTATGCTGGCCTTGGAATTGCCTTCGAGGAACAGATAGCTGACGTAGGCCCCTATGGTCGCGGGGCTCAAGCGGGAAAGTTCGGAGGCGTCCAGTTCAAGCTGGCTCTCTCCGGGGTCGACTTTGCACAGATGAACGGTCCCATTGCCAATCAGATACCGAATGAAGACCTCGATATCCGAGCAATAGTTCCTGACGGTATGCACCGAATACGCGTGCGCCGAAAGGTACTGCCCGAAGCGCAGCACGTCCCCTATTTCGGTGTCTGCCAAAATCTCAGGCCGGGCGAAGGACTTCTGAGAGACCGGACATCAATCGCCCTTCAAGGGGACAATCTGCCAATGAGGGGCCTCGATGTAGTAGCTATGCGTCCTATTGACAAGCCTGATGGTCGTTATTCTGCGGAAATCGCTGTCGTCAGCTGATGTGAATTCCGCCTCGACCCAGGCATCCTCCGTCAAGAACTGGTTTGCTAAAGTCGTGCGGGGCCTCTGATTCACGCTAATGACCTCGAACTTGATGTCCTTAATCGGAATCAGTATCCGCTCGCCCAGCAGATTCTCCTCGGACTTGACGAATATCTTGCGCACATCAACATCATTGCCGCATACCGCCATCGACTTTGTGTCACCGTCGTTGTATGCCTCGACGTACTCTGCCACCGTGGTTTCAGGTGTCACAAACGGCTCTCCCGAGCACCCAAGCATGGTGATACAGGCCAGCAGCACAAATAAGGCCTGGAACTTAAAACCGCTTAACATCACACTCCTCCTTTCAGAGCGCAGCTGCCGCATGCCTTGCCTAACAAAGGAACAACCGTTGATGCTAGCCATTCTGTTTCAACTATTCTACAATAAATATAACTCCTTCCTCATTAAAATGCAACTACAAATCTCTTGATCATTTCCGAGTGCGCATTGTATATCTCCGCGAAAGGGCTATACTATAAACCGAAATGTACTCTGGAGGGGTGGCCGAGAGGTCGAAGGCGGCGGTCTTGAAAACCGCAGACCGAAAGGTCCGTGGGTTCGAATCCTACCCCCTCCGAGCCCCTTCCCGGCAATGAAGAACCAGAAGCCCGAGTCGCTGCGCGCCCCCCGACCCACCAGATTAGTTTGCTGTTACTATCAGCGCTCCAAAATCGGGTAATGGTAGCCCATATCCACTATTCCCGTGTTACACGGTACAAATAAACATCCTGTGGTAAATCACCCCAGAGAATCGAGTCGAAAACGGTCGGAGAGCTCCCGTAACCACAGTACATTCCCCCTCCTCGCCGGCTGGCAGAATTGTGGGCTATTGTGTTGTTAGAGATTATCGGCGAGCTCCGGTAGCGGTATATACCGCATATCCCGCCGCCACAGACGGAGTCGCTGTTCTCCGCGATTGTTGAGTCTGTGATCTCTGGCGAGGAGTACCTGATGTAGATACTAGCCCCATATCTTGCGCTGTTGTTCGTGATGATGCAGTGTCTCAACGTGGGCGCATCGTAGTAAAGGTAAATCCCGCCGCCCCTACGACTAGTCGAGTTGCCTGTGATCGCGGTGTTCTCGATCGCCGGCGAAAAGTCGAGTTCATCATCGCCTGGCCCATTTGAAGAGTCTCGATGCCGTACACCTTCACTGAGCCGCCTGAATGGAGCAGCCGGCCGTCCTTGTCAACGAGAAGATAGGCCGGCGAGCGATCGCTCTGGGTTTCAGCTGGGAGAGAGTTTATATAATTTATGACCGGAACAGGCAGGTCGCTCATTTATGCTCAAGCATCTTTGTCGTAAGGACTCGGAAAGCCTCTTCAATCCCATGTCCGGTCTTAGCGCTTGATCTGATAACAGGCCAACCTATCGCCTCGAATCCCTCAATATCGGCCTCTTCAACATCCCAGTTGTTCTTGAGGTCTGATTTGCTGAAAATCACGACAAAGGGGATAAGGCTGATCGCCTCGCCATCGACCTCGATTTGCTTCTTGTCGATCTTCACACCGACTGTTGTTATATAGTCCTCTGAGAATATCCCCTCCACAAAGCGACGCGCTAGACTCGTCTTACCCACCGCGAACGCTCCCAACAAACACACCTTCTTTTTGATCGTCTCGGGTTAGCCACTCCAGTGGTCTAGTCTTTCAGGATTACCTCGAATGAAACACTTCTGTTGAACTGCCTGTCGGCCTCAGTAGTCTCCTCACGAAGGGGACGCGAGAAACCCACCCCTATCGCTTGTAGCTCTCCGGCCGTGCCAAATCCCCGGTGAACTAGCTCGGACAGAACCCGATCTGCGCGCTGCTGACTCAATTCGGCATTCAAGCTTTCCGGTCCGCTCTTGTCCGTGCGCCCAATGATGCGGATAAAGACTTTCCTCTCGAATAGTCGGGCCATCTCGTAAAGCTCTGCGAGATTATGATACAGAGCATCATGTGTTCCCGACTGCTCCGGGACATAATCAGTCGTGCCGATCAAGAACAGGATCACTGTACTTTCAACCCGACGCTTGGCCGTCTTCAATTTCATAAGGTCTAAGTCTTTGAGCTTCCCATCCTGGTAGTCATCGACGCCCGCGATCATCCGCGCAGTATTCCGAGCGCGCATGATCCATCTATGAGGCGCGGAACCTGAGGCGTACAGAGTTCCGCTCTCCAGACTCAGAGATACTTTGCCCGGCGGCCTCAAAAGGCCTCTGGCTCGCCTCAGGATAAACTGCGGCGAGAGCGCCTGATAATGTCGCCATTCGATCTCGACCTCATCCGCGGAGATACCGAGCTGCTTCAAAATCGCCATCGGGTCTTTCGACAGAGGGTCACGCAGTCCGGAGATGAAATGCTTCCCCGCTCGCTTGTCGATTGAGGTGACGAGAATCCCTGGCTCGGCATTTAGGGTCTGCTGACACTTCTCCCAGCGGCGGCTCTCTTTGACGTTAAGACCCACCCAAGTTCCCAATGCGCCAAGCACTATGGCGGCTATCAAGATGAAGGGAATCAGAGATACCCGTCCCTTCTTGCTGTCCGCCAAGACTTCAACAAGACAGTCCTCAAGATAAGGCCGGGCCCTCTCAAACGGTGCTGTATCGCCATTCCAAGAAGCAAGCTCGCTCGAAAGCTCGAGGTGAATGCTCTCGATAGTGTCGCGCAGTGAAGTCCGCAATCGCTGAGGCGCCTCGCCTCTTATGACTGCCGCCATGACCATGTCCGGACTCTCCTGTATCCAGACGTTCAGCCCACCAACCTGCAAAGTCTCCAGCGTGTCGTCCTCTTTCGCCTCAAACGAGTCCCGCACGAAGTCCCGAATGGCGGTCAGCATCCCGGACACCAGGTCGCTGTCCTTGATGGCGGCCGATCCCTCCGCCACATGCAGCAGCAGGAGACCGGTGTCCTTATGAATCAAGAACACCTGCTCAACGCGATACTCGAGTGTATGCAGAAGAACAATCTCAGCGAATTGCTTTCCTGTCCGAAGCGCCTCCAGCCTCCACTTCAGCCCGCGCAGTGAAAAACTGTGGGCAAGTGTCTTGTTGAGCGATTGCATCATCTCCCGAAATGTGCTGGCGATTGACTTGCGAATGGCCGGGCCCATTAGCGGAAAAATCGTGTCAACTAGAATCTTGGGCTGCCGTTTGACCGAGGCCTTTAGCGCCTCCTCCATTGTCGGCATCAGCGCCTTTGCGAGCATATCATCTCGGCTCGTTCTAAGAATAACCGCCTCTGGGAGGTCTCTACCAATCTGCTCGGCGTGAAGTTTGGGGTCGTTTAGCAGCCTCTTCAGCCGCTCGAGCTCCGCTCTATGGGCGCCAATTATCACATCTTGCAGCTTCTCAAGCTTGCGCTTATCGGAAGAAACTTCGCTTTCAACTGGGCCCTGCTGGCGAGCCTCAGCCTGGGAATCACTCATCTATGGGATTTTCCGATTATGACTCGTTCTGCTCGTCCGTGTTATCTTCACAAAGCCTCATTCCCATCTCCGCGAGAAGTGTTCCGAGCATTGACCTATCGACTTTGGCGTCCTGAAGGTCCTTCGCCTCACGATCAAGTGTGGCGGAGATCTTTTCGCACTTCTCAAATATCTCGTCCCTAAGCGTCTTCGATTGATCGAGAATCTGTTGCCGTATCTCTCGTAGTGAATTGCTGACCAATTCGCTGTGCTTGGCGGCAGTCTTCTCAATGTCGGAGAGCCTCTGTGTTGATGCGTTCGCGTGTTCTTCGAGGCGCTCCTGGTCGGCTTTCAGGAGTGACGAAAGGGACTCGACCTCTCCCCTAAAATGCGTCTCTAGCGAGCCCATGCGCTTGCCTATCTCCTCTTTGAGGTCGCTAATATCTTTTTTAACCTTCTTCTCAAGGCGAGCAAATCGCCGCTCTGCGTCCCTCTGCTGTGCCCCAAAGAGTATATTCCTAACGCTGTCGAGGCTATCGCTTGCCCCAGCATCCTCATGCTCTGGTTGCACCTTCTCAGGACTCTCTTCTACGGCTTTGGCTTTCTTATCAGCAGTCATCTGCAATCCTCCAATCAACCTTTGCATCAAATGACATATCTATCATAAGTACTATCGCTAGAATCCAGCCTCACACATCAAGACCGTTGTAGATGTTCTACCCTTCCGGCGGCGTTGTGCAAGAAGATTCTTAGCCATCGAAGCGTACGCCGGAGTGGTCATGCTAAATCTAACTCGCGCTTGCAACTCAGGCAGGCGTTCCCGCGGCCATTACTATCTCTCGGCAAGATTCACAGCGCAGATCAGGTCCTCCATACAGATCAGAATCTCATCAATGTCAGCATCAACAGCATCTTTATCCTCATCAGAGCTTTCCTCATCCTCCGAATAATTCGCGGCAACAAGCCTATCAAGCTCCTTCATCATCATCCAGGCGCTCGCACCGTCCGCGAACCGCTCATCAATCAAAGCCCTGAGCCTCTGTAACAAAGCCTCACGCTCTTCCTTTTCGCACTCGGAGTCGAGGCGTCATCTTGCGCTTCTGGGCTGTCCTGCCCCTTCCCCCAATCCGTCTGAAGCCTCTCCGGAGAGAATAGCTCATCAATCCAACTCTTCATAAGAACACCAACTTTCTCCAATACCTTCCCAAACAATGCAGCAAACGACTCTCTCTCAATCTCTATTCATATTCAGGATGACAACCTGCCGTCCAATAAGTCAGGTCTCGACAGAGCGGACAACATGTAGGGACGGGCCTTGTGTCTGCCCAAATATATAGATGCGCGGAGACAGGCCACCATCCTACACAGCCTCTGACCAGATGAAGAAATCCGCCTCTATCTTGCCCTGACTGATTTCACGTCGCAGAGAACGCTGTTGAATGGGTCGAGCTCGACCTTCTTCGGCTTTTTGGGGACGGACATGACGAATTCATGCTCTCTCTCAAAAACCAGTTTTCTCAACAGGTATTGATCGTCGTCTTCCGCATAGACCCATATCGGTATCGGCATCTTAAAGAGCTTGTCGCCGACCTGCTTGATCTTGCAGGTAAGCTCCCAAGTGCCACCCTCGGCCTCCTTACTCGTCCAAGAATACTCGTATTTAGGGTAGCCGTTGCTGTATATCCACTGCTCGAAGAACCATGAAAGCGTTGGCTCGCCGCCGAGCTCAATCAACCTGTCGTGGCCGAGCGCGAGCTCGCAGACGTCCTGGAAGTCGGACGTCGTGGCCCGCTTCCACCGAAATTGGTCAACGAATGTCCGTAAGATGCGAATAAACTCATCATCGCCCAGCATCATCCGCAACATGTGCATCACGTACGCGCCCTTGCTATAGGTGAGATCGAAATAACCCTCTCGCAGACGGTACCCACCAAGCCAAATCGCTCCCTTCTCATCCTGTTTTTTCGCCATGTAGCCCCAGTCCTTGAGCCTCTTCTTGACCGATTTGTTGTCACGTGCGGACTGAAGATACAGAAGCGTGGACATCTCGGCGAAACCCTCGGAGAGCCATTGGTCATTTGACGAAAACCACCCGACGATATTGCCCCACCACTGATGAGACACCTCGTGGCAATAAAGCCCCGCCTGCCTATCGCCTAGGCTCGCTCTCCGTTTTGTAATCGTTACAAGCGAGGCAAAGCCCCTGCCATGGCCATAATTAACAGGGCAGACGGAGAGTTTCGAATAGGGGTACTCACCGAATAGCTTGCTGTACAAGAGCAAACTGCTCTCTATCTCCGGGAGGACGTATTTTCTAGCCTGACTGTCGTCCTTGGAATAAACCAGAATGGGCGTGGTCGCAGACGAATTAAGAAGTGAGAACTCCCCTATGATGAATCCGGGGAATCTAACGCAGTGTTCCCCAATCCAGTGTTTCATTCGATATCCGTCTTGCACGCGCTCTTCGAGTAGTTTCCCCACTGAAGCGACATCGAATTTCTCCGGAACGGTTATCTTCAGTTCAAAGGCTTTGCAATCCAAGTAGCCGGTATCAGGAAGCCAACCATCCATATAACTGTGCGTCCAGTCGATATCGCCAGGTTCCCTGCCCTCAGCATGGAGCACGTTCATTCTGCGCGCTGCCGCATCGACGGGGTCCACCGGGATGAGCAGCTTCCATCCCATATCGAAGAACAGGATATCATCGCCGCCAGGGTCGGTTACTGCAGTCGGTTTAAGGGTAGAGAAGTCGAATTCGGCAGTACTGGCATTTGGCCTTAGCGTCTCGTATTCAAAAGCTATCTCGAACTTGCCCTTTTTGACCTTGTCGAGCATGCCCTTCTCGAACTTCACATCCACAGACCACGAGTTCGTCTTGACCTCGTCCTTGCTCTCGCGCTCCAATTGATGTCTGGACATGGTCTCCCGCTGCCTCGCCTCGTCATACTCACAATATATCTTGAACCACTTGTATTTTCTCGCAGAGAGCCGCCTCTTGGAGCGCCCCAATAGTCTCACCTCTCTGACCCTCGAGGGCTGGTATGAGTAGCACAGCAGGTCGTGCTTTGCAGTGTCAAAATCAATGAAAAATGAACCGGGATCGGTCAGGAAGCGGCAGATCGTCCGCTTCGATCCGCCGAATGCCAGGCCTAGGCCCCTCATTGAGGGCAACAGCCTCTCAAAAAAAGCCTTGTGGGCTCTCTTTTCGAGCTTGGGATCGGAAACTTCCGTCAGCTCAAGTTCACCGAGGAAAGACCCAAACCAAACTGGGTGACCTAGAATAACCGCATTCTTGAATTTAGAGCCCTTGAGCTTATCCGTCTTCAAATGGAACCTCAGCTGCTGCGCCTCGCGGTCAGAATCCAAAACGTCTTTGGCAAGCTGCCTCGGCGGATCGTAATAGAGCTTACCCTTGCCAAATATGTATGCCGCAAACGGCTTGCCGTCCGCCTCGACGATGACCATCTTGCCCTTCGGGATTGTGTATTGCATTCGGTCGTGCTCAAACTGCATATTCTCAAACTGATAGACCTTCTGCGGGAAGAGCTTGTCTTTCTCACTGTTGAACGGGATGTAGAGCTCGTCAAACCTCTGAACAATCTCCTTTGATTTGGCGATATAGCCATCGCCTCGACGCTCCCAGGTTACGCGCCAGTTCTCGACCGCGAATCTCTTGCCCACGCGCTTTGTGCCGACGAATATGCTACTCGTGATAGCGCCGTCAATATCCCGCACCCGCGGTCTCTCGCCGATCTTTGGCGTAAACGTCCAATAAGATGTGAAATCAGGCGGTTTAACGGTTACGTCGATCTCGTGCTGACCCGGGTCCCAAGGAAAGCTGATGCGTTCCGGGCCATCTTGAACTATGATCTTGTCAAATTGCTCGATCACTTCGATAAGAGCTTTATCCAGTTCCTTGATGTCGGAGCCGGCTGCCGAGGCGCTTGAGAACAGAAATGCGGATAAGAGGATTACTATTGAGAGTGTCATCCTGCGGTTCTGATTTCCCATCTTCCCCTCCCGGAATGAGTTTCGTCTGCATGGAGTTGTTCTGCGAGAACAGCATCGCACAATATGTATGGCAGCCGCAAGACGAGAATCTCGTGCTGAAAGTTCTTCAGCAATGCATCGATCGAGAGTTGTCCGTGGACTTGCCCGGCGACTCTCAGGCCTTCTCCCCTGATCGTGCCGCCTCCTCGGCGCTATCGCCCGACGGCGCGGATGAACGACACTTGGATGACGAAATGAAGGGGCATCGCAACCCCAAGGACCACATTATGCTAATCACGGATCTCGGGGGAGCCATAATCCGTGCCAATAGGGCTGTGGAAGAGTCTTTAGGCTATTCTGAGCAAGACCTTTTGGGCAAGAGTTTCCGGTTGCTATATGCGCCCGATCAAATGGCTAAGGCGGGGTGAGCTCTTGCTGAGGCGGCTTATGGGAGACGGCAGAAAACGAAAGAGAGATTTCGGACCAAAGATGGTGGGATATTACACGTTGAGACGGAGCTTTCACGCGGCATCTTGGACGATCGGGATGTGATCTCCGTCGCCAGTCGCGATGTTGCAGAACGGAAGATTGCGGAAGAGGAGATGTATGCGCATCTGTTGAGGACTCAAACCCAACAGGTGGCCATTCTCGAACTGGGGGTGTTAAAAATCGACATGATCATGCCTGAGATGGGCGGCAGTGAGTGCTTTACAGCGCTCAAAAAGATCGATCCGAATGTTCGGGCCATTCTTGCTTCGGGCTATACTATGGATGATAAGGTGCAGAAGATGATTGATGATGGCGCGCTCGATCTAGCGCAGAAGCCATATCAACTCGCCCTGCTAGCGTCGAAAGTCCGGGCCGCGCTGAAGAGCTGAGAGCCAAAGAAAAGGCAATGACATGAGGGCCTTTTCGATAGGAATGCAACGGGATATCTGAATTCGGCATACCACACAAAAGGGCAGGCCTTGTGTCTGCCCTAATACATAGACGGGCGGAGACAAGCCCCGGCACGCCACGACCCCAAAATCCGACTTATGCTCTGCCTTTGGAAAGCCCGCCCTAAACTTCAATCTGATTCTCTACCTCGTTCTCTTGCCCTTGCAAATCTATACTAATCCAGTAATCTGCGCCATCAGCTATATGGAATCTCCTTAGATGACACCAAGAGGCAATTCTTAATGGGCTCCCATTCGATCACAGATTTGACAGCAGCTGGTCTGCATCCGGTTCGTACTGCATTATTTCCGCTGGTTCTCTTGGTTGTCATTGCAGTGGCGATTCCAGGCAGAGCTTGCTCAGAGGAGAATGAGACCAAAAGCATCCGTAACCGCTATGGGGTGTCAGCAGTGCTTGGGAACACCTATAACCCAGACTTCGACCGCAGCTTCGCTCTGCTTTCGGGCTGTGCGATCCTCGACTATGCGAAGTTCAGTCACCACGAGGTACCAAAGCGCTTGCGCCTGAAACTCGAGTGCGCGACCGGAATGACAGTCCGTCCCAACCGTCGAGCTATGGCCTCGATCGGAATGCTAGTATTCAACTATCTGGGCGATTTCCCCGGCGGCATACGTCCCTATCTCGAGGCGGGAATAGGCGTTATTTACACAGATTTCCGGCGGTCGGGGCAGGGACTTAGGTTCAATTTCAACCCGAGGGCCGGACTGGGCGTGGAGCTCTCGTTCAAGACGTGGGAGCCAATCTTCGCAGCCATACGATTTGGGCACATCTCAAACGGCGGGTTTCATCGAGATAACGCCGGAACTGATTTCGTGGCGTTTATCGTGGGAACATTTTTCTAAGGGATATCTGCAAATGAGCAGAGATGAGAAAACCGCGCTTGTTATCGGAGGTAGCCGTGGCATTGGACGCGCAATAGCGTTGCGCCTCGCCCGTTCCGGCTTTGATATATGGCTCGGATACTACAGCAATCACGAGGCGGCGGCGGCGGTTGGAGCGGAGGTTGAGTCGCTAGGACGGTTGTGCCTGCCACTGTCATTCGATATCTCTAATTATGAGCAGACGAGAGAGTCTCTTGAGGATAGAGCGAATGAGACCCCCCCAGATGCCGTTGTGTTCTGCGCTGGAATCGCCCGTGACAATCTCCTTGTTTGGATGACAAAAGATGAGTGGGATACCGTGCTGTCCACCAATCTCGACGGCTTTTACAATGTGATACATTCGATTCTGTTTCCGATGCTTCGTGTCAAACGAGGCCGCATCGTAGTTATCTCCTCGATTTCTGGCCAAATCGGACACGGAGGTCAGGTCAATTACTCGGCGTCAAAGGCGGGGCTAATAGGCGCCGCGAAAGCGCTGGCGAGAGAGGTCGGACGGAAGCACATACTAGTCAATGTGGTTGCCCCGGGCGTTATCGAGACTGACATGACTGCTGGTCTTAACAAGGGCGAGATACTGCCGCTCATTCCACTAAATCGCTTCGGCATGCCAGAAGACGTAGCTGCGCTCGTTGATTTCCTCTGCACCGAGGAGAACATGTACATTCATGGACAGGTCATCGGCGTCAACGGCGGCATGGCCATGTAAGATGTTTCCGGCAGGCGGAATATGGGAAGAATCCTCCTTCGCCAACTTGTCGGACATAGCCTGGCGCACGAGCAAGGCGACGGGCGACCTAAGAAATCGGAGAATACAAGATTGAAGAGAGTTATTATATCCGGAGTAGGCGCTGTTTCTGGTTTGGGCGGCGATGTCCCCTCGCTTATTGAGGGCATAAGACAAGGCAGAAGCGCCGTCAGGTTCATGGACGGGTGGGATGAACTGACCGGTCTCAAAAGCCTCGTCGCGGCGCCGGCCGAGCTTGTGAATCCCAAAGCGATCCCCCGAAAGTATCGGCGGACAATGGGCCGGATGAGTCTCTTCGCCGCGCAGGCTGCTCAGCAAGCTCTCAAGGACGCGCGCATAGAGGACGAGGCGCGGACTTCGGGTCGTATGGGGTGCATTATCGGCTCAACAATGGGCGGCGCTCAGAGCATATTCGAGGCTTATGATACGATTCTGCCAGAGCGGAACATCACGAACCTAACCTCGACAAAGTTCTTTCAGTGCGTTTCTCACACGGCAGCGATGAACGTGGCGCAGCTGCTCGGAATTACGGGCTGCGTGATGGCAACGTCTGCGGCGTGTGCGTCTGCCTTGCAGGCAATCGGCGTCGGATACGATTTGATCCGTCTCGGCAGGCAGGACTTGGCGCTTTGCGGCGGGGCAGAGGAGCTTCATCCGACGGTAACCGGGATATTTGACGTTCTTATGGCGACTTCCACAAACTACAATAACGAGCCGCAAAAAACGCCGAGGCCATTCGACAAAGATAGAGACGGACTTGTCTGCGGCGAGGGTAGCGGAATGATAGTGCTTGAGGAATACGATCATGCTCGGAGAAGAGAGGCGAAGGTCTATGGGGAGATCATCGGATACAACACCTGCGGCAGCGGAGCGCACATCAGCCAATCAAACAGCGCCTCAATAATCTCCTGCCTCAGCAATGCGATGAAAGACGCGGGGATTTCCCCGGCGGACGTTGATTACATCAATGCCCACGCAACTGCGACGCTCCAGGGGGATAAGGAAGAGGCGGAAGCGATAAGCCAGATATTGGGGGACAACGTGCCTGTGAGCAGCCTCAAAGGGCATATCGGACATACCCTCGGCGCATCGGGCGCGCTTGAGCTTATAGTGTCACTTGCCATGATGGCAGAAGGCGCGATATTCCCGACGCTGAACCTTGTGAATGTTGACCCAGATTGCAGTGGACCGCATCATGTAATCAACCTACTACGCCGCAAGATTGATATTTTTATCAAGAACTGCTTTGCATTTGGCGGAATAAACGCGGCCTTAGTCTGCAAGAAGGCCGAGAATTGATAGGAGCGAGACCTGGTTGGATATGACAAATGAGCAGATAGTCGCGGCGGTCAACGAGGTTTTCAAGGAGTCCTTTGAGATCAAGCAAGCCGACCTTCTGCGCGAGAGGCACTTGTTTGATGATTTGGGTTTGGACAGCCTAGATGTTGTGGACCTGGCCGTTGGATTGCAGCAGAAGTTCGACGTCAAGGTTCGTGATGACCCCAGACTCAGAGGCATCCGGACCTTAGGCGACGTTTATGATTATGTCATTGAGCTCTCTTTGGAAAGCCAATCGGACAAGAAACCGGTTTGAGGACGGTGTAGAGATGCCCCGTCTCCGGCGACTCAAATCCACATTGTCATTCTTCTGGGGCCTTAGAAAATACAGAGATTTTCGCGTCGTCTATCTCAACACGTTCTTCTACGTGTGGCTGCTGCTCTTTACACCGCTCGCCGTTTTAGCATTGGTCCCGGCGGTTCTTATCATTGGCATTTTCTCTCGAAGGCTCGCTTTGAGGCGGCTTCGCCGAAGCATCAGCTGGTATGGCCTTGCAGTGATATATGGGCTTGCCTTCCCGTTGATAAGAGTTCGCTACAGAAATCTCGGTCCCGATGACGGCCCTGGCCCCTTCATCTTCATCTGTAATCACCGTTCCGCCTCGGACCCATTCCTGATGGGCTGTCTCCCGTTTGAAGCTGTCCAAGTAGCGAATACCTGGACATTTAATATCCCTATTCTGGGTAGAGCAGCACGGATGGCGGGCTATCTCAGCGTCAACGAGATATCATTCGCTGATTTCTCCGCCAAGGCGCTCAGATTGCTCAAAGATGGCGTCTCCATAGTCGCGTTTCCTGAGGGGACGCGGTCAGGAAGCTCCGACATGGGGCAATTCCACGGTTCTATCTTCCGCATCGCGCTTGAATCTCAATGCGCCATCGTGCCCATGTGCGTCGTCGGGAATGAGAAAATACCCTCACGTGACTTTGTGCTTCAACCGGGTAAGATAAAGCTGTATAAGCTCCCTGCACTTAAGTGGGAAGTGTTTAAGAAAATGAAACCGTTTGAACTGAAGAATCACGTCCGAGCAATCATCGCGGCCCGGACTGCTGAAATGGATCAAGAGGCGGAATAATCGAGCTCCATCGACATTTGGACATAGCATTCTCCGATCCCAAGGCCATCAGGGACGTCCAGCAGAAGAACCTGCGAGAGCATCTGGCCTATTGTCGGGCTAATTCGCCTTATTATAGAAAGCTTCTCGAAGACCTAGCCCCGGACATCGAGCGGATAACTCTTGACCAGATGTCCGATCTGCCATTTACGGATAAGACGGATTTTGAGCTGGCAAACGATGAGTTCCGCGCCGTCTCTTCAAATCAGATAGTCGATATCGTTCTGTCGTCCGGGACCTGCGGCAAGCCAACCCAGGTGATGTACACTGAACACGACCTGCGGCGGCTGGAGTATAACGAGATGAAGTCGTTTGCAGCTTGTGGCATCACAGCTAGCGACATAGTCCTCTTGACCTGCACGATTGACAGATGCTTCGTCGCGGGCCTGGCCTATTTCCTTGGGACCCGGGCCTTAGGCGCTGCGGCGATTCGCAACGGCGTCAATACGCCTCAGAGCCACACGGAGATCATAGCGAGGATGAACCCTACCGCGATTGTGGGTGTCCCCACATTCCTGAGGAGGCTTGGGATTCATCTTCAGAAGAAGGGCATCGACCCCAGAAGGACCGCAGTTAAGCGACTTGTCTGCATAGGGGAGCCGTTGCGTGATGAGCGACTTGCGCCTCTGAAGGTGGGCGCAGACTTGGAGAGCATCTGGGGCGCAAAGGTCTTCTCCACATACGCCTCGTCCGAGATGGTAACGACTTTCTGCGAATGCGCAGCCCAGGCGGGGGGGCATCTGCATCCCGACCTCGCCATCGCCGAGATAGTAGATAACGAGGGCTCAGTCTTGCCGCCGGGACAGATCGGAGAGCTCGTGATAACACCCATGATGGTTGAGGGAATGCCGCTCATCCGCTTCAAGACGGGAGACATCAGCTTCCTTATCGACGAGCCTTGTTCATGCGGACGAATAACGCCTCGGCTGGGTCCCATTCTCGGCAGAAAGCAGCAGATGATGAAAGTCCGAGGTACGACGCTATACCCCCAGACCGTTTACTCGGTACTAGACGAGATTGACGCCGTCTGCGACTATTATCTTGAGTTGCGGACAGATGCCAATCTATCCGATATCCTAACCATATATGTAGCGCTGAAGGACCCGTCTGCCGAGGCGAACGAGATAATCCGGAGGCTCCAGGCTAGACTGCGAGTGAGACCCGAGGTGGTTGTCTTGGATGAGGCTGCAATTCGACGACGCGTCTATGACGAGGGGTCGCGAAAACCGGTTCGCTTTTTTAGAGAGGAGCCAGCAAGTTGCCGCTCTGCCACATAAGCGTTCCGGGGTGCGAGTCTCAAGAGCAGATTGAGCAGGCTGTCAGAGAGGGGCGGCTTCTATCTATGGAGCTCGAGCTGAGCTTGCGCTGCGATTTCAACTGCCCATATTGCTATGTCCCAAAGGCGTCTGACCTCGTAAATGAGCTCACGGACGAGGAAGTTCGCGATGTTATCCGGCAGGCAAAAGACTTAGGGGCAAAGCGGATTATCATCCTAGGCGGAGAGCCGATGCTCCACCCCAGGATACTCCCGACGCTGAGGTTCATCAGGAACGAGGGACTTTGCGTGGAGATGTTCACAAACGGGACGAATCTATCGGCCGAAGTCGCAAAAGAGCTCATTGACCTGGACGTTCGGGTCATATTGAAGATGAACTCATTTGATGAGAAAACACAGGACACGCTTACCGGCAGGCCCGGGTCATTCAAGATAATCCGCTCAGCATTCGCAAATCTAAAGGAAGCGGGCTACCCCTCCAAGAGCGCGGTTTTGGCGGTCAGCACTATCATCTGCAAGCAGAACATCGACGATCTGCCAAAAATGTGGAGGTGGTTGCGAGACCAGGAGATCGTCCCCTACTTCGAGATGATAACGCCTCAGGGAAACGCGAATAGCAATCAGTGGCTGGAAGTTGAGCCAGAGAGGCTCCATGCTCTTTTTTCCGAGGTTTGCGCAATCGACCGGAATGAATACGGCCTCGCCTGGGACCCTCAGCCCCCACTACTCGGGCACCGATGTATGCGGCATCTTTTTTCCTGCCTCGTAAGTTCGCATGGTGACGTCTTCCCGTGCGTCGGCGTAACCATCCCAATTGGCAGCATAAGGCAGCTGGCCCTTGCCGACATCTTGAGCACAAGCGAGGTCATGCGAGACCTGAAGAACTATCACAACACAATACAAGGCCCTTGTGGAACGTGCGAGAAAAAGGACGGCTGCTATGGCTGCCGAGGCGCGGCATACCAGTTGACGGGCAACTACCTCGCCTCCGACCCACTATGCTGGATGAATATAGAACGACAAGACGAGATTACCGCTCTGCCGCTCTTGATTGAGGGGATCATTCCACACCGTCTGCCGATACGGGTCGTTGACCATCTTATCGAGGTTGGCGAGCGCACCGCCAAGGCCACCGTGACCATCACGGAGGCCATGCCGTTCGTCGCCGAGGATGGGACGCTGGATGCGCTCGTTTTCATCGAGATGATTGCCCAGACAAAGGCTGCGCACAAATGCTTCCGAATGATGGCCGCGCCGGGCTATTCGCTAGAGGGTTTCCTAGTTGCCGTCAAGAATCTCAAGGTTCTTGGAACCGCGAATGTCGGGGATGTGCTGGAAATCAGGGTGAAGGAGACCGCGAAGTATGGCGGTTTTGGAATCGTCGAAGGAACGGTCTCGCTTAATGGGAAACTGCTCGCTAAGGGCGAGATAAAGATATGGGAGGACGAAGGCGCAAATGGCAAACATGCGAAGGGAGCGGGATGAGAGCAGGAGAGCTTTTGCATTGAGGGCCTGCCGCGCGCTATCCATCATTACTCTGTGCCTGGCCGCCTTCAGCGCCTCGGCCGGCGAAGCCTCAGCTAACACGTCCGGCCAGATAGGTCCCGACGTGGAGGCCGTCCTTCAAAGGCTTCAGAAGACGATGTCATCACTGACCTCCCTTGAGAGCGGATTCGTCCAGAGAAAGAGCCTGGCCATTTTGGACCAAGAACTCGTGTTGAAGGGCAACCTGTTCGTAAAGAGACCGGCTCAACTTGCCTGGCACGTCAAAACTCCTCTTCGATACTCAATGATCATCAAGGACAATGTCCTATATCAGTGGGACGAGGACACAAAAAAGACCACGAAATCGCCGCTCTCAAAAAACCCGCCGATGCAGAAGGCCGTCGAGCAGATGAAACAATGGCTATCCGGCGAGTACCTATTGCTCAGCCGCGAATACGAAGTATCCGTTATCAAGAGCTGCCCCGTAGTGCTCAAATTCGTGCCCAGAAAGAGCTCCGTCATCTCAAAAGTCATCAAGAGCATTGAGATCTCATTCAGGCCGGATGAGAAGTACATTCAGGAAATTCGCATCCAGGAGAAATGCGGCGACAGCACGCGGCTCATATTCTCAGATACGCGCTTAAATGAAAAGATCGATGCCTCCGTTTGGGAAATCCCGCCTCGTGCCCCCTGACATCCGTCCTGATTGGTTTTCACAGCTATACGGCTGGATTGGGGGGCGCAGGTGGTCAACTCTCGTCTCGATTTCTATACTCGTAATCGCCGCCCTCATCGGCCTTCGCTTCGTCTCGTTTGATGCCGACTTTGACCTGATCATCCCCCAAAACAACCAAGTTCGCCGCTGCATGAGATTCTTGCGCGAGTCAAAGCTCTCAGACCGGGTCGTGCTCTCCTTCGGACTTGTGTCTCCCGAATACACAAAAAACGACTTGCTTCAATCGGTGGATGCTCTTGCTGAGACGCTTAAGCCGCCACAAATCACGAAGATTATCGGCATTGCGTCCGAGGCGAACATTATGGAAGAGATGCTCGAGTTCTTGAGCTTTGCGCCTCAAATCCTGGATGAATCAGCCCTGAAAGAGGCAAACGAGCAGATAACACCGGACGGCGTCAAAAAGAAGATGGCAGAGAACTTCCGGCAGCTGTTGACACCCGCGAGCGCGGTCACGATACCGTTTATCAGGGCCGATCCGCTAGGCGTTAAGACGGGCATCCTGAGCTCGCTGAAGACTCTATCATCCTCATCGGGATTCGACCTTCTGATCGAGAATGGTCATCTCGTCAGCAAAGACGGGAGGCATGCCATGCTTGTGCTCGAGACCCCAGTGCCACTCACAGATGCGGACGGCACAAGGAAATTGATTTCATATCTAAGAAAACAGCTAAAAGCCCTGCCGGAGTTCGTATCGACCGATATCATCGCGGCGCATCTGCACACGATCAGCAACGAGGAAGTCGTCAAACGAGACGTCAGGCTGACGATCATCATCGTCTCGGCCGCATTCTTATTCCTGTTCCTTTTTGTCTTCAAAGATATTAGGGCGATCACCATCTTCATCATGCCGCTTGTGGCCGTTCTCATGTCGATCAACGTCTCGAGCTTTCTGCTTGGGAGTATCTCGCATGTCGCCGTGGGTATGGGGGCCGTGGTCATCGGCATTGCGGCAGATTACGGGATTCATACTTATATGGCGGTCCGCATGAAAGGCCCTGGGGCAGATTCCATTCGAGCGGTCGCCAAACCCATAACAATCGGCGCGTTGACGACGCTGGGCGTATTCGCGTCGCTCGTATTCTCCAGCGTCATCGGCTATCATCATCTGGCTCTGTTTGCCACAATCAGCATCGCCCTCTGCCTCGCGGGCGCGCTTCTCATTCTTCCCCAATTCTGGCGAGCCGGCGATTGCAGCCGATTCCCCGGCGCCTTTCGATTTGACGAACGGCCATCTGGGGCATTCCCCGACTATCTGCTCGTGGCGCTCTGGGGCATCATCGTACTCGGCGCACTCTTCTTCACGCTCGGCGTGAAATTCGACAGCGATGTAAATCAGTTTGACGGAAGCGAGCCTGAGATTAAGGAGGCGGAGAGACGATTCCATGATGTGTGGGGCGGGCGAGATAGGCCTGCCATACTCGTCTGTTCCGGCAAGACGCTGGAGGATGCTCTTCAGCTCGAGGAAGATGTGTCAGGTGAGGCCACCCGGAAGTTAGGGCAGAAGAACTTCACGCGACTCACCTCCGTCTGGCCATCAAAGAGGACACGGGGTAGGAATCTTGCCCGGTGGAATGATTTCTGGAGAGCCGGCAGGGAGGCCAAGTTAGCGGACCTTCTTCGTGAACACGGCAGCGAGCATCATTTCTCTTTGGACGCTTTCGCTCCGTTCTTCGACGACATGTACCCCAAGATGAACTCTAGTGATTGGCCAGAAGGTCTCAGTTTCTTCGAGAGTCTTAAGGACCAGTTTGTGCTAAAAAAAGACGAGGGCTATCAGGTCTTGTCTTATTTCCCCGACGATGAGTCATCCGTATCGGCGCTCACGAAAATCAGCGAGCATCATTCCGGGACGTTCATCGTCTCGCGCAGCGCTCTTTCCCAGGCCATTTCCGACGCAGTCTTCTCGGAGTTGCTCTATCTCTCCGCAATTGCCGCTGTCATAATACCGCTCTTGACGCTTCTGCTGCTGCGTAGGGTCAAACTTGCCGCCATCGCGCTGGTTCCTGTGGTCTCGTCGCTCTTGATAGTCCTTGGAGCGATTCCTCTCTTCGGGATGCGCTTGAATGCCGCAAGAGTCGTCGCAGCCCTGGTCGTGGTTGGCCTCTCAATTGATTACGGAGTATTCATGGTTTATGCTTGCCACAATAGACTAAGAATAGGAACCTCGATGGCGATATGTATATCCATGTTGACCACTGTAATTGGCGCAGGCGCGCTTCTGTTTGCCAAGCACGCGCTCCTATTTTCCATCGGCCAGACGCTCGTGATCGGAGTGCTTGCCGGCTACATCACATCAATACTCGTCGTGCCTTCGCTATATCGGCTTTGGGCACGGCCCCAAGGCTCATCCTGCACTTGATTATGCGACGCGCCATAGCCCTGACCATGTTCACACTATTCCTGGGCCTCGCCGGATGCAGTAGGGTCCCCTTCGAGCGGGTCAAATACGTCTCGGTCAAGGGTGATAGCCCTACTGACATCAGGGAGCAATTCGCAGAAGACCTTCACAACGAGCAATATCTGACTTGCAGCATTGTCTTTCGCTTCGGCTTCCGCGCTTATGCGGCCCTAGGTCTGCTCGCAGTAAACGATGAGCAAAAGACCTTCACAGCAGTTGGCCTTAGCCCGGTCGGGCTCAAGCTCTTTGAGCTTGCAGGAAACGCCGATGCGATAGACTCAAGCTTCGCAATTGAGCAATTCTCCCGTATGCCAAATTGGGCGCAGAATATCGCCGGTGACATTCGGGCGATTTATTTCGACCGCGTTCCCCCCACATCGGCCCAGGTGAAGAAGAGTCGCAATAGGGTGACCTTTGTGTCGAAAGACGAGGCGCGCACTCTCGAATACGTATTCGCGGGGCCACACAAGGCGCTTGTTAGGAAGCGATGTTTCGAGGATGGCCGGCTCGTTAGAACCATCCACTATCGAGAATACACACGGCGCAACGGAAAGCTATACCCGGACGGCATCTTGCTCAAGAATCATCGCGGGTGCTATAGTCTCATCATTCGGTTGAAGGAAGTTCGCCAATGAGCCTCATGTCATATCAGATATTTCGTAGCATGTCCGGCCTCACGGCTACCGAGGACGGAGGGCTCTGCGCTCATTTCCGATTTGCGGACGATTTTGTGGGCTTTCAGGGTCATTTTCCGGGCAGGCCTGTTTTGCCTGCCGTCTGTCAAGTGGGAGCTGTGATTGCTATGCTCGAGGCCCAACTTGCGGATGATGTTGAGCTCATCGAGATAGTCTCCGCGAAGTTCTTTCTGCCCGTAACTAGCGAGCAGGATTTGCTCGTTGAGTGCAACTTGAATATGATCACAGTGAATGAAGTTGCGGTAAGGTCGTCGATCTCAAACGGCGACGAGCGCGTATGCGAGCTGCGGCTGCGAGTCGCTCTCAAAACGGGTGGTTTGGAGTCAGATGAATGCTAGACGCAAGCAAAATGGTTATTTTGAACAGCAGGCCGGGGCGCCCAAACCACTGGTCATAAGAGTCAAGGGGCGCGCGAGCTTCAGCGAGGTTGATGCAATGGGCATCGTCTGGTTCGGCCGTTATACATCATACTTTGAGCAGGGATTCACCGAGCTCTTCAGGCACATTGGCCTATCGTTCGAGGATTTCAGGAAGGCCAAGGTGCGGGCGCCGATTGTCCAGCTGCACGTTGACTACTACGGTCCTCTCCTGCTGGATGAGGAATTCTCCATTGTGGCGTCGCTATTTTATTGCGAAGGCGCAAGGATAAACATCGAATACGAGGTCCGCCGGCTGGACAACAGTCTCGCCGCGACGGGATTCACCGTCCAGATGCTTACCGGCTTGGATAGGGATTTTTATATATCAGCGCCCGAGATTCTTCTAAAGTGCCGCGAGCGCTGGGTGAGGGGAGAGTTCGACTGGATGAGATAAGAGCGGTCATCACGACCTGCGAGCTTATGACCCCCTACGGACTTGGCGAGGACGCCTGTTGGGACGGTCTGATGTCGGGCAAAACCGCCGTAAAGAAACTCAAGCGGCTCGACACAAACGCGTTCAGAACACTCAATGCGGCCATCGCCCCTGACCTCAACCCGAATGCAGATTCGTCGCTCGTGATGCAAATGCTCTCCCCCATCATGCGCCGGTGCGCCTCGCTCATCCCTCCAGATGCCTCTACTATTCTGGCCACGACGGTCGGTGAGATCGACCTTTTAGAGCGACATGTCCTCCGCGGAGACAACGGCCCAGATAGAGATGATAGCAGGCTCGATCTGCTGCTAAAAAAAGTCATGCGGCTTTTCGGAACCGATGGGCCGGGCATGGTCATCTCGGCCGCATGTGTGTCTTCGACGGCTGCGGTCGGAAGGGCTGCTGAGATGGTCCGCCGTATGGAGCGCGATTGCGTGCTTGTGGTTGCGTGTGATTGCGTGAGCGAGTTCGTCTTCTCCGGCTTCTCCTCGCTGATGGCGCTCGACACCGATATGGCACGTCCCTTTGACAAGAACCGCAATGGTCTTACCTTAGGCGAGGCGGCGGGTCTTGTGCTGGTTATGAGTGAGGACCGGGCGAGGCGCGAGAGTCGCCCCGTTCTGGGGGAGGTTCTGGGCCTGGGATTGAGCAACGACGCTCATCACATGACCGGCCCATTGCGCGATGGCAGCGGTCTTGCGATCGCCATTCGAAAGGCGCTGGAATCGTCAGGAATAGACAAAGGCGAGATCGATTGTGTCTCGGCGCACGGAACGGCTACGGTATATAATGACGCGATGGAGATAAGAGCTTTGAAATCGGCCCTCGGCGAACGATCAGTTCCAACATTCTCAATCAAGGGCGCGATAGGGCACACGTTGGGCGCGGCCGGCCTTATAGAGGTGATCATCACACTGAGAGCGCTGAAGGAGGGTGTCTTGCCGCCGACAATCGGTCTTCTGGACATTGATGATGACGCGAGGGGTTGGGTCTCAAATAAGGCGTGCCGCATAGATGGCGAAGTTGCGCTGTCAACAAGCGCCGGCTTCGGAGGCATCAATGGGGCTTTGGTTCTGAGAGCGTGAGTTTCTTGTGAGCGACCATTAAGCAAACCATGATTTATGGGTAAGAGGATGATGAAAGCTACGATGAGGGGTCTTGCGTTACTGCTCGTCCTCATGAGCGCTCTTGGTGTTGCCGGGTGTGAACCAAAGTGGGGAACGGTTAGACGTCCGATTTACCGTGGCTATTTGAAATTGGACCTGCCCAAGTTAAAACCGGGCGATGGAAATGGTAAGCAAATTCTCATTCGCTCGATTCGGGACAATCGTAACTTTCAGGACAATTCCCCCTCACCAAGCACGCCATCCCTGGGATTCGGAGGCGTGCGGCGGGCAACGGAAGATACAAAGAGAAGAGCCATAGCCAGAAAGCGCAATCATCTCGACATGGCACTTGGCGAGATACTGCTCCCCGAAGGACAGACCGTTGAGACGGTTATCTACGATGTAGTGAGTAATGATTTGCGCGCAGAGGGATACGCGGTTGTGCAGAATGAAGGCGAGGCGGAAGCGAACGCTATCGTAATGGACATGGCGATAGACAAGTTCTGGGGGTGGTTTGTGCCCGGGCCTTGGATGATGGCTCTGGAAGCTGAGGTTGCCACTACGATACGCGTGCAGGGCCTCGACAAGGCGATTGTGCTCGAGGCGTCGGCGGCAACGATGTGTCAGATGGCCGACACCACCAATTGGCGAAAACTTTTTAGGATTCTTCTCAATAATTATGCGAACACGGCGGGTGAGAAGCTCAAGAACTTGAGCGCCTCCCATTCCCGCTGAGCCCGCTGCTAATTCAGGAGAAAGAAGATCGACAAACGTGTGATCGCCATCACCGGCGTCGGATGGCTAAATCGAGATGAATTCGGCTGCGTCATGCAGCAACAGCAATGGCCTTACGCTGATCCGAGGTCGCTGACAAAGCGACTGCTGGATGAATCCGTGCTTCGGTATAAGGTCGCGGGATTTCGGCGATTTGACGCCGCTTCAAAAGCCGTTGTCAGTGCCTGCGCGCTTGCTTTGCATGACGCGGGGATTGTCTATTCCAAGAAGAGTAAGCAGGACATAGGGATCCTTGGCATAAACGAGGCCGGCGCCCTTCGGACGAATCTCGATTACTTCAAGGACTACGCCGCTTGTGGCCGGACGCTCGGGCGAGCCAATCTCTTCATCTATACTCTGCCATCGACCCCGCTGGCCGAAGCAGCCGCTCATTTCGGCTTTCAGGGGCCTCTTCTCCATCTCGCCTTCTCCAAAGACCATATCGTCTCATTGCTTGGCTACGCAGATGAGATGATTACTCATGAAGAGGCGCCGGCAATGCTGGCCGTTTGGGCCGAAGATGAATGCGCAATATGCTTCGTCCTGACACAAGCGAGTGCTGTCGCCCATGGGAAATCGATGCGCCTCGAAGGCATAATTGACATCGCGCGCGGGTCTTCTTCCGTAGGGGATATGGTGCAGAATCTATCGCACGCCGCTCGCGGTTAGGTCTTTGATTGTTTAGAGTCTCTTGGGTGTGTGCGGCGTTACATTGTGGGTGTTCTTGAACTTGAGATTGAGATGCGTATTGGGGTGTGTTAGACAATTGGGTGACTCGTTGATAATAACGCTATGAGCAATTATGAAAAGAAGCGCTAAGGTCACCAAGGAACGGAATTACGCTGTCCTAGACGTGCAATCGGCCAGGCAGGTTGCTGTTCTTTGGCTAGAAAAAGCCCAATTGGAGAAAGTAGTCGGCTTTGGTCTGCCTGAGGTTGATGATCGCTATCACGTTTGGCGCACGCCGCTGGTCAGCCAGGCCACTCAGGAACGGGTTGGCGAAGTTGTTATAGACGCTCGCACGTCGCTTGTTCTCGAAAACAAATCCACAGAAGCCTCCGTTCTGGAGGCTCGCCTGCTGGGCAGAAGTGAAAAGGTGAGGGAGCGAGCCCGGACAAGATCAAATAGCCACCAGCTGCCTCTGTCCATGCGCAACACCATCGCCTCAGGCGACTGCGAGCAGATTCTCCAAGACCTGCCGGCCGGCAGTGCGGACCTCGTCTTCACTTCCCCACCTTACTACAACGCCAGGCCAGAATACACGGACTACATTTGCTATGAAGAGTATCTGCTGAAAATCCGCAAGGTGATACACAACTGTCATCGTGTCCTTGCCGAAGGGCGGTTCTTCGTAATGAACGTGTCCCCTGTGCTCATTAGGCGTGCCAATCGGACTAAAGCCTCCCAGCGAATCGCTGTGCCGTTTGACATGCATAGGCTTTTTATTGACGAGGGATACGACTTCATTGACGATATTATTTGGGCAAAGCCAGAGGGGGCCGGCTGGGCAACAGGCCGAGGGCGGCGATTTGCTGCCGATCGGAATCCGCTTCAATACAAACCGGTCCCAGTCACTGAATATGTTCTTGTCTATCGCAAGCAAACTGACAAACTTATAGACTGGAACATCCGGGCACATCCCGAACCTCACATGGTCAAGGCTTCTCGGATTGAAGGGGATTATGAGCGCACTAACGTCTGGCATATCAAACCTGCTCACGACAAGCGCCACCCAGCCGTTTTTCCGGTTGAGTTGGCAGAAAAAGTGATTTCCTACTATTCTTTTCAGGGAGACGTTGTTATGGACCCATTTGCCGGTATTGGCACAGTGGGAAAGGCCGCCACGAAGCTCGAGCGGAGATTCGTGCTGATTGAGCAGAATCCGGATTACATTGAGATAATCCAGAACGAGGCGAAGTCTTG
>JAGHCW010000131.1 GCA_021160245.1 bacterium | reverse complement strand
GCGAGGCCATCTTGCCAGCCGGCGGACGGTCTCTTTGGCCGCAATCGCGACTAGCCATGACGGCTTTGACGCGGAGACCACCCGCGCTAAAGTCCTTATGCGCCTCGAGGATAAGATACCCATAACACTACATTAACAGATGCTCTTCTCGTGCAAACCCAAGAATTTGGGTTTCGGTTGCTTGCTGATGGCCATACTAGACTACATAGCTCCACAATATATGGATGTGCCCCGCGCATCATTCCCATTTATATGGTCCAAGCGTGGTGGCATAATAGGCTAAGTTGGGGGTCACAAAACTCTTGACACCCAGGCTCGGGCAGGAGATAATATAAATTCGTAACGATATAGAGTGTAACTTTATCAGTCTGTTAGGAAGAGCCAGAGCGAATGGAGAGAGGTGGTTGTTTGTGACTAGCGGAGTCAGGATTGCTATTGTAGGAATTGGGAATTGTGCGAGTTCATTGCTCCAGGGCATCGAGTACTACCGGCACAAAGAAATTGAAGACGCTATTGGCTTGATGCACTGGACGATCGCCGATTGCAAGCCATGCGACATAGAGGTAGTAGCCGCGTTCGACATAGACAAGAGAAAGGTTGGGAAGGATGTGGCGGAGGCCATCTTTGAACCTCCGAACTGCACCAAGCGCTTCTGCCCCGATGTGCCGAGGGCGGGCACTATTGTGCGGATGGGGAGAGTTCTTGACAGCTTTGCCGAGCACATGAATAACTACGATGAGCGTTATAGGTTCCTTTTGTCGGACCAAAAGGAGGCCACAAAAGAGGATATAGTTATGACGCTCAAGGAATCGGGTGCGGAAATTCTGGTAAATTATCTGCCGGTTGGGTCAGAAAGGGCGGTCCGATTCTACGCGGATTGTGCGCTGGAGGCGCACGTGGCGTTCATAAACTGCATGCCTGTTTTCATTGCCAGCGACCCCGAATGGGCCCGGCGCTTTGCTGCACGTGGGATACCCATCATCGGCGACGACATAAAGTCCCAGTTTGGAGCAACGATTGTCCATCGGGTGTTGACCGATCTTTTCGAGAAAAGGGGCGTGAAGCTCGAGCGAACCTATCAGCTGAATACCGGTGGAAACACCGATTTTCTGAACATGCTCGATGGAAGCCGGTTAGCCTCCAAGAAAGTGTCCAAGACCGAGGCTGTTCAATCTCAGCTGTCTAGGCGGCTTGAGGACGAGAACATCCACATTGGCCCGAGCGACTGGGTTCCATGGCAGAAAGACAACAAGGTCTGCTTCATCAGGGCGGAAGCCAGGATATTTGGAGACGTTCCCATATCGCTCGAACTACGGCTGTCTGTGGAGGACTCACCCAACTCCGCCGGTGTTGTGATAGACGCCATCAGGTGCTGCAAGCTGGCACTTGAAAGAGGCGAAGGCGGTATCCTATATGGGCCATCGGCCTACTTCATGAAGCATCCACCACAGCAGTTTACCGATGATGAGGCATACCAAATGGTAGAGCTCTTCATCAACGGGGGAGAGAACATCAAGTATGAAATGCCTGATCATCGCAGCTGGGCGGGGAAGCAGGCTGTCACCTAGGGGAGACTCAAAGCCCCTCATCCCCCTTTTGGGATTACCGATTATCGAACGCGCTATTCTGACCGCGAAGGTTGCTGGACTAGCCGATTTCTACATAGTAACAGGCCACAACGGTGAAAAGGTCAGGCGCTTTCTTGACGGACTGGCCCAAAAAAGAGCCCTACGCATAACCCACGTCATAAATGACGACTGGGAAAGGGATAACGGCCTATCTGTTCTCAAGGCCAAGAGCGAATTGACGGGCGATTTTGTGCTCTTGATGGCGGATCACATCTTTGACGAGCAGGTATTAGTAAAGCTCAGAAAAAAAACAGTCGGGGATGGGGATGTGATCCTCGCCGTGGATTACAGGATCAAGGGCAACCAGAACGTTGATATCGACGATGTCACTAAGGTTCTGGTTGAAGATAACAGCATACTCAACATAGGAAAGAACCTAAAGGAATACAACGCATACGACACGGGAGCGTTTCTTTGCTCTACGGCGATATTTGCAGCCCTCGAAGATAGCGTAAGCAGCGGAGATAGCACACTTTCGGGTGGGATAAGGGCAATGGTTAAAGAAGGGAAGGCCAAGGCCCTCGATATCGGAGAACACTACTGGATTGATGTCGATGATGAGAAGGCTTTTAGGAACGCGGAGAGGGTTCTTCTTGCCAGCTTGAAGAAACCCACAGATGGCCCCGTCTCGAGGCGCTTGAACCGGCCAATCTCGACCAGGATTACGAAACTACTGCTGAGAACGAGGATACCGCCAAACGCTGTTTCCCTTGCCTCGTTTGGCGTAGGTATATTGGGAGGCGTTTTCTTCTTCCTGGGAGGCTATATCAACCTGGCTATCGGCGGGATACTTGCGCAGCTGTCTTCCATTATCGACGGCTGTGATGGTGAGGTAGCGAGGCTCAAGAGTCAGGTTACGGAGTTCGGTGGATGGTTTGACGCCGTCCTGGACCGCTACGCAGATGCTTTTCTCCTATTAGGTTTGACGTGGCATGTGTGCTACCGAAACGCAAGTCTCACGGTCATTCTGCTCGGATTCTTGGCTATCATAGGCACTCTGATGAACAGCTACACAGCCGACAAATACGACGGTTTTATGAAGAAGAAACTTAGCTCAAAGGGACACTACTTTAGAATCGGGCGCGATGTTCGGATGTTTACAGTATTCCTTGGGGCCTTATTTAACCAGCCTGTTGCGACGCTCGGCTTGATCGCTTTGGTGATGAACATCGAAAACGCTAGGAGGGTGGTGCTTCTGTACCGGCATGAGCATCGCTGATTTGAAGAAGGAACTCCAGCAGATTATCGAAGGTTCCACCGTTCCTGAAGACGATGTCCATTCCCAAAACACACTGCATTGGTTGCTCAAATTGAAGCCTGACGCTGATGAGGCGCTGCAAATAGCGGCCCTGGGCCATGATATTGAAAGAGCGGTCGAGGAGCGAAAAGTCAGGCGTGAGGATTACGAGAGTTACGACGAGTTCAAACAAGCTCACGCCCTGAACAGCGCTAGGGTTCTGGATGAACTAATGAGGCGATGTCATGTAAGTAAGCAACTAGCTGAACGAGTGTTCTACCTCGTATGCCATCACGAAACAGGAGCCGACAGGGACGCCAATGCCCTGAGAGACGCGGACACAATCTCGTTCTTCGATGTGAACCTGCCTCACTACTTCGCCCGAAACAGTTTTGAAGAGACCAAGCGGCGATGGCTATGGGGGTATGCGAAGTTGCCTGAGAATCTTAGAGTCATTGTCGCCGGTTTTCACTACCAGAGCGATGAGCTTCGATCGCTTGTCAAAAAATGTACCGGCGCTGCCTAATCTAAACTGATTCACCTAATATGGGGGTTCAGAAAGACCAAGACATAAGTCGGTTGCGGCCGCCTGCGCGAGACGTCCAGTATCAAGTCGCACCAGGGACAGCGGAGGTTGCAGCTCGTCTCGACCTCGATCAGAACACAGCGAGGCCATCTTGCCAGCCGGCGGACGGTCTCTTTGGCCGCAATCGCGACTAGCCATGACGGCTTTGACGCGGAGACCACCCGCGCTAAAGTCCTTATGC
>JAGHCW010000197.1 GCA_021160245.1 bacterium | reverse complement strand
GTTATTTGGGCACATTTTGGGCTTGATTGGCTCGAATGTGAGCCCGATCTGCTCCCCGGCGGTCCGATGTATCAGCGCTGAGCAGCGCCTTTTATCGGGGCCAACAAACGAGATGTCCAGCTGGCAGTCTTGTGCGGCGAACATGAAGTCTATGGGGTCGTCAATGCGCTCGTCGTTGACCACTGTTATCGCAGCGCCGGGGGGTATTAGACCGTCCGCAGCCGAGCCGGGATCAATCCGCGCTACGATGATTGGCAAGGGTCCTTGCCCTGTCGCTCATCATTCTGCTGGGCCTCTTCGCCATCTTTTTGAGCCTCAATTGCCGGCGAGGTCTTTGAATCGACGTGCGGAGCCGCATCAGGGCTTTGCTCTTGCGTGATCTCGCCATCAATGGATGATCCCGATGCCTCCTCCTGCTCAGTTCTGCCCTTCAGTTTCCGATGGAAATGCGTTACGACTACCTTCAACACAGCCGCGCTTGGCACGGCCAGGAGCACACCTACTATGCCGCCCAACGAGGCGCCGACGAGGAGCGCGAGGATGATCAGAAGCGGATGCAGGCCGACCTTTTTCCCGACTATCTTAGGGGTTAAGACAAAACCCTCCAGCGTCTGGACCACTGCGAAGAGAAGGACCACGTAGAGCGGCTCAACCCAGTTTGCGAAGTGAATGGAGGCGACCACAATGGCGGGGATTAGACCGACGACGAGGCTGAAGTAGGGGATGATGTTTGCAGAGCCCGATATGAAGCCGAGTAGTACTGCATAAGGAACGCCGATAAAATAGAATCCCGCGCTGTAGAAAATCGAGAGAATTAGCGCAACCAGCAGCTGGCCTCGAATTAAATTCCCCAGCGTCTCATTGATCTCTTTGAATAAACTCACCACAGTTTCCTTTCGGCTGACAGGAATTAGCGCGACCGCGCCGTCCACAATTCGCTCAAAATCACGCAACAGATAGAATATCACCACCGGGGCAATTGCAAGCCCAACAATCCATACGATGAATCCAACGACGCCGGTGAATGCCCCTGCAAGAAGCGTTCCGAGAGGTTTGATGGCCTTTGATGCGATGGATTTCAGCGTGGCCGAACTGGGAGCGATAGTATCCAGAAACGACTGGACGTTGGATGGGAAGCTCTCGCCAAAGAACCTCTCCCAGAGGGATATAAGCAATGCACGGCCTTGCTCGAAGTAGGTCGGAAACCCCTGGAAGAACTCCGCTATCTCCCTGAGTATTGTGGGGATAACAAAAAGCAGCAAGGCGACAATGCCGCCAGTTATCAGCGTGGTGATGACGATTATGCCTAGCGTGCGATTTATGCCCGCGTCTTCCATTCGACCGACGATTGGGCTTAGAGCATACGCAATAATAGACGCGAAGAGCATCATGTAGATGAGAGAACGCAGCTCGTAAATTATGTAAAACCCACATAGAACGCCCGCAACGCTCAACGTCACAATGGCGGTCTTCGCGATAAGATCAGACCTTCCGCGACCGCTATTTGCTGCCATGGTCTCCCTCTTGCAGTAGTCTAGAAATCATCATTTGAGCAAGGACTGAGATTATGCTATAGACTACTTGCCCAAGGGGCAATCATAGCTGGCTGTGTTTTCAATCGCAAGTCGGAAAGGCGTTGGACGGACTTTCAAATCTGCCAATTGTTGTCTGATTGTATAATCGGGCAATTGTATCGCAGATGATTGTTCGGATTGTGTGGCAGGCTAGAAAGCCCCCTGACCTTAAACGGAGAATCGTGGCATGAGGCTTGGCAAAATAATAGGGAACGTGGTCGCGACGCGCAAGGACGAGCGACTTAACGGCAAGAGATTGCTGCTAATGCAGCCTATGCGGAGCGATCGGACGCCGGCCGGAAGTCCAATAGTCGTGCTGGATTCGGTCGGCGCGGGCGCCTCAGAGTTCGTCTTGTGGGTCTCTGGAAAAGAGGCTTGTAACCCCTTCGGCGTCGAGCTTCCAGTCGATGCGTGCGTCGTCGGAATCGTGGACCAGACCCATGTCGTCCGATAGACACTGCATCATCTGGGGTCTCCTGGCCTCGGTCGCCATTCACTTGCTTGCCATTCTGCTTATCCCAGTCCCGGCGGCTGTTCCCAAGCACAAAGCGATGGAAGAACTGATCGAGGTGGACCTATTTCCGCTGGACTATGGAGCGTTGGGCTACGAAGCGGTGGCGTTTGGCGCCTCAGAGGATGAGGCGAGGCTTCTCTCGGAGCTGGATAGCTCAACAATCGCCTTCGCTCAGCAGTTGCCGCTTGGCGCATTCATTCGCAGTCCTCGGGCAGCTCCCGCAGATGACAACCTGGAAGTGGACGAGCTCGACCTTCCTCAAAAGCGGCTGCCAGAGATGATCGAAAAGACGCTTTCGAGGCTCGCGACATCCAGCCGGGACGTTGGCCGCACGGGTAGGGAGCGAAACAATTTATGGTCGCTTCAGCCCGCTCAGCCAAAGGAGAGTGTCCGTCTTCCGGACTTCGCCGCGCCTAAAGGCTCCGCTGCCCCCAAGGGGAAGTCCCCAGTCAACGTTGAGGCCATTGCCGGTCCCGTTTCCGCAAGGAGTATCGTCTATAGGGCCCCGCAGAGCAAGGTCGAGATCACAACTCCGGGGAGCGTTGCCATTAAGTTCTGGGTCCAGCCGGACGGCGCGGTCTCAAGAATTATCTTTGAGAGAAAACTGGATGCCACATTGGACAACTACTCCGCCCAATACGTCCGCGCGCTGAGATTCGCATCTCTTCCGGAGGGCAAGGACTACGTCGAATGGGGCACCATAACAATAACCTTCCGGCCGAAATAGTCATTGTCTTAATCGATTATCGAATGTAACGCCCCAGTAATCAGATTGACGCAGGCGGCTGTGGCTTTTTGGAGTGCGGAGGCTTGACTCCGCCTTGATTGGTGGTGGCTTGACACCACTCTCTCATGAATTGCCTTTTTGACCTTTCAGACAACGATCTTTCGACCCGGACGCCAATTGACATAAGGTCGATGCCGCGTCAAACCGCGGCCAGCCAAAGCGGCGTCAAGCCTCCGCACTCCACAATCACCCAGCTGGTGCATCTCACTGACTGATCCCCTTTTAGCTCGTACTCCCCCGGACAGCGAGGAAGCGCGCTTATTCCAACATGTTCTTTGCAGTCAATCTGATTATGGGGGTAACGTAATCGCGCTTGCAGCTCACAATATAAGAGATTAGATTCACAATCATTCAAGCGCACATTAGAACGGTACTTAGGAGGGATGCGAACATGACACGCTTTTTGGCATTCTGCTTCGCGCTATGCCTTTTCGGCCAACCGATGATTGGCTTTGGACAGGATGAAACTGCTGCGCCGGATGCTCCCGAGACTCTTGAGGAACGCATTCCGACAGTATCGCTGATATGCCCCCCAGGCATGGCGCTTGTTCCGTCCATGAAAATCCGGGACGGCGAGATGCAGGAGGCATTCTGCATCGATCTTTTCGAGTACCCCAATGAAATCGGAGTGATGCCGATTCTCGACATATCTTGGATCGAGGCCGAGTCGCTCTGCTTCAAGGCTGGCAAGAGGCTCTGCACAGGCGGCGAATGGCAATCGGCGTGCCAGGGCCCGGCACAGACCGCCTATCCTTATGGAGTCTCCTACTTTCCAGAGACCTGCAACACGGAGCAGGAGTGGATGATGAACGGCAGCAAAGCCTTCCCGTCGGGAACGTTTCCAGGTTGCGTTAGTGGCTATGGCGTTTTCGACATGAGCGGAAATGTCTCAGAGTGGACGACAAGCGACAAGGAGAGCGCCGTCATCTTCGGCGGAAGTTGGCTTAGCGGCCGTTTTTCGACTTGCAGAAGCTCTTATACGCTAGATAAATCTGTCAGATACGTCTTCAATGGGGCTCGCTGCTGCAAAGCGCCGGCTATTGAGATCAAGTGAAAGCACACGTTCAGACCAGAATGAAGAGACAATACGCGAAACTCGTAGCGAGCATCACGATTACGGTCTCCGTCTTCTTCTGCGCAGGAGTCATCGTGGCCATGCTCTATGTCGGCCCAAACATCATACGGGAGGACTCGCTCCATCCCCTGGTGCTGCCCATATATTCATTTGGCGATGTCGTTGTTATGGGTATCCTATTCGGTTTCGTCTCCGCAATCATATCGCTGGCCATTTTATTGCCAGTCGTCAAGCACGATAAGAACCGCTGCCTCGCTCTGAGCAAGCAATACGGCGCGCCTCATGGCAGAGCCCTTTTTCTCTCGCAATCCAGCGTGGTTCATCGCGGGCCGGAGCACAGCCCTGAACAGGTCTTCGACGATGTTCTCTCGGCGGTCTCGTCCCTGGGCGTCAGGTTGAGAGTAGTGGATCGAGAGGTTGGCTGTATTGAGGGGTTCACAAGGCCCTTCTACGCATCCCGAGTTACGCTCAAGATAGATAAACTGGAAAATGGTTCGCATGAGATCACTGCCGTCAGCACACCGGTCTCAGGATTTCTTATTCTCGATTTCGGGCGCAATTTTGAGGTTGTAAACCAGTTTGCGCAAGCGCTAGCGCAGTGAGTGGAGATAATGCGCCAGTGCCTGGCTCGATAGATAGGTTGTGTATTATGAATGTCCTTAGGTTCTCTGAAGGAGAACAACAACAGTAGCTGCGGGTACCACCCACGGATCACGAGGCATGAGAGGCCCTCACCCCTGAAAGGGCTGTCTTAGCCCTGTTGATGACATCAATCTATATACCTTTTTCAACATTGAGGAGATGAAAAATGATGAGGCAAGCGAGTTTATTTTGCATATTGCTGCTTTCTGTCGCGGTTCTTTGGGGCTGTGCAGGTAATCAGGTTCAGGAGACGACCGCGGTCACAGCGCCGCCGAAGTCCGTCGAGCGTTACATTGAGGTCGAGCAATTGGTCCCGAGAAGCCAGGCGGATAGCAAGGGCTTGAAGCCAGGCGACGTTATTCTTATGTATGACGGCAAGCCCATAGAAAGCCTCTTCGACCTGCACACGGCCATCGAGGCCGCCGGCGGAAAGGCTGACATCGGCCTTGTCATTCGACGCGGCGAAGAGAAGATCGACATCACGCTTGCGCCCGGCAGGATCGGCGTATCTCTCAAGACAGTGACGAAGGTCCATCGAATGCCGGACGCGAAGATAATCGAGGGGATTGAGCCGCTCTCAATGGAGAGCAACGAGCTAAGCAGCTTCATAGCTTGTGCGAGGCGCGTTCTGGCCCATTTCGGCGAGCAGCACAACTACAACTACTTAATGGGCATCTCCGGCAGCGCCTTCAGACTGCAAGTTCACGAGCAGCTATGCCCAAGCTCACCGGACCCCGGTGTGGGCCTCAATTGCACCAAGCAGTTGCTTAAGGCGCTTGGGCGCGAAGTAGAGTGGTTTGAGATGATAGGCGAGAATTCTGTAGATCCGAAGGCCTTAACCGAGGATGAGATGAGGCAGCAGATCATCAAGAGCATAGACAGGGGCCTGCCCGTTATCGGCATCGACATCGTATATGTCCCCGAGTGGGGTATAATCACCGGCTACCAGAACGGCAAGCGCGACTTTTTCTGCCGTTCCTGCTTTGATGGCGAGATGAATGACTACAACATCGCTGAGAAGACGCCGTGGGTGGCCGCGGTCCTCGGGGAGAAATCCGAGTCGCTCTCCGGCGAGGAGGCCGTCCGTCAATCGCTCGCGATAGCCTACAAGGCGGGAACAACGAAGAAGTTTGACACGTATTATTCGGGGCCAAGCGCTCTTGAGCATTGGATAGATTTCCTCGGCAATGAGGCCTCAATCGCCTCTATCTCCACACAAGAACACGATAACATATTACTCGGTAACCACTGGATATATCAGCGCTTCATAGCCGACAGAGGGGAGGCGGTCAAGTTTTTGAAGACATACGCCGGCGTGTTTGGCTGCATGCGAGAAAGTGTCCTGCGGCTGGCCGACATCTACGCCCAGCAGGTCGAGCTGTTAAAGGAGGGTGAGGAAAACATCCCGTCTCCTTTCACCGTTAACTATGAGGCGTGGACACAGGAAATGCGCAACAAGCAGGCCGAGGTGCTCAAGGAAGTGCTGCCGCTGGAACACAAAGCCATCGCCCTAATTGAGGTGATCATGGAAGGTCTGGGCATAGAGCCGTATCAAGACGCCTCGGGCGAGCAGAAGACCATTGAGGCGCAGCAGCCGGGCGCCGATTGATCACGGAAGCAGCAAATCGCGTTGTTTTCTGACGGCCGAGCTATCCGAGTTGTCCGGCCAGATGAACGTACGCATCTGGATTATAGCAGCGCATCCTTGAGCTCTTCGTGAGGCGACGGGATGACGACGCTTTGAACGAATAGTCCCTGCTCCTTTGGATGGGCGGAACCAGCAGCTATAGCAGCCTGAACGGCCGACACATCACCCGTCAGAACGACGAACGACTTTCCGCCCAGGCCATTTGCGAGCCTGACCTCTATCAGCTGAACGTCCGCCGCTTTTGCCGCAAGGTCCCCCGCGACGATGGCGGATGCGGCCGAGAAGGTCTCTATGACGCCGACCGCATCCACCTCTTGAACCTCGGTTACGGCAGCAATGGCCGGGATTACGGACGAGTGGATATTCGGGATGATCAGGTGATCGATGACGTTTTCCCCGCCAGCGTCGCGGCCATCTCGGACCGAGGCGCTGACTGCGTCCACACCGCCATAGACCATGATCACGTATTTGCCGGGGCAGATTGTGGTAGCCCGCAAGAGCTTCACAAACGCCGCCTTTAGCATGACGTCGCAGGCTTTAATCCCAATGGCGACGCTGTTGAGCTCAAGGAGCCCGATACTTGTGGGTCTATCCAACTTGTTCACCTATCTATTCATCCAGCGCAAGCTCCAGCAATCTCCTCGTGGCGCTCTTTCTTTTTGACTGCATACTTTCTGGAAGCACAGGCGACTCGGTCGATGGGTCCGCGATCCCGACACAGGATGGGCACCCCCTCTTGCAGGGGCATCCACACACCACCTTGAGGCACATCGCGAGAACCTCCTCAATCCTGTCCATAACTCTCTCGGAGAAGCCCAGTCCCCCGTCAAACCTGTCGAATACGAAGATAGCCTGCTCGCCCAAGTTCTCGGAATCAAGCACAATCCCGATGTCGAGCCTGTCACACATAGCAATCAGTGGAACCACAACGGAGAGTAGATTCTTCAAACCCACAATGCCACCAACCGCCGGCAGATTCTCAAGCGCAAGAGCATCCCTCAAGCTCTCATCGATCATAATGTAGGTCGCCACAGTGTCAAGGATAACGGGCTCAAGCGAGACCTCGTATGTCCCGAGATTCTCAAACGTCGAGAACCGGCGCCTCATGTATCCTGTCGTCTGAGACGTCACGGATACCGACGTCCAGGCGATCGTGAGGCCGCGCAGCTCTTTTTTTTCGTATGTTTCCTTAAGGTCTATCGACGTGCTGACAACTGGCGTCGTGAAATATCCGACATCTTCCTGCTGAACCGTCACGATGCCTCTGCCATAATCGACATGTGCCACAAGGAACGTCTCACCCTCATGCAGATAGACTGCCTCGGGATGCGCTATGAACGGAACGCTGGCGGCGTCAATCTCGCCCACCACGTCGCCGGAATGGGTCATATCCCAAGCCTGTATTGTGAGTTTCTTGCCGCTCACGGTTCGAAGCCCGGCCTGCCCGGATGGGTATTCATCAGTTGACCAGAACCAGGTCTCGCCGATACGTTTTAGTTTCTGACAGTCCGAGAGGAGTTTCACAATCGACCTGAACATAGGGCCAAAGAAGGCCTCGTCCTCCTCCCTAAGTGGTCTCTCCATAGCGGCACAACATATATGCTGGGTGAGAATGTATGGATTCATCGGGTCTATGACGGCATCCTCCGGGTTCCGGTCGAAGATGTAGGAGGGGTTCTGGGCGATGTATTGATCGACTGGGTCTGCCCCCGCCACGAGTATCGCAAGAGACGCGCCCTGCTTTCGTCCGGCACGCCCCGCCTGCTGCCATGTTCCGGCTATGGTGCCGGGGTAACCGACTATGACGCACCCTTGCAGCGACCCTATGTCAACCCCAAGCTGAAGTGCCGAGGTACTTACGACCGCGAGCAGCTTCCGCTTCATCAGGTCCGACTCAGTCCTGCGCCTCTTCTCGGCTAGGTAGCCTCCTCGATAGGGCTTAACGCGGTCCGCAAGGGGACTCTTTTGCTTCTCAAGGCGAGCCTTTATGTTCTTCGAGAGAATCTCAGCACCCATACGGGTTCTTGTGAAGGCGATTGTCTGCACATCAGCGGACATTAGTTCGGATATTAGCCGCTCCGCCTGACCCGCCCGGGTCGGCCTGATCAGTCCGTTAGCGTCAACGGGGGGCGCGTTCCATATAATGAAATGCCTTTTGCTCTGCGGCGCGCCATCGTCGTCTATCAGGTCAACCGGACGGCCCGTAAGCCTCGATGCAAGTTCTTTGGGATTGTTGATCGTTGCCGAACAGCAAATAAACTGAGGCTTGGCGCCGTATTGTTCACAAATTCGTTGTAGCCTTCGAATAACATTCGCGACATTCGAGCCGAAGATGCCCCGATAGGTGTGCAGTTCATCCAAAACGACGAACCTAAGTCCCGAGAAGAGGCCCGCCCAGCGAGAATGATGTGGCAGAATGCCCTGATGAAGCATGTCCGGGTTTGTGATGAGAACGTTGGCCCTCTCTCGCACTTTCCTTCGCGCGTGGCTCGGCGTATCGCCATCATATACCCCAGACACGACCCGCCCAGACAGCTCGGGTTCCGATGCAACCAGACCTTGCAGCGCCGCCTGCTGGTCATAAGAGAGCGCCTTGGTCGGGAACATGAGAACGGCCTTGCCGGAAGGGTCGAAAAGCAGCGATTCGAGAATAGGTAAATTGTAGCAAAGCGATTTGCCGCTGGCCGTCGAAGTTACAACGACAATGTCCCGGCCTTGACGCACCGACTCAATAGCCGCCGCCTGGTGGGAGTACAACTTCTCAATCCCGATAGCAGAGAGGCCCCGGAGGAGTGGGTCCGGCAAAGGCGGCGCAACTGAGACATATCGGGCGGCCTTCCCTGCAATCTCACAGCTCGCGGCGATACATCGCTCGGCCTCTTTTGAGGTCATCATCTTCTCAATGAATGGACCGAGACCTGTCATCCGACCATTATCCCCGTCGATTTAGCATCAGATCGATTAACTGCCGGCGCGTATATCTCTAAAAGCGGATCAACTGCCTGAACATTCGAGCGATGAGTGCCCTATAGGAGACCCTGCTCCTCGTCATCTTAGTGAAGACATCACCATCGAAGCTCAGTCTCGAAACGAGTTTGAAAATGGGCTCTTTATACTTGTAGGCGAGGCGCCCGAACCAATAGGCCTTTCTCAGCTCGGGCAGGACTTCGCGTCTCAACGCGGTGGCGTATCTCGCATGTAGGCCAAGCGGCCCACGCCCGGCCCCACGCTGCGTGATGATGGCTTCAGCCGCGATACGACCGCTCAAGATGGCCCAGCTCAAGCCCTCCCCCATGAAGGCGTCCACAAGGCCGGCGGCATCGCCCGCAAGAAGGCAACCCCCGTCTCCGACACGACGCTCGCCTGTCCAATATGGAACCACACACCCACCCAGAAATTTTACATCGAAACCCGATGAGAGCGCCTCGTCGTCCTCAATGTACTCCAAGACCTTCGCCCTCGCGCCGGGCAAGTAGTTATTTGAGGTTACAGCTCCAACAGATAGGCCCTTGCCGAACGGAAATATCCACATATATCCGTGATCAACCACGCCGAAATCGAGCTTGATCGTTGTGCTCTCAAGGTTCACATCCGTATTAGGCAAGAGCTCAAACATCACGGTTACGCCTCGGCGCCTCAAATTAGGCAAGCCAAGATGGCGCCGGACAACTGAGCGGGAACCGTCCGCCCCCACAAGGGCCTTGCTCGTGAACGTGCGCCCGTCTTGCGTGGCCACCCGGAATAAACCACCCTCACGCTCAATCGAGTGGGCCCCCGCACCGTCATAAACGGCGCATCCAGCGAGGCGCGCCTCGTCCACAATGATCGCGTCGAAGAGTTTCCGGTCGACTATTGAGCCGAAGATGCTGGTGGAATCCTTGCGGAGACGAGAGCGATGTTTGCCCAGGAAATCCACCGCCTCGACCTTGTTTGTGATGGCGTCTGAGATATCCAGCCCCAGCAAATCTTGTGCCCTCTCGCTGAAGCCACCGGCGCATAGCTTAAAGCGCGGGAGGGCCTCTTTCTCGAGCAGAGCCACATCGATTCCGGCGGACGCGAGCTCAAGAGCGCAGATGCCTCCCGCCGGGCCCGCGCCGACCACAATGGCCTCAAGCTCGTGGTTCATCGAGCCATCCAAGATGTCAGTATCGCCATCGCGGTTCTGTGAAACTGGTGTCATCCTTGCATCGCACGGTGCTTCTCCTTCAGTTCCTCGAGAAACTGAATTGGCACATGAGCGGAACCCAGCCGGATGCCCTTCACCGAGAGCCCGTGGTAATCGGAGCCTCCGCATCGCGCAAGGTTGTGCTCCGCTGCAAACGCAGACATCTCCGAGCACCGCTGCAAGTGCTTTTCTATATCCTGAGCCTTGTCCTTGTTCAGGCCGCAAAGCACCTCTACCGCGCCGATGCCGGCGCTGAGGATGATCGGAAGCAGGGAAGTCAGAACATCATCTGGGATGAAGATCGGATGCGCAAGCGCGGCAATACCCCCGGCATCTTGTATCACAGCGATCACCTGCTCGGGGGTCGGTTTGTCCAGCGACACATAGTATGGCGAGCCTCGTCTCACGTAGCTCTTGAAAGCCTCGGACACGGATGCAGCGGCGCCGCGCTGAACAAGGGCACGGGCGATATGCACTCGGCCGACTATGCCCCCCTCGGCTGTCTTAAGCACCAAGTCCATATCGATTGGCTTCCCCGCCTCGGCAAGCCTTCGAATCATCTCCCTCGCCCTCACGAGGCGCGCCTCGCGCCGCCTCGCCGCAAAATCTCTCAGGGAATCACTCGCCGGGTCAATAAGGAGGCCCAGAATATGAACGGGACGCCCCATGAAGAAGGAATTGAGCTCAATGCCGGGAATGACCTCGACGCCCAGTCGCTCACCCTCGCTCATGGCCTCAGCGACGCCCTCAATGGTGTCATGGTCGGTGAGCGATATTGCCGCAAGCCCGAGCTCACTCGCCATGCGAACCAGAACCGAAGGGGTCTCGGTCCCGTCTGAGGCGTTGGAATGAAGATGAAGGTCAATCTCAGGTATAAACATCTCCGCCCTCCGCTCGTGCCCACGGTCTCGGTATAAAAACATCCTCATAACACAATATGGCAAACCCGTCCGTCATCCCAGCTATATAGTCGCAAACAATCTGATTAGCATTCTCCGATTTGGGCTGAAATCGTGGCGTAGGCACAAGATGCAAATGCTCGAGGTAGTATTGATAAAGCCGCTTCAAAAGCCTCTTGGCCTTGTCGAACTGCTCAACGGACGTTGGGTTGTTATAGACCTCCCGATGCAGAAATGCGCGCAGCCGCTCCGTTGCCTCACATATTCTGCCGCTCATGGCGATGAACTCCATTCCAACGTCCCAGGTTGCCCGGATAACATCATTGACCATCACGCCGATTCTCCCGGAGTGAGTTGTTCCAATTACGGAGCTGAGCTCACTGGGGATGGACTCCGGCGTCAGAAGTCCGGCACGTATGGCGTCGTCGATGTCGTGATTTACGTAAGCGATGATGTCCGATATCCTAACAATCTGACCCTCAAGCGTTCGAGGCAGTCCGCTCTTGTCACTAGGGATAAGGTCCGATAAGCCCTTTGAGTGCCTGACGATTCCATCGCGAACCTCAAACGTGAGGTTCAGGCCTTTGCCCTGCCGCTCAAGACAGTCCACAACCCTCAGCGATTGCTCCGGATGCTCAAACCCCCCCGGATGAACCTCTTGCAGCGCTGCCTCTCCCGAGTGTCCAAATGGCGTGTGACCGAGATCGTGACCCATGGCAATCGCCTCAACCAGGTCCTCGTTCAGTCGCAGCGCCCGTGATATTGTCCGCGCTATCTGACCGACCTCGAGCGTGTGTGTCAACCTAGTTCGGTAATGGTCATCTCGAGGCTTTAAGAATACTTGGGTCTTGTGCATCAATCGCCTGAACGACTTGCTGTGGATGATCCTGTCCCTGTCACGCTGGAAACAGGTCCGAATGTCGCATTCCGACTCGTCTCGCTTTCGGCCTCGGCTGTTACGGCTCAGCATAGCCTTATCGCAGAGAAATTGACCCTCTCTTTCCTCGATCTGCTCCCTAAGCGTTTCCACCTGCATTCCTCTCAACGCGCATTCGATGTCTTAACCACCGCCATTCAATAATACTCTATTGATAATACAGGATGTGGTTGCATTTCAATAGGACAAAATATGCAGAAGGGGCTGATGGGCGCGTGATCATTCAAGGAACCAATCTCTATATTCCCAATGCGGCAATTCCTGCTAATATGCTGTTATGGGTATCTTATCCTCGAGGCGCATAAGGACTTTAGCGCGGGTGGTCTCCGCGTCAAAGCCGTCATGGCTAGTCGCGATTGCGGCCAAAGAGACCGTCCGCCGGCTGGCAAGATGGCCTCGC
>JAGHCW010000243.1 GCA_021160245.1 bacterium | reverse complement strand
GAGGTCGGGTCCAGGCCTTGCGGTAGAAGCATGGAGGAGAGATAGGGCGCGATGTCCATTGTGAGGCCTTCGGGGACGAGGCAGAGGAGGGTGCCGTCGGGCATTATGAATGCAGCGTAGATATCCACCCATTGGGGGAGGCCACCGTTCTCGACCGTGATTAAGGCGCGGAGCGTGTCGCCGGGGCGGAAGGGCTGTGCGTCCAGGGTTTTTGCCTGTGCGTCGCTGCCGTCCGATACCTCGCAATCGATCGTCGGTGGCGTGGCGGAGTAGTGGTAGCCGATGTCAACTGCGCCCGCATCGAATTCGCCGTCCGTCCGCGTCGTCAGATTGTTCATGCCGACGATTGAGGCGCTTGTTGAGCCGGCGTCTATGCATGGGCTATCCGCCTCCTGTCCCGCGTCGATTGCCGAGAGATAATAATCGCCCAATGGCCCCGAAACAAACAGCGGGTCGGCAACAACATTCCCCTCGCCCTCAAACTCCTCCTGCAAGCAGCAGTTTCTAACCTGGAAATACCTGTCGCTGCTCGGCGATTCGGGCGCCCAATCGAAGAGGATACCATCGTTGTCCCATACTAGGTTATCCTCAAAGTGAACGTTCCAGCCATTGCCAATCACGCAAGGCTCGTGGGTGGATGAAGCCCTGACACGATTCCCAACTATTGTGCAATTTCTTACCAAGAGAAGGTCTGTCTTGACTTCTCTCTCCGGTTTGCTGCCCCAACCATTCTCGCAATAGATCGCCGCTCCAGAATCCGACGAGTTGTTGCAGATCGCCGTGTTTTCCACGATGAGATAACCAGCGGGCAAAGTAATGTCGCACCCTCCGGCGGTGGAATAAAGAATTGCCGCAATTCCGGCTTCGTTATCCGCGATCAAACTCCGCCTAATCGTAACCTCTGAACTAAGGCATTGAATATTTCCACCGAGAAATGCTGAAGTCCCTATTCCGTTCATGCGTATTGTACATTCGTCGATCACTGCCTCTGCTCGATCAAATTGGATGACTGGGGTAGAGTTGTCCGCTACGATGCACTGCTGCATGATCAACGAACTGCGGTCAATGGAGACCGCGTGGCTGCTGTGCCCGCTGATCTCACAACGAATCATGGTCATTGCCGATTGGCAAGTCCTGATGGCCCCACCTCGATTCTGAGATAGCCTTGAGGTCTCGATCGAAACCACGCAACCAAAACAGAGGACGGAGTCGGGTTGGTTCCGTTCGAACACGGAGGACCTGATTGTCAACGTGGAGTCTTCGCAGTTCATGGCCCCTGGGGACCCATAGCCTCCGGGGCCGAAACGTGCATGCGCATCGTTGTCAGAAATCAAACACGATTCAAGCGTCAAATCCGAGTCACGGCACAGAATCGCCCCGGCATCCTCGGTTAGCATTGCATAGTTCTCGGCTATCACGCAGTTGCGCAATAAGAGCGATGAGCTGACGCATATAACCGGACACCCCCCCTCCTCGCTGTACTCATCCCCCAGAGGATAGGAGTGGAGCAATCCAACACCTTCAATGATGGCTTGCTGGACGGCAGTACAGAGGATCAGGTGGTGGGCATTGTACTCCGCATCAACGACGGTTGTTTCCGGGCCCTGGCCCAACAGCCGAACATGGCTACTCATCACGAGTGGGAGGGTCTCGCCGTTTGTGGACGCCGAATAGACACCTTTCGCGAGATGCACTGTCACCGGCGATGACGGAGAGCCATGCACAATATCGAGCGCATGCGTGATCGTCTTCCAGGACCTACTAGGCAAGACTCCCGAATTGCCATCGTCGCCATTAGTTCCATCAACGTAGTAGTTCGCGCCGAAGCAGGTGGCCGGCGAGACTAATGCCGGCCAAAGCAGGGCGAATAATGAAAGCAGAAGCAAGCGTCGTGTCATTTTCGGTTCCTCCACGATTTACCTGGTTCTCAAATGGGGCGGCGAGGCAAGCGCCTCGCCCCCTGAGATCATAATGTCATGGGCTCAGATCAATCCAGAATAATGCTGGCCGGCAGTTGTGTCTTGTGGCGACAACTCGCAGGAGATCAGGATTAACAATGGTCAGTCCTGGCATCCACACCTTACCACTGGCGTCAGTCATTCCGACCCAGTACTTCTCCCAGTCCCAGTTTTTGCCGTCAGGAGCGCGCTCGCCATGAGCAAATGTAACGAGCGCAAATGCCGCGGGATCATACTTTTTATCTTTGTCATAAACCACATCCTCGCCCATAAAGACGGTAAATTCTTCGCCCTCATCAAGAGGCTGTGCAATCACCTTGTAAAGATGCTCCGGATCCGGGGTGATATAGAGGTAACTTGGGTATTTGGTCCTGATGTCCAAAGCCGAATCACCAATCCACATCATCTGCCGCGTAACCTTGTCAAAATCGTTTTGACTTACACCAGAGGTCTTGGGAAATTCGCCGGCCATGGTCATCATAGCCGACCAGGTAATCGCGCCTAGCCTCGGTTGATAATGCTGATTCTGCGCGCTGGGCCAGATGGCCTCGACCATTTTGTGCATCAACAGTGTGGGCATCGTCTGCCCATAGACTCCGGCTGTACCGAACCAAGCGAGCGCGCCGCCCACCTGGTCGCCCAAGTTAACTGCCTCCTCACTAATGGGGCATCCGTGTACATCCTCCCTGTCTATATACGCGTCCTCATCATCGGACTTCGAATAGCAGCCATCAATTGCGTAGTGCTCCTGGCAATCGCACTCCGCGTCCTCCGCGGGATAGTTCCAGGCGCCCAGGTCCGTCCAGTGAAGACCCCACCACCCATCATTCTCGTCTATTGAACCCACTTGCTTCAGAGCCGTAGTTAGACAGGAGAAGGCTATGACCACGGGCGTCTTGTACGTGTTTTCCAACGAGGCTATGTGATCGACCGTGAGGTCCTCGCCACAAAGGAATGTACAGTCCATGCGCGTCGTGCTTCCCGTCGCACACGGACAGCCCCAATCGAGACCGAGCTTCTCCACAAATGACTGCAAACAGTAGATACAATCATCTTTTTGTGGACTATCGAGCTTGTTCCAGCATGGAAACATGCATTTCTGACCGTGCGCCTGAAAGAACATCACACCTAATCCATCGCTCCAGCCATTTACCCTTCGACACATTATTGAGGAAACGGTGCGACCATCTTCGAAGGACCTATAATAATACGGGTACATATCAAGGCTGTCACGCCCGTCTAGCAGCGCATCATTGCCGTACGGGACCCCAAACAAAGTCGGTTCGCTCTCAAACTCACCATTAATAAGCGTCACGTCCGCCGGACTGCCAGGGAGAGTGTTGATCATGTCCCACAGTCTGTGCGAAAAGCAGACAAACCGCCAGTGATAGGCACTATTGTTAGGATCGTTGTAATAGAGGTTGCGACCACCACACAGCGAGTCGTATTTGAAACCGACGACGTTTACTTTACTTGACCAATGATAGCCAGAGGCCGGCTTGGGATCGCTCGCATAGTCCGTAGTTGGCCAGCCCTCGGAGGCCGTTACATCGTTATTCTGATACGTTGCATATCCGAGCGAGTGATTGGCTACCCTTGTCACCTCACTCGTACCGTCGAGCTGACCTGTTATTCTGGAAACCAGGACATCAATTCCACTGTTTCCATCCAGCTGAAACGAGTAACCAGCATCGCCTTGATACCATCGAGGGCCGAGGTAGTCATAGTATCCGTATTCCTTGTCGTCCCAATCGAACCACGAGAGGAAACTGCCATCGGCAATCACTGTGCCAGTGGATGAGGGTCCTTGTGAGATTATGTCTCCGTCCGGCAAGACATCCACGTCACCGACGAGTAAGACAAAAAGCAGACTATTTTGACCGGTGTAGGGGTCAGTTGTTGAGTACTCATCCATTATCTCTTGCCTTATCCAGTCGCGTTGCTTGTGTCTTAAGTCCCTTTGAGCCAACGCGATGCTAGATGTCGTAACATTGAACTCTCTCTCGGCAATTATTCTCTTGGTCTTCAAACCCTCGTAATCGTGCCAGTCCAGTAGATTGTGAAGCGCGCCGTTATTCCAATAATCTTGAGCGATGATAGCCAGAAGCCTCGTGCCCTCGGGCAGTGTCGATTGAAGATCGAGTGACTCGAAGTTGATTATCGCCTCCTCAAGGATGCCCACGACCATCGCATCAACGTTCTCTGGCGCTGATTCGAGTGTGTTGACGGTGCTTATCGTGCCGTAAGTTATCGTCGCGGTGATGGTCTGATACATCCTCACTGTCGAGATAGTCGGATTGCATTGGATGGGAAATATCTTGAGATGCACACACCTTATGCCCCGGTGAATCACTGGCGAACTGATCACGGCGGTCGTGTCCGGGTAGTATTCATCGTAATTGTAGATTTCTTCATCGAGCGTAAACGCGTTTGCGAGGAGGCTTATCGGTTCGTTAAGCTGTTGCGACGGGATGACGCGAACATCATCCTCCACGGTTGCCCCAGTTGCCTCAATGGAGAGAATCACCTCCCGTTCGTGGTCAACTGCCACTATTAGCGGAATAACCGGAAGCCGTGGTGCTCCAGGATAACTTGTCTTCTCTGTTCCCTTGATCGTGACCTCATGGAAGAGCTGAGTTCCGACGGTTGCTGGACAGATCTGGACCGTAGTTATGGTCGCGACTATCACGACCGAGGTGGTGCTGGAACTTCTAACACCCACCTCAAACCATTGAGTTGACTCGGTTGCGCCGCCGCCACTGAACAGAATAGGCGCGTCGATGATCTGAGCCTTTGGCGTTGGCTGAGCGGGACGCTGCTTGTGCTTTCCTAGGAGGATCGTTCTGCTGCGATGTGCCTTGCCGGACCACACGCGATTATCGCCCCCCCCCCCAGAGTCGGCGTATGCGAGGGACGATGACCAGACTAGAAGACAGGCAAAGATAGTGATGCAGATAAGACAATTCAGTTTCCATAGATGCGCTCTTGACATAATGTACTCTCCAGGTTTGCTCAAGAAGAACGAATGACAAGCAGGACAAATCGCCGCGGATTTAGTGGCGGGCAAAGCGGCGGCGTATTTGCTCGCCCGCGTCACAAAGGCCGTTTCAGTCGCATCCAGTTTCCCCCTGAAATTGCGGAGCCACGTTGTCGAGAAAGACCATACTGCTG
>JAGHCW010000106.1 GCA_021160245.1 bacterium | reverse complement strand
GTTCCCCGGCGTCATCTTCGTCCGCCTGGCCAATCGGTATCTTCCTCAAAACGTCAAGCTCCTCACGCTGCTCGGCTATCTTCTGCTCCAGCGCTTGATTCTCTCGGATCACTTTCAGCTGCGGACCTATTAAAAGTAGCCCACCAATAAGACCGCCGACAAAAACACACCCCAAGACCAGCAAATAGACGGGCATCGGCCGAGCTATCCTCGAACCGTCAGGTCCCCGCTCATGACCCAAGAGCGCGAGCGGCTTGTTCTCATAATAGTGGATGGAGACCTTGTGATTGTTCTGCGCGGCAAACCAGGCCAAAATCGCTACAAACACAAGCAAGCAAAGCAACTTCACCAATCGGCTCATATACAACTCCTCATAATCGCCTCAACCAGATCATTTAGTCTTGGCACATTGGAATCCTCTTGTGAGATGATATAACCGCAAGCGGCAAAGCGTCAAGCTACACGCTAGCAGACATGACATATCGCCCCGGTCGGCGTCATTGCCTCGCTACGCGTTTAAGAATGTGCGGAAGAACGTACTTAAGATCGGGAATCTCGACAACCGCATCAGCCGCGCAGGCAGCATTCTTGCTGCGCGGGCAGAATGCGATGCCCAGCCCTGAGGCCCTTAGCACGCCGACATCGTTATCGTTATCACCGACGAATGCTACTTGCTCCGGCGCAAAGCCAGTCTCCTGGCAAAGCGACTCAAGTTCAGCGGCCTTGTTCTCTCGCTCCATCCTGAGCGGATGACCCGGGTCAAAGTCCACGGGCCGTCCGGCATCGTCAAAGAGGATATGAGATACCGCAACCCGGTCGAAGAGCGAGGCGTGGGTTGGGAAGACTTCCTCGAGAATGATGCTAACTGTGCCGGACAAGATGAAAAGGTAAAGCCCGGTCTGCCTCAACACGTTGAGGGTCTCAATCGCTCCGTCCACGAGGCGCAGACTTTTGATGACGGCTATGAAGTCGTCTCGCTTGACTCCGAGCTCTCTCCAGATGGCGATCTCTTTCGAGCCCCATTGCTTATAGGTTATCTGGCCGTCGAGATAGCGGCCCTTAAGTCGCTTGCGGATTTTCTGGGACACGCCGAAGCGGTCGTGAAAAGTCTCCCAGCAATATCCGATATTGATGATCAGCGTGCCATCAACGTCGAATCCGACAGCCTTAAGCCCCGTGTCTTTCATGTCCAATTCACTATGAATAGTCGTCTGACGAGCTCATAGATGAGCGCTGTAAAAGGCAACAAGATGACTATGAGATTAAGCATAATCGTGTTTGCGCACAATCTCTCAAGGGCTTGAGGGCTGCCTTGCATGACCTCAACCGATTGGAGGAGAAGAACCACAACAACAGGAACCAGTATGAGCGGAGCGAAATGATAGGGAAACGAAAATGCGCAAACAGACGCAAAGAATGAGAGGGAGAGCGTCAGGAGCACGAGCAATCGGAATATGCCCATGGAAAGCCTCCTGCCAAGCTTCACAACCAGATTGTTCTTGCCAACGCTTCTGTCGGCGGCGAGGTCCGGGAACTGATTTGCGACAATCACGGCGGCTATGCTTGTCATTATGGGCAAAGATATGAGCGTTCCGATGAAACTGAACTCATTCGTTTGAAGGTAGTAGCCAGCGTTGACAGTCAGCCAACCGTAGCAGATAGCGATCAGCGGTTCCCCGAGACCTCGGTATGCCCACTGCGCGGGTTTTGCCGAATAGAACGCCCCGGCGATCAGGCCCAAAACGCCCAGCGGAATGGTCAACGGGCCACATCCAAAATGAAAGCGAAGCATGAGACCGATGGCAATGACCGGAAGCACTAGAACGATCGCTACCCAAAGCGGTGACGACCTCTTTACCTTCCCAGTCTGAAGGACTCTGCTGCCGCCAGAATATGAATTGAACTCCGTATTTACGCTGTCGCTCTCATAGTCGAAGTACTCACCGAAGTAGTACGTTATGAGCATTATCAGTAGGACGCCCGAGGCGCCTAAGAGGGCAATTGGAGCGCTTGTGTGGTAGCCATAGAACTCTGCCAGTAATACGCCCAGAAAAAATGGCAACAGGCCGGCAAAATGGAACTTCGGTCGAGAGAGTCTTACCCAGAGCCGTACTCTCTCATTCAGAACTACTCGGCCCATTCAGGACCCAGCCTCACCGGCGAGATTCTTGAGTTGTTGAGGTTTCATACAAAGGCATTGTATCAAAGCTTTGGGGGGCTGGTCAAAACATTATGGAGTCGCTACGAAATCAGAAATGAATCACCACAGAAACACAGAGATGAGTATTCTGGAAGCTTCTCTTCTACTAACCTTCTTTTTGCTCTGTGCTCTCTGTGTCTCTGTGGTAAAATCATACTATCAATCCCGGGCTTACTACAAAAAAGTGCGAAGAATCTGCCCCTTCAAGGAATATGCATCTGTCGTGAAAATCACCTCAACACCCGGACGAGGCTCGAAGTAGCACCTAAGCCAGTTCGGCGAGCGAAATTGAAGAAGGAGGACACTTTTCTCGTCGCCGCGCGCCTCAATCGATTTCCCGATAACCTCGGCGATTTTGGATGAATGAACCGTCATACAGTCACCGACGCGGACCCGCTTCGCTAGCTCGTCTTCGACGCTAGGGAAGCGGACAGTCAAATCAAACGAGGCGAATGGTCCCCCAGCAAAAGCCATCGCGTCTGCCCTCTCCCCAAAGTCAACGAAGTGCTTGCATACGAATACGCCGAGAATAACCACATACAGGCCAATGCATAGCAGACGTTGGTGCCGCGCATTCAACATGTTCTTCCTGTCAGATTCTTGGTCCAGCGGGAAGCGTCGCGGGTCAAAAGGCTCACTTAACCTCGGCATAATGCGAGAGTGAAAGCATGTAGCTGGCCCGGCCTTGGGTCTCCGAGCGCAATTGCGTTGTAAAGCCGAAGGTTTTTTCCAGAGGAATACAGACTGAGATGATCTGAACCTGTCCTCTTGTCATGATCTCGGTGATCTTGCCGCCTCGGCTGCCCAAGCCCTCAATTACTCTGCTGCCATATTCTCTTGGTGTCATGATCTCGCCCTTCATTATGGGCTCTAAAAGAACGGGATGAGCGTTCTGGAGCGACTTCCTGAAGGCTACTGCAGCAGCGCCGTAAAACGCCTGGTCCCTTCGGTCGAGATTCTCCTCTTCGACAGAGATGACATTCGCCTCGACGTCGATCAGGGGATATCCCATCAGCACGCCTGAGCTCATGCAGTCTTGGATGGCTCTTCTGATTGGATCATCTCGATCGCCCTGCCGGTAGCCGAGCTCGACCTCCGAGGAATAAACCAGGCCCTGCCCGCGAGCGGCCGGCTTCACGTCGATGTTTACGGTTGCAGATTGTGTAACAGAGCTTGCCAAAGTTCGTGAGAAGGAGCCCGTGCCAGAGCCATTGCGCTTGATGCCCTCCTTGTATGCTACCTGTGGCTGGCCGGTCCTCGTCTGGACCTTAAATCTTCTTCGAAGTCTCTCAACAAGTATCTCTAGATGAAGCTCGCCCAGTCCCGAGATGACCGTCTGCCCGGTCTCCTTGTCCAGCTTGACGCGGAAGGTTGGGTCCTCGGCGCAAAGCTGCTTCAAAGCTGCAACCAACTTCTTGATGTCACACTGGACCTTGGGCTCTATCGCTATCGACACGACCGGCTCCGGGAAATCCATCGCCTCAAGCACAAGCGGCCTAACACTGCTGCACAAAGTATCACCTGTATAGGTGTTCTTAAGCCCGACCAGCGCGACTATATCGCCGGGATTTCCGACTTGCGTTCTCTCTCTCTTCACACCGTGAACATGAAGAACGTGGGACACCCTCTCGGCCACCTTTCTCGTGGAGTTGTAAAGTATGTCTCCTTCCTTCACGGTTCCCGAATAGACCCGGCAATACCAGACCTTCACCTTATCCGCCAAATACATCACCTTGAAAACCAAGAGAGCACAAGGGTCGCTTGCGTCTGGCACAACCTCGACCCTCTTATGTGTCAAGAGGTTCTCGGTAACTGTAGGTGGCCGCTCCAAGGGGGAAGGGAAGTAATCGCAGACGGCCTGAAGCACGGGCTGCACACCAGCATTCTTGAGCGCAGAGCCGCACAAGACCGGCACCAGCTCGCAGTCAATCACTGCGCGCCTTAAAGCCGCGTTCAACTCATCTACGGACACCGGTTGCCTGTCAGTTACCCGCTCCAGGAGAGCCTCATCTGTGCAGGCGATGGCCTCGACTAGCCTATCACGATAGCGCTGCGCGAGCTTGAGCCTGGCCTTGGGAATTGGCGAGGTCGCAATTGTCCGGCCCTGATCACCAGCGTCCCAGCGAAGCATCTGCATATTCAAAAGGTCAATTACGCCAACAAATTCCGATTCCGCGCCAACAGGAATCTGAATAGGAACGGTTTTTGCATCAAGTCGCTTGGACATCGTGTCCAGGACGTTGAAGAAGTTCGCGCCCATCCTATCCATTTTGTTGACGAATACTATTCTCGGCAAGTTATACTTTTCCGCCCGATGCCAGACAGCCTCTGATTGAGGCTCCACGCCCTCAACAGCGCAAAAAATAACCACAGCGCCGTCGAGTATCCTAAGACTGCGCTCGACCTCGGCCGTGAAATCAACGTGCCCCGGAGTGTCGATCAGGTTCAGCCGACATTCCTGCCAGTCAATCGTCGTCGCAGCGGAGGTTATTGTTATCCCCCGCTCTTTCTCCTGATC
>JAGHCW010000170.1 GCA_021160245.1 bacterium | reverse complement strand
AGCCGTAGGTTATCTCTTGCTTCCGGAAGTTGCAGACTGCGATCGGATTCGCCTACGGCTGAGAAGAAATCGTAAATGGGGTGAACGTGTCTGGTGACCTTGATTGAGGGCACGAGCTCATGGACGAGTCGCTCCTCGACTTCGGAGTGAACGATGGCGAAATCGCCTTTTTTAAGCATCGCCTTGACCAGCAAAACATGCAGCTTGCCGACGTCGTGTGGGATTACATTGTGGCAGATGAAGAGCACCTTTGTTCTCAAATGGCGCCTCACGATCGAGATGACGGAGAGGACTGGCGGCACGATGTATGTGACCCAGAATGGGACGATCAGCATATCTGGTTTGAGGGCGATAATTCTCTTGGCTGCTTTCCGCCATGTGAGAGGGTTCATGGTGTCGAGGCAATGATCGACATTTGTGAGCGGCCTAAGGCTGCCGTTCTCGGCCACCTGTGATTTTCCGGGAAACAGTACGCGGGGATAGAGCCTTGAAAAAGAGATGACGTTCACCACGGCTCTCTTTTCAAGCTCGGTAGCCAGCAGCGTTGTATAGTGGGCTATCCCGCCCCTAAGCGGAACAACTGGCCCTAAAATGCAGTATGACATCTTCACTCCCATTGGTGAGAACCAGATAGGGCTATGATACTACAGATTGCGCTGTCATCAAAACGTGTTGAAATGGCCCACATGAGGGTGGCTCAGGCTACTCAGGCTCAAGACAGGATTCAATTCGCATCTTCTGGCCAGCTATAGAGCGTTGCGTAGCATCCCTTGAAGCAAACAGCGCGCTGCTCTATAAGGCTGTCCGAGGCAAGCAATTGGAGGAAGTTGGGCTCATTCGTTAGGTTGACAAGCCAGAATCGCCTGAAGCTGCGGATATTAGGCAGTCTTGTGACCAGCTCTTCCATGTTGTTAATGAAAACGATCCTCCCGGCGACATACTGCTGATAGGCTCCCGGCAAGTAATATCTGAGTATGGCGGAATTATAGTTATGGACCAACAGCAATAGCTCTGAAGATGGTTGCTTTTCCAGGAAGTGACAGAGCCCACGGGCATCTGGGTATTCCCTTGGGGAGTTATAGGCCGCGCCCACAATTGCCAGCGCGACAAGACTGATAGCTATCGAACCTGCAACTAGTGCACGCGCACAAGGCCATACCCAAGATGGTCTTGACAGATAAGACAGGCCATAGGCGCAAAGCGCCATCAACACCGGATAGATCGATAGACCACTCTTGGGCAAGAAGAAGGGTCGGGCAATGCTCAAGAGAAAGCAGATGGCAACGAAGGCCAAAAGTACAACTGCCAGCAAATAGGCAACACGTTTTTTCTTTCTGCGGGCCGGAGACTCCGCATGGCCGCCTACGAAAGAACCTATAACACCTAGAGCCACCGACAGAAGGAATAGGCCTCCTGCCAAGAGGCGCAGGGATTGGTCTGGAACCGTCCAGAAGGGACCGTTGGAGGTGAACATATCTCTCAGGGACTCTAGGCTGAACCGGAGCAGATGCTCGCGTCTTAGACCGAACTGGGTGAAGACAGTCGGTATCCACGGAATGAACAACGCGAGTGCAAGGGCAAGAGCTTTGATCGCCGCGGCTCTTGCTTCTTTGTTGAGACTCAATGGCGCCATGAGCGCAAGGAGTAACGCCGCAAAATATATGTGCCCGGTGTAATGTGTGTATAGAAGCAGACCTCCACAGGCGCCGGCGATCAAAATCCTGCGCCTCGTCACGCCATCCAAGAGCTTCAGGAAGGCCAGGGTGGTGATCCCGGCCATCAGGGGTAGTAAACTGTACATCCTCGCCTCCCTGCTGTGGTCTATTGCAAGTGGACAGACCGCTAAAAGGAGCGCCGCGAGAAGGGCGAATCGTCTGCCGGCGACCATTCTTGCTAGGAGGAATGTTACGAAGCAGGTCAGGATGCCGAATATGGCCGAGGGTGTCCTTACCACGAGCTCAGAGGCGCCCAGAGCCAATATCACGACATGAACGATCAAGTAGTAAAGCGGTGGGTGAATGTCGGACGCGACGCCCGTAAGAACGCCCTCAAAGCCGGCGCGAGCGAACTGCACCGTATAGCATTCATCCAGCCAAAGCGAGTTATCTCCAAGCCCATTGAATCGCAAGTATGCGGCTAGGATGAGAATCAAGCCCAAAGTGATGTGGACTGAGTTCTTTGTCATCAGATTCGCGATTGAGAGCCTCATTCTCCGACTTCCTTCGTATCATCGGGGGCCCGGTCTGCGTCCTCGGGCCAAGTGAAAAGCGTCGCGCTGACCTTATAGTAGCGAACTACTTTGACTTGCCTCAAGTGTTTCTGAGCAAGCGCAAGCAGCGGACTCGGGACACCTTCAATGGAGATCAACCAGAATCTCTTGAATTTGGCTATGCGGCCCATATTTCGCTCAAGGTCACGAGGTCTCTTTATGAGAACAATTCTGTCTGAGGGATAGTCCGGGCAAGCTTCACGCAGATAGAACTCAAAGCCCGGCGCGTCATGGATGGCGACATCAGCTACGATTGCATCAGAGGTTATGCTGCGTCGAATGTAGAGGGCCATCCCCCGCGCGTCAGTTAACTTCGGACGCGTATGCTGTGACACGTTGAGCAGCCCGATCAAAACGATCGGCACAGCAAAGCAGGCGGCGATGCCGAATAGCGCGGAGGGCAATCGGAGGGCGAACTCCGACCTACCGCCGAGTTTCATGGTGAAATGAGCGATTAGATGCAGAAGCGGCGGGTGGATGTCCTCTTCTAGACAATGCAAGACGCTCATTACGTCGCCAGATTCCGCCAAATTGCCGACGATACGCTCATCGACCCAGAGCGAGTTCTCACCGAGCCCTTCGAGGCGCATATACGAGGCAAGGATGAGGATCAGGGCGAGGGCGATGTGCGAGGCGTGTTTGGTTATCGACACCGGACCGGGAGGCTCAAGGAGTATTGCCAAACAGGCCCAGGGCAATCATTCGGGCTGCGAATGACTATCCAGAACATATAATATATGTTGGCATGAGTGCATTAAGCACTGCGATTGCAGGCACCGAATCGCCCCCGCTTGGACTATGCTCGATTGTTAGCCCGGTGAACACCGGATTTGGTCCTAGGAGGCTTCTCTTTGTCGTTTTTTACGATTTCCTCCCCGCGCAGCATCCGGTGCTTCCCTGGACTATACGATTTAGTGATTTCTACTAGTTCCTCAACCTCGCTTATCTCGGTTCCATTCTGCTGTTTTTTCATCAATCGATCTCCTTTCATTGCGAAGAACTCGATCACCTCAAAGCTATCTTCCAGGAACAACGCTCCTCTGCTATCAGGTATCTTCCGGGCAAAAGAGCCATCGTCACTAAGCTCCCATAGCTCTTCCAGGTATATTTGCCTTTTTGCAGGATACTTGGAGGCAAATGAAGATTCAGCATACTTCCCACCGAACATTCGGCCATCCTTCATGTGTACTATGACCCAGTATCTTTCGTGTAGCTGTTCTCATTTGCGAAATACATCATCCCAAGGCCCTTCACTTGGGGGAACAATTCGGCTAGATAGCCAGGGCCGCCGGATCAGCCACAGGTAGAGATTTGGCCAAGCAATGGGTGCCACGAAAAGCAGCATAAGCAGTATCAGGTATTGGGAAATGGGATGTCCGGATGCGAAATCCTGATTCAATATGGCAGCAAACGCCCAGAAAAGAAGGCCGAAATTGATACTGCCAAAGACGAGCATTTCTAGCAGAGCCTTGGAGAGGTCTCTGCGTTTTCTGGGAACCAGCAGATCATACACTTTCATTTAGATGAAGCCCGGAACGACAAGGAAAAGCAGCAGCCCGATGTTGCCTCCTAAGAGCGAGACCAAGTTCATAACCCCGCCCCGCCGAAGAGATTAGCCCAATGCCGGATATATGTGCCAATCCCAATCCGGCTTCTGGTCATGTCCTTCCCTTTTGAGAAAACCCGAGGGCTTTCGAAGTAGAGGTGATTACAGTCTTGCATTCTGTCACCCATCTCCAGCAAACGGCTTACCGTCTTATGCCGTGTAGATGTCCTCTGTAGAATGCTTAAGGAAATCGAAAAGAGGATTTGAGGCAGCCGCCTCGAGCCATTCATTTTCAGGGAAATCGTCATCGTCCTCAAATACCACAATGACTCGAACCCGTGCAGGCCCCGCCAGAGATAACGGACTGTCCAGATGGAGTTGACGCCGGTCATCCACTGTTCCGGTCGTTTCAATCGTTCTCGCTCTGTCCATTACTTCCTCCTTGCGCATATCCTGTTCAAAAGCTGACGTCAAATACTACGCCGATTCTGACTTCAAAAGCAACAGAGAAATACAGACGGGGATTCAACTAAGGAACTTCTCCCCTATCCAATTGACAGATGAAACATGCCGCTTAATGTCCCTTCTGTTGTCCTCTGCCATACGACTCAAAGCTCATGGCATCAATAATCCCAACGATCACGACGTTCGTTGGCGGCTTCTTGACGCCCATTGTCATTGAGGCGGAGCCGCCTTCGGCCAGGACGAGGACGCGCTCGCCGACGCCCGCGCCGACGGTATCGACCGCGACCAGCTCGTCATCTGTGATTTCGCCGTCCGGGTCAAGTTTCCGGACGATCAGGAGTTTGCGGCCGGAGAGCCCCTCCTGCTTCTGCGTTGCGACAACGGTCCCGATTACTTCAGCTGCGAACATGGCAGATTCTGTGTTGGCGGTTGGCGGTTGGCAGTTGGCGGTTTGACATCATGGTGACCCGATGACTTTGTGGATTTGAGGTATTACTCGGACGTCCTCGACGTGCCTTCGGCAGACTTCATAGAGCTCGATTATGTGCCTGTATGATATTGTTATATCGCCATTCTTGTCGGCGATGGGCTGGAGAAAGACCGGAGCGCCTCGTCCCGCCTCCTTGATCATCCCCGCTGCTTGCTCAATCTCCGACGGTTTCGTGAGGCGCGCAATTGGTATCTTGATGACCAGGGAGCATTCCTGCGCTCGCTTTAAGAACTCCGCGTGCCTGTCCCAAAGATCATCTCGTCCGCAAACGCTGGGCAGTTTGATGTCCATCGATATGACGTCGCACAGGTCCTGGACAAGGGCGAGGGCATCGGATTCGACGCCATTTGTCTCCAGATGGACCTTGTGCCCAAGAGCCTTCAGCGCAAGTAAGAGTTGACGGAGAAAGCGCGGCTGCTCTAGCGGCTCTCCGCCGGTTATGCTGATGGCGGTAATCGACTCTATGGTCGCCAGCAAATCATCCAGCTCGCCGACGATAGTTTTGACTTCGACAGGGTTCTTGTGTTCCCTGATCGGAACCGTCCCACCTCGGAAGACCCGGAACATGCCTTCTCTCTCCTGAGCGTGCTTCGTATCGCAATAATCACAGCCCAGACCGCATCCGGAGAATCGAATGAAGGCCTGACGGTAGCCCGCGAAGAGACCTTCGCCTTGAATGCCGTCAAAGAGCTCGGACACATAACCTAAATCGGCCGAGAGCTCGGATGAATCGGACATCATCAATCTCCGGTTCTGAACTCGTCAACACCTCGCACGAGGGCTCGCGCCTCGCGGATGCTATCCTCCTCGGCAATACAGTACTTCATTACCGATGCGGCGAGCACCTCGACTTTCTTCCTCGGGATCAGCTCCGAAAGACCAATTGCCTCAACTGGAACGCCCTCTACGCTGATGTTCACGCCGAGATGAATCAGGCAGGAGACTGGGCTTGTCGTCGCGACGCTTATCGTGAGCTTCTTATTGCCCACGAATAGATCATCGCCACTCCTTTGCACAATCCTATCGCTGCCCTGCTTCTTCAGCCTCAAGTTGATCTCCTGCTGGAGAATTGAGACCAGAACCCGCTGGCGGAGAATACAGGCATTCAGGTCGTTGTCGAAGTACTCGGCGATGAAATGCAGCATGTGCGGGCTGATTATCTCGCAGTTGTCCGAGAGATCAGCCACATCCACCATCCACTTGAAATGAACGTTGCATGCGCCGATGAACGCGACGATCGAATCGCCTACTAGCGAGGCGGTAGTATAGGCAAAATGGGATGCCAGTTGGCTTCCGTCATAGTCAATACATTTGGGAATAAAAGACCACTTCATTGCTGGAACCTCTTTTTTATGGCCGCGGCTGCCTTGGCGAACTTCAGATCGGAGACCGGCAGGTCATTCAAGGCGCCCTTTAGATTCATGCATGACATGCACTGGCCGCACATCTTCTCGTAACCCAAGTAGCAGGAGTAGATATATTCCAGAGGGACATTCAGCTCCACGGCCGTCTTGAGGACCTCGCTCTTGGACATATCTATCAAGGGACAGACGAGCTTCACATCCGAGAGCGTCGAGACCTCAAGCAATCGATTAATCCTCGACACAAACTCTCGACTGTTGTCAGGGAAAGCCTCCGCCTCCTGGGCATTAAAGCCCGCAACCACCACATCGCACTCCAGCGACTCAGCAATCGCAGCCCCGATGGATACAATCACCGCATTGCGATTGGGTATCCAGACTTCGGCTAAGTCCAGAAGTTCAGAGTCTACCGGCGCCGCTTCCGCAAAATCGGTTGACCGCTGCGCCCGAATTATGGCGAGATCACCGCAAATGTCTGCATAGAAGGGCAGCTTGACGTCCGACACCTCGATCTTATAGTGCCAAGCAAGGCCGGTCACGGCGGTCGCCTCCATCTTAAACGCAAGCTGACCATAATTGACGAATATCGCCCTCTGCACATCGTAGTCTCGCACAGCACACGCAAGGGCTGCGGAAGAATCCAGTCCGCCAGAAGCCAAAACTACTGCCTTTTGTTTTGATGTCATTTTATTTCTCCACAAAGCTGAGTGAGGAAAGCCTTGATTCCCATGAATGCCTCGTGCTCAAATGGCCATATATCCGCCTCGGCCGCCTCTCCCAACCGAAATTCGGGATTATCGTATCTAGTTGCCAAGAAGGCATGAACTCTCATCTTGTCGAGTCTAGCGATGAGTAGCTCGCTCTCGTCCTCTTTCCTCTTCAATTGCTCCGTCCATTCCTTCCCAACACAGTTGGAGAACTTCTCAATGCACGGCATCAGAGGGTCGTTTTGGACCGATTCGAGACAGACCGTCTCAAGGGCGCCCTGCTTATCTAAGGAGGGCAGAACCAAGACCTGTATTCTGGGGCCATCATCCACCTGAATTGGTTCTTCACGTGATTTGGACAGGTTGGCAGAGTGGAGCGCCCCGCAGATTCTCTGATATGCCCGGTCCGGGTGGTCGTCTGCATCCATGACAATACCGAGAGATGTTACTTGCGCGAACCCGGAAGTGGTTGCGAGCGCAGCCAGCTTTGTTTTCAGCTGCTTGTTCCCATCGTAGGGCCAAACTTGGATATAATGGTCGAGGCCCAATTTTATTGCCATCCAAGTAAAGAACTTCCGATCCGTTTTCCCTTCGACCGTAACGACGCATGGCCGATCAATGGCAGTCCTTTTTGCATGTGCATCCGCCATCAGCGAACCTCCAGACCGGTCTCGATTGCCGCCTCAAGCACGTCTGGCTCATAATCGAACGCCCGTATCTTCCCCTTGACCCGCTCCAATCTGAATAGATGGAATTCATCCGCATGTTCGCCACGAAAGGCCCTGTGAGCAGCCTCGATACACTCGTAGCTGTGCGTTGTGGCGAAGACCTGAACGTTGAATTGTCGAGCTGCCTCAGCAACCGTCTTCCAGACGTCCTCTAGGATAGAATAATGCAGGCCGTTTTCGATCTCGTCCAGAAGCAGCGCACCGTTTTCGCAATGCCCCATAATAATGACAAAGCCTGCGACGCGCAGGATGCCATCTCCCATCTCAGGGAGAGGAACTGGCTTGCTGATCCCTCGAATATGACCGTGCATGAGATAGGTTCCCTCATCGGGCAAGAGCTCAACCCGCTCAAGCCTGAGCTCGACCGACTTCAACGCCTCAGAAACCTGCCCTCCCTTGAGCTTGTCCCCTTTGACTAGCATACCGAACCTCTTGGAGTCGCCATTAACGTCAATCGGCTCTCGAGCGCCTCGAAATTCGGCGGGGACTAAAGGGGCGGGTGGATTGGGTAGAACTCTTCTTCTGGAATCGAAATACGCATGGAAACGCTGCTCGTCTTTCCCGGGCACTTGGGCTACAAGCTCGATAGGAATGCCCTTTAGTCCTTGAGGAGGATTGCGGTCCAATCGCAGCCGCACGCTTCGCACCCCGTCGCCGTCCTCCGTGCCAATCAACTCTATCGTCGCATAAGTATCGAAGTTCAGAAAATAACTCCGCGACAGCGAGACTGTTATGTCCTGTTTAAGGTCTGGAGAAAGCGGCCGACGCCTGTTCTTCAAGGAACTCAGAATCTCAGGATTATGGCCGTCGCAATGAAGGTACAGGGCCTCCAGCAAAGCCGATTTGCCGACACTGTTTTTGCCAGCTATCAGGTTCACGCGGGCGAGGTTGTCGAGCTTGAGGTGGTCGAAGCACTTAAAGTTCTTGATCTCAAATGACTTATACATGGCATCGTCCTCCATTTGCGCTATTCACTAAGAGTCACTTATACAGCGGAGCGATGAAACTGGCAATAGTGCTATAGCGCCAACATTCGAGATTGCACAGGGATCGCCCGACCATTAGGCTCTCCTCCCATGAAACCAATTGGCGTTTACATACATATCCCTTTCTGCGTGCGGAAGTGCAACTATTGCGATTTCGTGTCCTATCCAGTCGTCGAGGGGCATGTTCGTGCGTATTCTGAGGCGCTTGTTGGGGTTGAGCTTGGCGACGCCTGTGGATGGCTGAAAGCCTCGGGACGAGTTGTTGATACAATCTATATCGGTGGCGGGACGCCGACGGCTGTGCCGAGTCGCCATTTGCTTGAGTTGCTTCGCGTGTGCAAGAATGATCTGCCGCTCGAAGATGGCGCTGAGGTAACGGTCGAGATGAACCCGGGCACGGCCGGCCCGGGCTATGTCGCGGAGCTTCTCGGCGCGGGGGTCAATAGGATTAGCATCGGCGTGCAGAGTTTTTGCGACACGACACTCACTTACCTGGGCCGAATACACACGGCTGATGAGGCAAGGGGCTGCATTAAGGCCGTCCGAGAGATGGGTTGCCGTAACGTCAATCTCGACCTTATATACGGCACGCCCGGTGAATCGCTAGACGAGCTGCTGCATTCCGTTGCCGCCGCAATCTCGCTCGGCCCCGAGCACATCTCCGTCTATGGCCTGTCAATCCCTGACGGCACGAGGCTTCACGCCGACCTTTTAGCGGGCCGATTGACGCCCGTGGCAGCAGAATTGCAGCGAGAGATGTACGAGGCGGTGCGTGAGGCGCTTGCGGGGGCAGGGTATGTCCAGTATGAGATTTCAAGCTGGGCGAGGCCGACTTTTGAATGCCGCCACAACCTCAACTACTGGCGCCTCGGCGAGTACTTGGGCCTCGGCTGTGCTGCCAGCAGCCATATCGATGGCGTCCGGCGCACAAATATCGCCGACCACCTGGAATACGCAAGGCGGCTTAGCGGCAATAAAATGGCTGTTGCCGAACAAGAGACATTGACGCGCAAGCAGCGGATTGACGAGGCGATAATGCTTGGCCTGCGGATGCGCGAGGGCATAGACCTTGAGTGGCTGCTTCAGCGTGAGGGTTACGACCTCGCGTCCGAGCGTTCCGAGCAGATCAAGAGGCTGCTCAAATCGGGTTTAATTGAGATCGAGGACGGCTGGCTTCGGCTCACGGATGATGGCGTGCTAGTCGCGGATGAGGTGATCGTCTGGCTGGTGTAACTTGAGATCGTGCCAATGTGTCAGCACGAGGCAGAAATCCCAGAAAAACGGATCTTGGT
>JAGHCW010000005.1 GCA_021160245.1 bacterium | reverse complement strand
ATTCCCGATTCTCGAGTAACGGTTCTCGGTGGTATATTGCCAGAACAGGCTGCCACAATCATCGAGGCCGCTCTCGATGTCGTCGTCTATGACGCAGATCAGGCGCACGCCCTGGATAATGAGGGCAGAAGGCAGGGCCGCATCGTCGGCGCTCATTTCAAGGTTGACACCGGCATGACTAGACTAGGCGTCCGATTTGACGAAGCCCTCCCACTGCTAAAACAACTACGAGCGTTGAGAAACGTCGGCGCCGTGGGACTGATGACGCACCTATCAACAGCAGACCAAAAGGACAGCAGCTTCACCAAGCTCCAACTAGATAGGTTCGATGCTTTTCTTGAGTCATCCGGACTGCAGGGCCATGTCACGACACACGCGGCAAACAGCGCGGCTATCTTATGGCACCCTCGTTCTCTTTACGATATGGCGCGTCCAGGCCTTATGATATATGGCATCTCGCCTTCCGGCGCAACCCCCCCCGGTATTGAACTCCGACCGGTACTCAAGCTATCATCGAGAATCGTCCGAATCGCCAGCTGTAAGCCCGGAGAATGCGTAGGCTATGGATCAAACTACGTCGCGGACAAGCCCATGCTGGTCGCAATTGTGCCGATCGGTTACGCCGACGGATTCGCCTATTCTCTAACAGATCAAGCAGACGCTCTGATTTCGGGAATGCGCTGCCCCATCATCGGCCCGATAGCAATGGACATGATAGCCGTCCGGCTAAGAGACGGTATGAGCGCCTCAATCGGAAACGAGGTCGTGTTGATTGGCGGCCAGGGCAAGGAACTAATTACTGTGCAGGAACTGGCCTTCCTGGCCGGAACCATCCCATACGAGATTCTCTGCGGCCTGAGCGAACGAATAGACCGCATTTACGTAGAAGATCCCGAGGATGGCTAACTCCATAGGTCCGAAAGCGTTACCGCCCATCCAAAGCTCCATAATGATGCGCCTATCGATGCTGACCGTACTTGCGGTCGCATTCCGCGCCGCAGAAATCGTGATTCCGACGCCACTGCCCTGGCTAAAGATCGGCCTGGCTAATGCAGTTATATTGGTCGTCCTAAAGATGCACGGCTCAAAAGCGGCCCTCCTTGTGAATATCTCAAGAATCCTGCTCGCATCCCTCGTTCTGGGAACTTTCCTCTCCCCCGGCTTCTGGCTAAGCCTCGGCGCCGGTTTAACCTCGTGCATCTCAATGATCACGGTTTGGGCGTGCCTCGGGAAATGGCTTTCCGATATTGGCATAAGCGTCGTCGGCGCTTATGTTCACACCATGACGCAATTTGCTCTGGCCTATTTGCTCTTCGTAAAGCACATTGCCATTCTGGAACTGATGCCCTACTTCCTGCTGGTGTCTCTTGTGTCAGGCGCAGCTACTGGCGCCTTGGCGACCGCCATGCTCAGCTGGGCAAAGCGGCATGGGATGCAAACCATGCAAAGCGCGAATTGTGAGGCGAACACGGAGTGCTAAGAATACTTCAGGTTTACAAGGACTACTGCCCTCCAATCTATGGCGGAATAGAAAAAGAACTCTCGCTGCTCTGCAATGAACTAAAACACGTTGCGGATGTTCAAGTTCTCGTCTGCAACAGAGGCTCAAAGACCCAACAGGAGATCATCGATGGGATAGGAGTCCTGAAGGTCTCAAGCCCCACGCGACTCCTCTCAGCCCCGATTTCCCCGCTCTTCCCATACTACCTGGGCCGCGAGCGATACGACATCTTGCACTTCCACTTGCCCAATCCAACGGCCGTCGTCTCATATCTAATAGCAAGGCCCAAAGGTAAACTCGTCGTCACTTGGCACAGCGACATCGTGAGACAGGCCAAGTTCCTCCCCTTCTACAAGCCCTTTCTTCACCGATTCCTAGAGCTTTGCGACGTCATTCTGCCGACCTCAGAGCAATACGCCAAGTCATCGCCTTTCCTTGACAGATTCATCTCAAAATGCCAAGCGGTCCCGCTCGGAATCGACACTTCGCGATTCACATTAAGAAATGCTGAAACTGACCAAATTATCGCCAAGCTCAGGGAGCAGCATGGCTCAAGAATTGTCCTATTCGTGGGCATTCTTCGATACTACAAGGGTCTTTCGTATCTCATTCAGGCGATGCAAAGGGTTGATGGCCGGCTTGTAATTGTCGGCAAGGGCCCAATGGAGAAAGAGCTCAAGGCAAAAGTGAGTGAATTGGGCCTCGGAGCCAAGATTACGTTTGCCGGCGCCGTCTCCGAAGAGCTGCTGCCGGCCTACTATCATCTCTGTGACGTCTTCTGCCTACCGTCAATCTATAGAAGCGAGGCATTTGGCGTCTCTCAAATCGAAGCAATGGCCTGCGGAAAGCCCGTAGTTAGCACTCAGCTGGACAGTGGCGTCCCATTCGTCAACATGCATAGAAAGACAGGGATAATCGTCCCTCCAAAGGACTCGAATGCCCTTGCCGAAGCACTGAATGAATTACTCTCCAACCGAGCTCTTGCATCTCAAATGGGTGATCTTGCGAGGCGCAGAGTTGAGCGGGAGTTCACCGCCAAGCGGATGACGCAATCCGTCCTGGCCGTCTATAGCCGCCTGCTCGGAACAAATTAGGGACAATCCACAAAGATGAGAACATCCGGGGACCTATATCGAGCTCTGGCCTTCTTATGCGTTGTTCTCGGCGCTATGACCATCCAGACCACAATCATACACTTCGCGCCTTTCCAGATGATAATTCTCGACCTGGGCCTATTGATTGTCATCTGGGTAGGCCTCTCCAAAGGTCCGAAGCCCGGTATGGGACTCGGTTTTGCAGTAGGCCTGATGGAAGACGCGCTCTCCGGATGTAGTCTGGGCGTGAATGCTCTCGTGAAAACGCTCATCGGCGCCCTTTCGGGCATTGCCGGCGACGCCGTCCTGCCCAACAGCCCAATAGCCCATATACTCATTCTAATCGCCGGTTCAACACTTAACTACGTCTTGCTTTATTTGCTGCAAAGACTCACCGCGACTCAAGTCATCGGAGGCGGACGCTTTGCAATGTGCGCATTCCTGGGTGTTCTGTCTATGACAGTGATCGGCATGGTACTCTTCCGCTTACTCTCAAAGGCAAAACACTTCAAACCCTCGCGCGTTCCCGAGGAAGTAATCGAGGAGGACTAGCGAATGCCGATCGCCCTCGGCGAAGATGAACGCCTGCATGAAAGGCTGAGAAGAAGAACGTTCATCATCTTCACTCTCCTCGCGCTAGGCGCTGTCATCACCGTTGGCCGACTATGGTTTCTCCAAGTTGCGAAGTCGGACTATTACATAAATCTATCGCAGCAAAACAGCATTCGAATCGTCTCAAATGAGGCGCCAAGAGGCCTAATCCTGGACAGACTCCGGCGCAAATTCGTCAACAACCGTCCCGCCTATGATGTCCTAGTTGACACGGGTAACAAATCAGCATACGAGAGCCTCAATTCGCTTATGTCTCTTGCCGGACTAACCGGCCACGACATAACGAGCAATGACCACCGGATGCAGGGGACCCGCACCATGAGAGTGCTTAGCGACATCCATCTGAATGTCCTTTCGATACTCGAGGAGCACCGCCTCAACCTGCCCGGCCTTGAAGTTGTTGTCCGCCCCAAACGACGATTCCTTCTGCCATCGCTTGCCTGCCACATTATCGGCTATCTGGGCGAGGCGACAAAGAGCGAGATAGAAGAATCCAATGGAGCGATCAAGCTCGGCGACAGGGCTGGCCGCTCAGGCCTTGAGGCCGTGCTGGACAGAACCCTACGAGGCACTGACGGAAGGCATCTGGTAGAGACTAATGCCATCGGCCGCGTGATTAGAACACTCCGAACCGCCGCGGAGACAAGGCCCGGCAACAACGTGATTCTGACCCTCGATCTTCAGCTCCAAAAGGCAATTGAACGGCTATTCGGCGCGATGGCGGGCGCAGCAGTTGTGATGAACCCGAGAACCGGTGAAATACTGGCCCTCGTCTCAAGACCCGGCTTCAGCCTGGAGGCTTTTGAAAATGAAGTATCATCGGATGAATGGCATAAACTTAGGAACGACCCTCTTGCCCCAATGAGCAACAGATGCGTCTCCGGTCAGTACCCCCCGGGCTCCACGTTCAAGATATTCGTAGCCCTTGCCGCCCTTGAGAGCGGCGCCGTATCGCCTGAGACTGAATTTGAATGCACAGGCATAATGAAGCTCGGCAATGCGAAGTTCCGATGCTGGCAACGCTGGGGTCACGGGCACATTGCCCTCAGGGAGGCGCTAAAGCGGTCCTGCAACATTTACTTTTACAAGGCCGGACTCGCATGTGGAATTGGCCCAATCTCAAGGATCGCAAGAGAATTCGGGTTCGGTTCCCCGGCCGGCTTCTCAATGCCCGGCGAGGCCAGTGGGCACATACCATCCGATGCGGAAGGGGCAAAGTTCTGGCCCGGCGATGTCGTATCCGCCTCAATAGGCCAGGGAACCATTCTAGTAACTCCACTTCAGATGGCTGTCGCCATCAGCGCTCTTGTGAATGGCGGAAAGGTACTCAGACCATATCTCGTTGACCGTATTGAATCGCCGGACGGCGACGTGCTAAATAGATATGGCCCGAAGACCAATCGGACGCTTTCTGTTTCCGAGCAGTCCATTGAACTAATTCGGAGCGCCCTCTTTGGAGTCGTCAACGAAGAGGGCGGAACGGCAAGGCGAGCCAGGGTCGATTTCCCGAAGCTGGCCGGAAAGACAGGAACGGCACAGGTTGCCGGGCGGATCGGAGATGAGGATATCGCCCTAGAGGATACACAGTATGGATTGCGACCGCATTCATGGTTCGTAGGCTATGCCCCCGCTGATAGCCCCGACATCGCTTTTGTAGTAATTATAGAGCATGGCGGCCCAGGTGGCAAAGCCGCCGCGTCTCTTGCCGGAAAAATAGTCCGTGCAGCATTCAGCGACGTTGATAAGCCAGAAGACAATGATATGAACCAGGGCGAATATCGACCCGATTCAAAAAATGATCATCCCGGCCAACTGCCCAGCCAACATAATAGATTGAGTTCAGAATAAAGCCATGCTTGACAGACGCACCGTCCAGAACATCAATTGGTGGTTGATCCTCGCAGCAGTTATAATGTCCCTAATAGGTCTTATGACCGTCTATGCTGCCACGGCCGTTGCATCTCCACAGAACCTCGCCGCATACCGGACACAACTAAGATCGGTCGCTATCGCATTCGCCTCAATGCTCCTCATCATGACCTTAGACTACAAGCGCCTCGTCAAAGCAGCATACTCTATCCATCTATTCGCGATAATCTTGCTACTTCTGGTCCTATTCATTGCGGAACCAATCGCAGGCGTTCGGCGTTGGCTAAACCTCGGATTCCTGACGTTTCAGCCGTCGGAACTCGCCAAAGTGACTTCGATCTTGGCTCTCGCAAAACTCTTCTCGGCGGAAGAACTCAAACAACGGCCCTGGTTCCAAATACTCGGAGGTCTGATCATCATCGCGATTCCTGCACTCCTGGTCATCAAACAGCCTGACTTCGGTACCGCTGTAACATTTCTGATTCCTTTCCTTGCGCTAGCATTCGTTGCACAAGAACGCTTAAAGCCGTTGTGCCTGACACTTCTCGCTGGCTTGATATCCGCCATCCCGGGTTGGTTCATGTTAAAAGACTACCAAAAGACGCGAATTCTGGCATTCCTAAACCCCAGCTACGACGAGCTCGGCTCCGGCTACCAAGCAATTCAGTCAAAGATCGGAATCGGCTCCGGCGGCGTGATGGGCAAGGGCTTCTGGAAAAGCACCCAAGTCAGGCTTCAGTTCCTCCCGGCCAGGCATACAGATTTCATATTCTCAGTATATGCCGAGGAACATGGCTTCTTGGGTTCTCTCGTTCTGATCCTGCTCTTTCTGCTCCTCCTTACAGCCGCGTTCTCAATCGCCTTCAAGGCAAGAGACATGGCAGGCTCACTACTCGCTGTAGGATGCGCCACTCTAATCGGAGTCCAGTTCCTTGTGAATATCGGCATGGTCATAGGTCTCCTGCCGATAACTGGCCTGCCACTCCCCTTCATGAGCTATGGCGGTTCCTCAATGATCACCCTCTTTATGATGCTCGGACTTCTAGAGAGTGTGCAAATGCGACGCTTCGCGTTCTGATAAGACCCGCTCGATTCGAGGTGTCGGAACTTCAGATATGCCATAGCCCAGAACCATAACCAATGCTCAGGGCAGTGTTTGCAGGGACTACATCGCTTATCGCCGGACAGGATACGAAGCGTAATCGCGGCAGGAAAGCTGCGCCGACGCTCAGGGACTGCTGGCAGACAATTCGCGGTCGTCTTGCTCGATCTTCCTTGCCATTTCCGCTTTGTAGGCCTCAAGCCTCGCAGCCAAGGACTCATCGGCGATGGAGAGTATCGAGATCGCGAGCAGCGCCGCGTTCTTTGCGCCCGCCTTTCCTATCGCTACGGTCGCGACGGGCACGCCTGACGGCATCTGAACCGTTGACAGAAGCGAGTCCAAACCTCCCAAGTCAGAAGTGCCGGCCGGAACGCCTATGACAGGCAATGTGGTCAGTGAGGCAAAAACACCCGCCAGATGAGCAGCTTTTCCAGCAATCGCTATGATGACCTTCAAGCCACTAGCGCGAGCACCCCTAGCAAAGGCTTCGGCCACGCTAGGAGTTCTGTGTGCTGAGATAATGCGCGCCTGAAAGGGAATGTCGAATTGAGACAGCGCCTCAACGGCCACGTCAATAAGCTCGCCGTCTGATTTGCTGCCTGCAACGACCGCAACGAGAGGTTTTGTCAAACTGCATCCCTCCTTACTCAAGGGGTGTCTTCAAAGATGAAAAACTGCGTCAAATCTCAACGTTATTTGCATAAGCGGTTCTGAAGGGAGCAGGCACGCAGCTCATCCTATCTTGACCACAACCAAGCACCGCTCTTTTCTCCGCTCCTCGATCTTGGGGATTATGATCTCGACGATGCCATCCTGAAACGAGGCGGCAATCCGCTTTATTTGAACCGGACATGGGATGCCAATGTCCACATCAAATTTGCCAAAACGCCTTTCAAAAGCGTGAAAGAGCGTGTTGTTCTCTGCAGAGTAGCTCGACACCTTCACGCCCTCTACGTGAAGCACCCCTCCATGGATATATACCTTGAGAGTCGAGGAATCTATGTCCGGCAACTCTATCTGCATCATGAGAGCATTCTCCGTCTCCCAAACATCGACCGGAGGATGCAGTTTCTCACGATCGGGCGGAACGTTCCATGCAGAAGAGGCTACTTTCTCAATGAGCTTGCTTAACTGCTCCTGAATCCGGTCTATCTCAACCGTGATGTCAAACTCAAATGGCACCGTCAACTCCCCCATTGTAACCCGGGCGTCTGCTTACGCTCGTCTTTGTGCTCGATCCCGCAGCCCTGGACATCCGGTCGGCTACCCAATCCAAGCGAGCGCCGTATCGCCCTATCCACAGCATTGATCGATACTCTAGTTTCAATGCAAGGCCCATTAGGCCTCTCGTTCACAACGGAAATGACTGGTATTGGATATGTGTCAACAATCCCAGATGACAACTCGCGCTCGCACGCTATCGCAATTATCGCCTTCGGACTCCGCGTCTCCACCAAACTCCGGGCAAGAGTCCCCCCAGGAACCACCGAGGCGCTAAGACCATACTCCGCGAATAGCTTGACCAACGCCGCGATGTCGCATTTGCCACACAGCTGGCAATTCCCGATATCGTTCGTTAATCGTCGATCGCAGTCCTTGCCTTGCAAGCATTGAGGCAACAAAACAAGCAATTGCTCAGGCTTCAGCCGAAACCGTCTGCTCAGAACCTGCTGATTGTTCGATTTCACGAACGACAGCCAGAGCGCATCTTTCGAGATTCCCAACACTCGTCCAAGAAAAAAGGCCAGAGGCATCATCATTCTCATCACTGCCTTCTGGAGCAACCGAGATAGGCGGCTGGGCGTTTGATCGCCGGCCATACTCGACAGAATCCCGGCCGCAAGAAGCGCCATGACAAATATGACCATGAAATAACCGGTTAAGGGCAGACCTGAAGCGGCATCCGACAAAAATGGCTCAAATAGGGCAATTGCGCCGAACGACACGCCGCCGATGAGAAGAAAAACAGCCCACAACATGCCTAAATAAAGGCCGGCGCCGCTCTTTTGTCGCACTTTTGAATCAGCACTCACGTCGAAATTCAACTCCAAGACTTGATTCGAGACACACAACTAAAATACTGTAAACGAATATGCACAGTCAATCCCATCGGAGAGACAATGACAATATCGCTCAATAGTACTCAGAATGTGCCACCCGCGGCAAAGACCACGGTCATCATTGTCAACTATAACTCAGGCGACCACATCCGGCAATGTCTCAAGTCGGTCTTCAGTGCCAAAGTTGACATCGAAGTCCTCGTGATTGACAACGCCTCAACCGATGGAAGCCTCATCTTCGAAAAAGAAATGCGCGACCGCGTGCGCCTCATAAGAAACCACAAGAACGTTGGCTTCGGCGCGGCCGTCAATATCGCGATCCGCCAAAGCCGTACCGAATATATCTTGCTGCTCAATCCCGATACAGAAGGCATCGGGGATTTCATATCGCCTTTAATCGCCATGCTTGACAAGCAGCGGGGAGAGGGAATTGTCGGAGGCAGAATACTGAATCCAAACGGCACACTCCAAAAAGCCTGTCTGCGCTCAATACCCACACCCGGAGCCGCTCTCTTGCGGCTATGCGGTATCTCACTGCTCTTCCCAAACCTCAAATGTGTCCAACAATACAACCTTACATATAATGACGACAAAACGCCTATAGAAGTCGGAGCAGTCTCTGGAAGCTTCTGTATGTTCTCTAAGCAAACCGGCGAAAGCATCGGCTTCGATGAGAGATTCTTCCTATACGGCGAAGACCTAGACTTCTGCTATCGCGCAGCCCAGGCCAAAATGCCCGTGACATTCGTGCCCTCCGCATCAGCAGTTCATTACAAGGGCGTCTCAACAAAATCCAGACCGATAGCTTCATTGTTTCACTTCTATAACTCAATGCTGCTATTCTATAGGAAGCATTTTGCTAAAAGCCACTCAGCTGCTTTTAATTTTCTAGTTCTCATTGGAGCTCTATCTTTGGGTCTTCCCAGAATAATATGGGCCACAGCGGCGGCTATCTTGCGGCGCATGAGGCCTCTACGACGATGAATACCATACGCAATTCCGCAAAGCCGTCCTTCCGAACGAGGCGCTCGACACGCCTACTTATTCAGCGACTCGTCCTCCTTGCCGGGGATATCACCATCGTCTTCTTCACATATCTGGCGGCCTTCTGGCTGAGGTCCGTCTTCGCATTCTTTATATTCGACGATGTCATGCCCCCTCACCGCATCCATGATGTCGTACATTACGTCTGGCTTCTGGTTCCCGGACAGGTCATCATCTTCTACTTCGCCGGGCTTTACGAGCCACTCGAAGCCTTTCAAGTCAGGACACAACTCCGACCCATATTCGGGGCGATAACGCTCGAGGCAATCCTGCTTGCAGCCTTCTACTTCTTCGTCGGTGATGTCCCATTTCCCAGGTCTGTTCTACCAGTCTTCTGGGTATCCAACTGCGCTTTGACCTGCGCCTTCAGAACATTCTCATTCCGACTCCTTGTAAAGAGCAGACCAATGAAAAAGGCGGTCGTTGTCGGCACATCAACTGTCGCAAGAACGCTGCTTGAATCGCTACGCGAGAAAAACGACATGAGAATGAACGTCGTCGGCGTCGTTCTCGCGCCCGGCGAACCCCAATGCGAGGAGGTCTGCGGATTTCAAGTCCTCGGAGCCGTCTCAGATGTGCCCGACCTGATTGCAGAACATAACCTGGATGAAATACTCGTCGCCTCACCCAACTCATGGCAGCAAGACCTGATTCCCGGGCTGCTCTCCGGCAACCGCATCGCCCATGTGTCGATCATCCCATCTGATTACGAAATCCTGATCGGAAGGTTGCAGGATTTCAGGATTTCAGACGTCCCACTGATCGAAATCGAGTCCGGGCTAAGACCCCTATTCCAACTCGCAATAAAGCGAATGACAGATTTTGCCATCTCCTTCCTGCTATTCGGAGGGTTATTACCGCTCTTCGCTCTCATCGGAATGCTAATTAAGCTGACCTCGCGCGGCCCCATTCTTTACCGCCAACTGCGCATCGGCAAAAACGGACGCCAATTCAAAATCATAAAATTCAGAACCATGACCCAGGACGCCGAGAGAATGACCGGCCCGGTGCTCTCAAACACGACCGACGACCGAGTTACATCAATTGGACGACTTTTGAGGAAGACGAGGCTGGACGAACTGCCTCAGCTGATGAACATCATGAAGGGCGATATGAGCTTCGTCGGGCCGAGGCCTGAAAGGCCAGTCTTTGTGCAGGAATACTGCAAAAGGATATCAGGATATGAGCAAAGATTCTCTGTGTTCCCAGGCTTAACAGGCCTCGCCCAGATCAACGGCACTTACGCCTCAATCCCAGAGATCAAGATCAAATATGACCTCGCATATATCCAGAACTTCTCGCTATGGCTCGATCTCTTTGTCATGCTCGAAACGCTCAAAGTCATCGTGACCGGAAAAGGAGCAAATTAGCCCTCAGTCATCCGCGCACTAAACGCCTCACCAAACTGCAAGAGCCGAATCCTCGTCGCTCACATCACATCTACCTGATTGACCCGAGTGTCGCGTCAAGTCGAACGGAGAGTAGTCGAACATGACACTTGGATCAAAAGCGCTGAATGTTGAGGCGCAATTCGAGAGCTCCGAGACGTTCCCAACCTCGTCATAGGTCTTCAACGCGAAGTAATAGACCTGGCTCGCATCTGGAAGCGTAACAGACAACTGCTCCATGACCCCCGGAAAAGACGGGAAATAAAGGGAACGAACCGGAGTTGCAGCATCGAATTCAGCCTCCGATTCAATTGGGCCATTGGAGTATCTCAAGTCATAATAACGCGCCTTACCCTCCGCACCGTCATCACCCGGGGCCGTCCACCGCAGAATAGCATCATCTCCGCCCTCCTCAACCGAAGCTGAAAGGTCAGCTACCCGCCCGGGTGGCGTCTTGTCGGAGTGATAGTCATACAATTTCAGAAGCCATAGATCGTCGAGTATCTCCGGATACCCATAGCCCCCAAACTGAAGCAGATAGCTGTCGCTGCCCAGCATCCCCGGAGGCACAACAAGATGCGCCGAGAGAATACGCCCTTCAGGCGCAACTCCTGTGAGATCGCCTGAGAGCTCTCGCCACTCGCCAGTCGGAATATGATACGAATAGACCTGGCTAATCAGTGATAACTCACCATTGAGGAGAGAAACGACAATCAATCTACTGCCCTCTGGATCATACACCATATCGTGCATCGATGCAGGCTGTGGCTGCATCCCCAACGAAGGCTGTCGTACCCAGGATAGAGATTGGGGCCATAGAGAGTATATCTTGCTACTTATACCATCTTCCCCAACCCCTCCAAACATGTAGGCGCAATCATGGGACGGCACAAACACAATTGACGTTCGAATAAACTGAGAAGGGCACTCCTCGGATGTGCATTCAAGGGTCGTCCATTCAAACGTCAAGAGGTCAAATGAATAAAACTCATAAAGCCGAATCCGTTCAGGGTCCCAGAAGTCGTTCCCGTAAAACAGCAGCCTGTTTCGACGCTCGTCCAGAAAGCCCGCTCCCGGGAGCGTCGAGCCTGAACGAGTCGCCACCGGTGGCGGTTCACCAGCAGGCTCGTGGGCAATCCATCTATGCTCTGGCAACAGCAATTGATAGACGATGCGGTCTGATGCCAGCTGCCAGATTGTGTCTCGCTCGCCGTCATAGAAAGCCATCGTCCGTCCTGCAGGAGGGAATGGACCCGAAGTGGGGACAAGCTCCCATCTCAAATTCTCAAGATTAAGCGTGTGAAGAACGTCCGCCTCCTCAACCTCTGCATAGCCGCCCAAGAGGTACGCCCTCTTGCGAGTTGGGTCTAGGATAAACTTGTGGTCGTAGCGACCTGGTGGCCAAGGCCCCCCCGGATGAAGCTCCAGCCAATCAACATCAATGCTCGGGCGGACCGTTCTTCTCTCGGACGCCTCCCCCTCCTCTCCGGCGGAAGAAAGAGCGCTCACCCAAACCTCGTAGCTGATCTCATCGCTCAAGCCCTTCAATATATACCGGCGCATGTCCCCTATATCAACGAAACCCTCATCATCACCCTCAACCGCTCGATAGTGGACTCGATAGTTGACCGCGGACAAACCCTCTGATCGCTCCCATTCCAACTCAACCGATCCATGTCCGGCGCGAGCGGTTAGAAGCTCTGGAGGCGGAATCACACTCGTCGGCGTAACCACAAACTCCACAGTGTAGTCGCTTTCGTTACAACAACCATCGACTGCTGTAACCGAGATATGATAGGTATCCCCATTTGTAAGCCCAGAGAGAAGCAGACCGTTTGCCCCAAAGACTGTAATAGGAGATCGCCCCTGTTCCGCATCCGACCCGTCGTACGGCTCACAGCATCCATCACTGTCATAATAGACTCGATGAAACACAGCATCCAAATCATCCAGAGACCTCCAGTAAACGGCCGTCCGGCCATCGCCAACAAACTCTGTGTAAGGCAACACACTCAACGGCGGATCAGAATCGAAACGACCACCCGCCCCAAACTCGAACTCGTATGCCTCCGCCATCATGTTTCCACCCGTGTCGGAAAGCCCCGGACCGATCGTAACGGAGATGGTTGCGCCCGATGCGAAGAGCTCATTCGCTACAATGTCGATGCAAGGAACGTCTGGGTTGAAGAAGACCTGACTCGAGATGCTTCCCATCTCATCACTGCTGACCCGCACGGTGTCCGAAGAGACCCCGTCTGGGTCAATATCTCTGGATACAATTGCAAAGATGTGCGAGTTGCTCGCCACATTAGAATCGCCATCACCTGGGATTGTCGCAATCACCTCGGGTGGGGTATTGTTTTGGTCAAAAAAGAAACTCCACACAAATGGCTCCATGCCATTCGGCGAAAGCGCCTCGTCAACGGCCGAGACAGTTACTGTGACCTCCTGTCCATAATCGAAGGTCGAACGCCTAAGGGAATAGTTGATCCTCCGGCCATTCAGTATTTCTATCGCCTGCCAGTCAACAAGCGAACCATTGATGGTGACCCGTAACCTGCTTGGATCAACATCGCCATCATGGTCTTTCACCCAAGCCGATACAAGCCCCGAGTGGGGTCTCTCCCAAAAAAGATCGAGGTCCACGATCTCCCCGTCCGCCGGGCTGACTCTCGAGACGAAGGGGCCTGATGAATCGGGACCAATTGAGTAGGAGAATTGCAGCGAGATCATTTCGTTCGCCGGAGACGCCAGATCAGATGCCTCAATGGAGACGTCGTAGTGCCTCTCCGACCCAAAATATAGCGAAGTGTCATGCCAAATGGCGCAGCCCCCCTCAACTCGCTGAGTACGGGCATCGACGTCAGCTCCGTTGATCGTCATTCTCAGGCTCGCTCTGTCCACTCCCGTCCCGTCGTCCTTCAAAACTGCAAAAACCCCAAGAATATCGTCCGGCCTCAATGAATCGCCTGTAGGCCCAAAGTCCTCCACATAGGGCGCCTCAACATCCGCATCCGCCTGACTATCGATCTGGAATGAATATCTATATCGCTCCATCTCGTTCGGAGCCTTGTAATAGTCACTGCAAAGCACCTCGACCGTCACATCTGAACCGGGCGGAAATGGGTCTTGGTTCCTAAAGGAAACGGCCAAGCAATCCGAGCAAACGGTCGTCTCTGGCTCAACTGCCTCACCATTCACGAACAACGAAACGCTCTCTGGATTGACGCCAGCGCCGAGATCAGAGAGCTCCAAATAGACCGCTGTGTTGGAATAGCTGACGGTAATATCCGGCTCAGGATAAACCCAGGATACTTCAGGCGGGCTGGTGTCGAACAGCCAGTGCATCGTCCGATAGAAGAACTCATCCCGAGCCGCCGACCCTCCCGATGTGTCAACCATCGCCTCGAATGGAAAACAGGTGATCACTGCGCGATAATCAAGCGATGCCCCATCTGAAGGCACTTTAACTGCTGTCCCAGTGTCCCACGAGGTGCTGCGACTGCTTAAGATCACCTCCGCATAGTCATCCAGCGGGCTCACGAAACAGCTATACTCCTTGTTTCTATAGCGGAAAACTGACTCAAGAGAAACGCTCATCTGAGACGTGATTGCGTCTGAAGGCCGACCGAACATCAAAAATGGCCGAGTGTCGAATTCGTACCACAAGCGAAAAATATCCGTCATCAAAACGCTATCGTTGAGCTCCGCAAACCAAACCGATGAAATAAACATCGCACCGCCCGTCTCAAGGTATCCGGCTACCCTCCGCGCCGTCTCATTCGTAAGCGGTCCGTAATTGTCTCCTGATGTCCAAATCACAATGTCATATTCGCTCATAAACGAGATGGTCGGAACTGTGGCGTCCTCCGAGGCATCAAAAATATCAAATTCAAGCCCCATCCTATCCAGCTGATTTTGAAAAAAAGATGCGCCAAAGGTGAAGTAGGGAGTCCATCCATCGTCAACAAGCAGGATATTGGGCGCCTCGTCAGAATAAAAACTCGCAGAATGGGCGCAGGATGGCCATACCGCCCCGATAAGCAGGAAGAAGACTAGGCCGATGATCCCCAATCCAAAGTTCCTACCGCGCTCAGTCCGAAAGTTTAATCTTGATCTCATGTATCTCATTTCGTTTGCTCCAGAACAACGCAATAATAATCACTGTTCACTATTTCGAACGATACAGACCTGATCACTGAATACAGATCGAACCCCCCGGGAATGACGGCCGCGCCATAAACGATATACTCACCAGCTGGAAGATCACTTGTGACCCCAAACTCGGCTATATTGAAGCTCAATTCCGTCCCGGTCATGATAAACATGGGGAATGAAGTAATGTCCGCATTAAATGACTCGCCATTGAAAAAGAATAGCCCGCCGGGGCTAGATATAGCGATATATAGGTCGAGTCGAACAGAAGGACCCCTATGCTCAAGCGCCGCGTCGAGGCTAATAATGTCCCCAACACCGAAAACATCGCCGTTCACCGACGGAACAAGAGCAGGATACAGCCTCCTGCAAAGCTCGATCTCAATCTCTCGAGTCTCCCCCCCAGTAAGGATTATGCCCCGCTCCCTGAAGGTTGAGTATGTCTGCGCCGAGACGCTGAGGGTGCTGGTTCCCGTTGGCAGAGACTCGATCTCGAACAGCCCGTTCTCATCTGAACTCGCAGAAAAGCCCGTCGTCCCAATCGACGCAACCGCGCCGGCCACAGGCTCACCCGTAACCGCATCGGTAACGCGGCCGAAAACTGTAGCCGTCGTGGCCACTACTCCAAGACGAAAGACGCCACCTCCCTGAGTGGCCGCATAGAGAACGCTTCCATCGGCTGAAATATCAATCGCGGTAACCGCTCTATTCTCAAGCCCTTGGTTCACATGGCGGAAAACCTCGCCAGCATTCTCCGACACATAAACTCCCGTGTGCCAGTCGCCAACGTATATTCTGTTGCTATTCGAAGGATCGACAACAATGCCTCGAATCGTCGCCTCGGCGTCCAAGCCGACGTTAATCTGGCGCCAAGCAAGCCCGCCGTCCTCGCTCTTGAATACCCCCGCGCCCTCCGCGCCGGCGTAGATGACCTCCGGGTTTCCAGGGTCCATCGCAAGCGCGCGAATGTCACTTCTAGCTAGCCCGTCGTTGATTGCAATCCAGTGCCGCCCTCCATCCACCGTCTTGTATATTCCTGAGTTCAATGTCCCCGCGTATGCAATATCGGGATTCGTCGGGTGAACCACTATCTCGTTGATGTTCTTAGTCGTGTCAGCAAGGCCCTCGTTTATCTGAGCCCAAGTCTCGCCATCGTCGGTCGATCTATATATGCCCATGCTGGGCAGCGTGGTGTCGAACGGCGTCTCCCGCTCGAACTCAATCGTCTTGTCCGGTATCCGCGCGCCAACGTAAATAATAGAAGTATCAGAGGGCGCAAAGGCAATGGTCTTGATCCCGTGCAGCGAATAAGGATATAGAACCTGATCGGACGGGAATATGGTAAGAAGTATTGACCAAGACTCACCTCGATCATCCGACCTGTAAAGCTCGCCAAAAAACTGGTCGGCGGCCATAACCACACTGGGATCATCAGGCTTAAAGGCCACGGCAGACCACTCAGGTCGCGGTTGCGGCCTCGATAACATCGCGCCGGTTCCCTGCCAGTGGAGACCACCATCCAAACTCTTGAAAGGGCCCGACCGGCCAACGGCAAAAACAACCGATGGATTCTCGCGGTCCACCGCGACGTCCGTTATCTCTGAGCCAGTAAATCCGTTCATGGCGTTGATCCAGCTGCTCCCGGCGTCAAGCGAGAGATAGAGACCGCCGGTATATGAATTCACGAATACCTTGTCGGGGTCGGTCGGGTCAATGGTGATGCTGATAGGCGTACCTGAATAAACACCATGCACACCTAAACGCACAGTGTCCCAACTCTCGCCGCCATCGTAGCTTCGAGTGAAAAAGTGCTCGCATGATGCGTAAACAATGCTTGGGTCGCTGCGATCGACCTCCACCGCATTCCAAGCCCGATACTCCGGCGATATAGTTGTCCACGTCGCCCCGCCATTGACCGTCATGAGTATGCTGCCATGCCTCGCGCCCTCCGGGTCCGAAGATGGGCCAAACCCATCGTGCTTGCCAGTTGAGCAATATAGTATCTCCGCGTCATCAGGATGCATCGATAATCCACCCACGACGAGATTGGTGATACCCTCGTTGATGTGAATCCAAGTCATGCCGCCGTCCTCTGACTTCAGTATGCCCTCTGGTTGAACGTCAGGCCGGTCGAATATGCCGGTCGCTGTATAGACGATATCCGTATCGGTCGGGTCGATGACTATGTGCCGAACAAGTGCGTCGCACTCCAGCACTGCAAACCAGTTCTCACCCCCATCGATCGTCTTAAATATCATACCCCTTGACTTATTCTGACCCTCGACTGGCACCTCAACGCCCGTATAGACGATATCTGTATCGGTCGGATCAATCGTGAACGACCTGAATGACATACCCCCAAGGTCTGGAATACCATTGTCCATCCTGTTCCAAGTCTCGCCAGCGTCATAAGACTTGAAAACCCCTTTCATCCCGTAAGTTCCGCACCAAACGATGTCCGAATCATACGGGTCTATCGTGCAGCAGAAGATCGGAATGGAATCAAGTGAGGGCCCAAACCTGCTGTCAATGCCCTCGTTGCGGGGAAACCAAGTGTAGCCGCCATCATAGCTCTTGCACATCCCTGCCCATTGGTCGGTCGTGAACACAATGTCAGTATTCCGCGGGTCTATCCGCGTGTCATAACCCAGTCCCCCAGGCGGCCCAAGCGTACTGCTCCACCTATAAGCATCTGGCTCCAGCCCCAATACATGAGGCGCAAGGGCGCTCATGCTAGCAAGGAACATCAATAGAACTGCCGCCGCGCAAGCCGAGCGACGCCCCATCAGACCCCTTTTCTCTTCATGCACCATGTGCCTTATCGCCTCCCTAACGTAAATGTCTTCTCGTCACCGGTCATTAAAATATCCTTAAGCTCAAGGCCCTTCTCGTCTGCAATGTCCTTGAATATCCGCCTATATATCAACCGCGCCTCAACTCTAACGCACGTAACGCTTGGTGGAATCGAGAATTCATAGCTCGAAATATCTCCCTCAAGCGCCGGTATGCGCGTGTCCGACAGGATGACTGTCTGACGCCATGACGGAGCGGGGTGATGTCCGCGCTGATCAACCAGTATTTTCGCAAACATCTTGCCCGGCCGTCCGGCGTAGTCCCGCGGTCCCCCCGCGGCGCCGCCATAGACCGGAACCGTCTGCTCTCCTATGAATTCCAAAGCTCCACCATCGCAATCGTCCGCATCCACCAACAGTATGATGTTTCTGATGGGCCGCCCCGTTGGCAGATGATGCCCAGCAAAAGCGTTGAAGACCTCAACTTCAAATGAAAGCGAATCCCCTGACGCGGATGAGTCGATAATTGACACGACTGCCGATTCATAGTGCAACGAGAGGTTGTCTTCTCCCATAATGAGATGGGAAGGGATATCGTCAGGGTCCCGCTCCTGGCCGTGGCTAAGCGGCGCATAATTGGTCGTTACGCCGTCCGGCCTATAATGACAGGCCTGGCATTGAATCCCCATCTCATT
>JAGHCW010000035.1 GCA_021160245.1 bacterium | reverse complement strand
GTTCGAGTCGGTGTACATCCCCGTTATGAACCCAATGACGAGGAATCTAGCTGAAAAGACCTGCCAAAGCGCAAAGAGATTTGACGCGAATCCCGAGAGCACAACAGCCCAAGCAACTCGCCTGAGGGCTGCCGCTCGGGCCTCATGCGACATTTCTGCAAAGGTCTTATGCCCGATGATGAGAAAGGCCGCCCCCGATAAAAAGGAGATGCCCTCAGTGAACGTGTTGTTCACCGCCTCCGAAGTCAGAACTCCCATGCAATTGACGATCCAATCTCTGAATGGCTCATCCGAGAATGGGAAGAAGTTCACAAATCTCAGTGTCGTTATCGCTCCTGATGTAAGAACAAGGGCGCAGAGCGCAAGAAGCGGCGGCCGACCGGGAATGCGACTCGTGGAGCGAGCCGAACTCGACATCATGGCGCGGGCGCTCATTCCGCTACAAAAGCCGAGGAACGCAAAGACGAGAATTGGCATTTTGGGTGAGCCCATGAGCCTCGGAATGATGCCCACCAACGGGATAATCGCGGCGAAGATAACAAGCGCCCATTCCGGACCGACAAGAGGCGGCGCCAGCATGGCGAGGATAAAAAGGATGGCGATTCCTACCTGAACGCTCAAGGGACCCGGAGCCATCCCCACGAAGAGGTACCCGAAAATAGCTGTGCAAAGGAGAAAGGTGAATAACTGGGGGATTCTGATAGCGAGCACTTTTGCCATCAACCTCTTATGCTGTGAGCTTACTTATCGACAAGGCGGTCAGCTGTTTGCACAATTGAACTAGAGCAACCTCTATTTAAACTCGTCAAGAGCCTCGGCGAATTCATCATAGGCCCGTTTGCCCCACAAGACGAATACGATCTCTTCGATTGTTGTGTCACGCTCAACCAAAAACTGCCTCGCCTCGGAGAGCATGATCTCGGCACAACTTTTCATCGGGAAACCACCAACTCCTGTGCCAATCGAGGGGAATGCAATGCTCGCAAGATGAAGGTCGTGAGCTCGAATCAGCGAATTGCGAGTACTTTCTCTTATCTGATGGGCGCCTGTCACGAGATTCGGGCCCATCGCGGCCGCGTGTATGACGTATTTCGCTCTCAGCCGGCCCGCCGCAGTTGTGGCAGCCTCGCCAATCGGGATAGGCCCCAAAGCGACAGCCTCGTCCTCAACCTCTTGCCCTCCGGCCCGCTTGATAGCCCCAGCGACGCCCGATCCCATCCAGAGCTCGCTGTTGGCAGCATTCACAATCGCGTCCACATCCTGCGCCGCGATGTCTCCCTCCACGAGCCTGATCTTCTTTCTGCCGAAGAGAATCTCATCCACTCTCTAGATCATCCCCTTACTGACCGCAATCCGCCCGAGGCACAGCCCAGTCCCCAATTGAAAGTAAGATCTAGAGCCGCGCCATCAGTTTCTATTCCGAGAATTTGAACCATGCGTCGAAGTGGGAGTTGATTGGAAGTCTGACCTCAGAAGACGTTCTCGCGGACACGATGCGCGGCCCGGGAGCGGCCTGGTGACGCTTGTGCTGGCTGCAATAAAAACGCCTGAGCGCGTCTCGAGTCGCCTCCTCGGGCAAGCCGCTGTCCACAATCTCCCGAATACCCAATCCCCGGTCAAGATGCGCCTCGAGTATTGGGTCCAACTGCTTGTATGGCCCAAGCGACTCGGCGTCCGTTTGATTCGGTCTCAACTCCGCTGTTGGCTCCCTATCAATTATGGTCTTGGGGATTACCTCCTGACCTGTCCGGCTATTGATGTGCCCCGCAAGACTATAGACGAGCGTCTTCGGAACGTCCGCGAGTGGGCAGAAGCCGCCGGCCATATCACCATAAAGCGTCGCGTAGCCCGTCGATCCTTCCGATCTATTGCCCGTACAGAGCACTAGATGGCCTAGCTTGTTTGAAAACGCCATCAAGATATCGCCTCGTATCCTCGCATGAAGATTCTGCTCAGTAACATCAGGCTCCTTGCCGACGAAATGCCCGCTCAAACTACCGATGTAGGTGTCCAGAATAGGCTGAATCGGGACGCTTTCTGTCTTGATACTAAGATTCGAGGCGAGCGATTCCGCATAGTCCGTGCTTTCCTTGGATGTTATGCCACTGGGCATGAGCAAGCCCAGGACATTCTCCGGCCCGAGCGCATCTTTTGCAAGCGCAGCAACGAGCGCAGAATCGATCCCTCCTGACAAACCCACAATCGCTTTGGAGAGGCCGCAATCATGAACATAATCGCGAATCGAGGTGACCAGCGCGCCGCGGACCTGCTCAAGGTCATCGGGAAGCGCAGCCGGCCTGTTTCCCGCCGAAACCTCGACGACAAAAAGACCCTCTTCGAACTGAGGCGCTTGCCATATTCGCTCTCCATAATCATCAACGGCGAAGCTGGCGCCGTCGAACACTAGTTCGTCCTGGCCGCCCACCCGGTTCACAACCAATAGGTTGACACTCGCCTCGTCGGCCCTCTCGGCAATTCTAGATATCCGACTGTCGGTTGCCCCTATCCGGAAAGGCGAGGCGATGGGCGCCACGATCACGTGCGCCCCCTGCTCTGCCAACTGCTCGCAAGTCCCGGGCCTCAAAACATCATCTCCGACCAGGACGCCGACCGCTACGCGGTTAATCCTGACAGGTGGAGCAAGCTCCCCCTTCGTCATATAATGACGCTCCTCAAGCCCGCTGTGCTCACCTATGGAGCTCTTCTCTATCACCCGCAGCACCTTGCCGTCGAAACAGAGCGCGGCTGCGTTATGAAGATACTCGATTCTATCTTCCTTCTTGCGGGACACGAAACCCAGAAGCACGATTATCCGGCCAACGCGACTTGCCACGTCTCGCATCGCGGAAATCTGGCCCTGAACGAAGTCCGGCCTCTGGAGTAAGTCATGCGCCGGGCATCCGGCGAGACACATCTCGGGAAAGACCACCAGGTTGCAGCCAAGCTCCTCAGCCTTCTTTATGGCATTCAAGACCTTCTCGACATTTCCCGGAAAATCGCCAGTGCTTGTTTTTATCTGGCCAACACCGACCTTCAATCGGTTGAACCAGGCATTTTCATCATAATCTCGGGCCATTCTGCTCCCTTGTTCTTCGGATTCTGTGTGAGGCTCTAACTCCACCGCCACTCGTCATTTGGACGTACAATATATCCTAGCGCCAGACACACAGTCAATCGGCAAGACATACGGGGCGACAGAGAGTGTGAGGCATGCCTCTCATGTCACATGCGGCGAGGCTAGGTCCTCGCGTGGGAGAACAGAAACAATCCCCCAACACCGAATAGTATATTGGCGGCCCAGGCGGCCAAGAAGTAGGGTATCCGTCCGCTGTGTCCAAACGAAATGAACGAGGAGTGAACGACGAAGAAGACACCGGCGATGGCGATTGCCCCGCCCAATCCAACGAGCTTGCCGCTTTTTCCCGACCTTGCGCCCAGGGGGACAGCGATCAGCGCTATTATGAATGCAATCGCCGGCAGCGCCATTTTATTCATAAGATCGGTCTGGTACTTCTGGTAGCTATAGCCGGCGCTCTTCAGATCTTCAATATAGCTTCTGAGCTCATCATAGCTCATCTCGTCAGGCCTGGGGCGTGATTTGATGAAATCTGCCGGGGTCTCATCGAGTTTGATAACCATGCGCTCGATTAGTTCCGACCTAGGCCCCTTATCCGTTATCTGTTTGAAGTCAACGTTCTCCAAAAACCAATTCCCGTCGGCGAAATAGGCCCTTTCTGCGCGAAGAATCTGCTTGATGTGGAAATCATCTGTGAACTCAAAGATCGTGAAGCCCTGTATCAAGGCGTTCTGGGCGTTCTGGTCGATGTATTCTATGTTATAGATGCGATTATGGGCGCCTCGGTACCATATCTTATGTTTTGCGAACTTGCTCTTGCGCTTGCGCTTGTTGATCTCCTCGTGCTTGACCCGCTCCGCCTCCTTGTTCGTGTATGGGACAATATACTCGTTAAGCGTAAAGGCGACGAGGCTCGAAAGAAACGCTAGGATGACAATCGCCATAGATGCTCTTTGCAGACTCGTTCCGCCCGCAAGGAGAACAGTAGTCTCGTTGCTTCTTGTCATGATATTCATGGTCATCATCGCTGTAATCAAAACTGCCACTGGTACCAGCCAGAAGAGCAGCTGCGGAAGGCTTAAGAGAACGTACTTGAGGGCCGGATACAGCCCCGACTTGTGTTCCATCACGTCATCCAGCACCTCGAAGAACTGCACCAGGCAGAAGACTGTGCCGAGGCCAACAACCACAATCCAAAATATCCTGATAAATTGCGATGCGACGTAACGGTCAAGGAGCTTTGGGAAACCGATCCTGTTGCTTCCCAGACGCTCGCTTGCCATCTTAAGGCTGGTTGCCCACGGCCGACCGAACTGCCTTACGGCGCCTGTCCTTAGCAGCAGGGCTTTGGTTCTTTGAAAGAACGAGAAGGCCAGGTCGGAGAGAATGATCCAGATTCTCGGCTTCCGCTCATGGGCGGAATAGTAAAGAAGCGCCGAGGCGAAGAGACCGAGCGCTACGTTTGGAAACCACATGGCGAGAATCGGGTGCAGATGGCCGTTGTCCCCCATATCCTCGCCAGTCGATAGCAGCACATAATAGATCAGAAAGAAGAACAGACTGCTCCCGAGGCTTCCGGTCTGCTTCAATCGGCGCCCAAAAACCCCAAGCGGCACGCCCAAGAGAGCGAAGATGACGCACGCGAACGGCAATGAGAACTTCTTTTGGAGCTCGACGCGACTGGAGTTGTAGAGAAACTTCTCGTATTCGTGCGATCGTTTGAGTCCGGCGATCCCTTTGTCATCGCCTTTCTTGGGGTTTGCCTTCCTTTTGGCCTTCTCGTATGCCGCCTTTGTCGCGTGGACTTTCACGAGGCGCCGCTCTATCTGCTGGTCGAGTTCTTGAAGAGTCATCTCCCGATAGCTTTTGGGAATCTTCTTCTTCATTTTCTTCGCACTGAACTCAGTCAGGATCGGATAGTCTTGGGTGGAGAAACTGGAGACGGAATATCTCTCGGCGTGGGAGCGGGGTAGTTCATGCACGCTGCCGTTCTCAAGTCGCAGGAAGCTCTGCTGTTTCTCCTCATCTGAGAAAAGCATGCCCCGCGAGGCGACCATAATGCGAAGGTCTCCATTCTCCGACAGATGCGAGACAAAGACTCCCTGCATGATCGCCTCATCCGGAAGCTTCTCATCTATATAGACCACGACATCCTTGAACCTATCGCAGAAGACGCGTGGCTCGATGATTGCATCGGCGTGCTTGGTCGCCATCTCAAAGATCATTTTTTTCGCCGAGCGATTGGCGAACGGCAGGAAGTAGATCATTATCAACGACGATACTATCCATGCTGCTAGGCCAAAGATAAGCGCCGGTCGCTGCATCCTGAAGAGACTGATGCCAGTCGCCTTCATCGCGACTATCTCGCTGTCGGATGACATCCTGGTGAATGTCATCAGCGTTGAAACAAGAACGGCCATAGGAATCGACAATACAAGTAGCGACGGCAGAAGGTAGATGAGCAGCTGGACCACCGATAAGGCGGGAATGCCCTTGTTGATGATCATCTCCATCAACCTGAGCGTCTGCCGCATGATCAGGATCATCGTGATCAGGCTGAGGCAAAGGCCGAAGGGCCCGGCCATTTGGCGGAGAATGTATATATCAAGTTTTCTCATCGTGCCTCGCCACAGGAGTCCGTCAGCCTCATTTGATGCGCGCTCTAATCAATAAGCAAGTCTGCACGCGTCTGGTTGCAGACCCGATGGACTATTCCGTCCTTGAGATAAGAAGACCTGCTCCAGCTGCCGCTAAAT
>JAGHCW010000211.1 GCA_021160245.1 bacterium | reverse complement strand
GCGCTAGTGGAAGTTGGCTTCCTCAAGATGCCAAGCGTCGTAATGAGGCGCCTCCTTTTTGTGGACGGCGATGTTTGCTAGAGTTACGTTATCGGATGAGGTTTTATTCATAATTAGCCTTCACCTGCGCCATGTACGTCTCGCATTTGCCCTACATATATTTCAATCGCTCTCAACCATGTAATAGCAGCTCCTGTCCCGAATCCCAACTTTTCAGTCTTTCGGAGAGAAGAGTATGCCTCTTTGCGGTCTTATCGTTCGAAATCGCCATTGAGAGCGCTTTCATGGAACCGACTATTACAACGAGTCGCTTTGCCCGTGTTACGGCGGTATAGATGAGATTCCGCTGCAAGAGCATGAAGTGCTGGGTCATAAGCGGCAGGATTACGGCGGTGTATTCGCTGCCCTGCGATTTATGAACTGAAATAGCATAAGCCAGAACCAATTCGGACATCTCGAGCGGCGAGTAGGGGAGGGTCCGGTCGCTAAAATCGACCAGTAGTTTCTGCTTTTCAGTGTCCATTGCGGCGACGACACCGATATCCCCGTTGAAGACCTCTTTGTCATAATTGTTCTTGGTCTGCATGACCTTGTCGCCTACTCTGAGGACTCGTCCTCCGAATTGGATCGGCTTGCCCGCTGGGTTGAGCGCCCGCTGGAGCTCCTCGTTCAGACTATTTGTCCCGGCCTTGCCCTTGTGCATTGGCGTCAGAACCTGCAGTTCGGTTAAGGGATTGAGACCAAATCTGCTGGGTATCCGTTTACTCGCAAGCTCAACGACCGCCTTTAGAACGGCATCTGGCGATATTCTGTCCACAAAGTAGAACTGACTGAGGCGCTTGTCCGAGCGCTTTGGGAAAATCGGCGCCTCGCCGCGATTGATCCTATGGGCATTCACGACGATGAGGTTATCCGAGCCGTCTCTGCTCTCCTGACGGAAGATATGGTGGAGGCGGGCAGTCGGCACAACGCCAGATGCGATTATGTCGCTCAAAACAGCCCCCGGTCCGACGGACGGCAGCTGGTCAACATCCCCGACGATGACGAGGCAGCACGAGTCGGGCAAGGCGCTGACTAGTTGGGACATGAGCGTAGTATCCGCCATAGATGCCTCATCCATGACGACGAGGTCGGCTGGGAGCTTTTTGTATCGATTGTATTTGAATCCTCTTGTGAAGGCGTCGTATTTGAGCAATCTATGGACGGTCTTCGCCTCAAAACCGGTCGCCTCGGAGAGTCGCTTGGCAGCACGCCCAGTCGGGGCGCACAATGCAGCTCTTACGCGAAGTTGCTGACAGGTTCGGATGAGGCGGCCAACTAGGGCCGTCTTGCCCGTGCCGGGTCCGCCCGTAATCACGACTACCTTCGAGGTGAGTGCCAAGTTCACCGCTCGGGCCTGCTCTTCAGATAGGGCAAGGCCATCTTCACGTCGCAACTCGGAACAGGCCTCGATGGCACTCTTCGAGCTGAACGGCATGGGGCCGAAAGTTAAGCGGGCGATGCCCTCGGCCACGCTCTTCTCTCTTGATGCAAGTTCAGGCAGAAATACGGCATCTTCGTCTAGGGGATCGAGTATGAGATCTTCTTCTCGAATGAGTGTTTCGAGCGATTCTGAGATTAACTCATTTCCAACGCTCAATGAATCTTCCACAGATTCTATCAAGACATCTTTGGGCAGATAGGTATGGCCCCTCTCTGTGGCCCGGCGGAGGACGTAAGATATACCAGCCCTGATTCTATCAGGATTGTCCGGCCGCATTCCGAGCTTCCGGGCGATTTCGTCCGCGGTTCGAAAGCCGATGCCGGTAATGTCATCTGCCAGTCGGTAGGGATTTCGGGAGAGTAGGCTGGTCGCGCCGGCGCCATATTCATTGAATATCTGCGTCCCTCGAGTGACGGTTATGCCGTATCCCTGAAGGAAGATGAGTAGTTCTCTTATCCCCTTATACTTTTTAAGCGCCTCGCTAGCGTGCTTTATGGCCTTCTTTCCGAGGCCGGGAATCTCATTCAGTCGCTCGGGGTCGTTCTCGATGACATCGACTGAGTTCTCGCCAAAACGCTCAACGATCTGCTCCGCCCTCTTCTCGCCAATGCCGGTGATAAGACCTGAGGCGAGGAACTTTCTTATACCAAGAAGCGTTCGGGGAACGCGCGAGGAGAACTCTCGAACTTGCAGTCTCTTGCCGTATTTCTTGTGACTTGAAAAGGTCCCCGAGACCTTGAGCTCCTCCCCAACGGAGCAGAGCCCAATCCCCCCGGTGATTGTAATCTGCTCGCCAGAATCAAGCTTCAGGGATGCAACGGCGAATTTCTCGTCCGGCGATTTATAGATTATCTTATCGATGACGCCGCACGCTTGCGCCTCTTCCGAGCTGGAATTATCCAGACGGGGCAAGTCTTCTGCCGTGCTCGCATCGGTTTGACGTTCCTCAAAAACTGGGCGGTTGTTACTTCTGGACATCTGTTACTCGAAAGGGTGTTGTTTGACTCTCTTCGACAAACCGCAGAGATATGCGACCTGTTAGAAATCCATCAAAAGGAAAAGACAAGCAGGGTTATGTCGTCGTCCGGATCTACACTTCCCATAAAATCGATAACTGTGGTAACGATCTTGCCTATTAGCTCTTCCGCCGATAGGGACGGTGCATTCTCTATCGTCTCAATCAGCATGTCAGTGCCAAAAGCCGAACCGTCCTCGTCCACTGCCTCGGTGACCCCGTCTGTGTAGAAAACCAATCTATCGCCTTTGCGCAACGGCACCGAAGTCGAATTGTACGTTTGGTTCGGAAGGACGCCAAGTATGACATCGCGGTTGGTCAACAGCTCATGCTTGCCCGTTGCGCCGCGAATCAGTATCGCAGGGCAATGTCCAGCGGAGACATATTCAAGGACTCCGGACTGAATATCTATTCTACCGGCCACGGCAGTTACGAACATCTCTGGATTTAATGTGGAGCAGAGGAAATCGTTGAATTGAGGCAGCATTTTGGAGATTGGCAGATGCTGCTTCAGAAAGAGCCTGAATGCCGTTTTACACATTGCCATGACGACCGCGGCCGGTGCTCCATGTCCTGAGACGTCGGCGACCATGAACGATATGACAGTATCGGAGATTTTTTTGACGTCATAATAGTCACCGCTCGCTCTTCCTGAAGGTTTGTAGAATGCCGCAATCTCGCAGCCGCGTGTTTTTGGCAGAGTTTGCGGGAGAAGTTTCTCTTGCACGCTTCCGACGCCTTGCAGCTCATCGTCCAGCCTCTGCCTCAGCAGCCCGACATTTTTGTGCTGGAGGCAGCTCTGAAGGGCGCTTGCCATGTGGTTGCACACGCGCACGATGACGTTGACTTCATCCTCGGTATAAAGATCATTAGAATCGTCAAATACGATGACTGCGCCGAGAAACACATCCTCGATCAGAAGAGGAATCGCCAGCCAGTTACTAGAAAAGCCCGCATCAAGAATCACATCCTGATAGCTGCTAGCGAACTCTGGCTCAAAGCCCGAAATCACCCCGCATCTCTTGACTGTCTCTTCAGCCAGAGAGGCTAGGAGCATTGACATTCCCAAATCGCTTTCGGCTCCCTCAACACTGACATAAAACGGTTCACAAAGGCCATCAGCTCCGAAAACAAGAACTGCGACATCCTCGACGCCAAGCACATACGGCAGCAGCGCAAGCTTCTTCCTCAAGTACTCCATGTCCAGGGTGTTTATCTGCCTGCTGAAGGCCGTAATTCGCTCGTATCGCTCCAGCTGAGCAGCAACGAGCTCGTTCGCACGCATAACCTCAGGACCCTCGGTTTGCTCCTTGAGCGTTGAGATGGTGTTGAGCACTAGCTGCATGAACTGCAAGACCGACTGTTGCATTGGGGATGGATTTGAAGGAAGCCGGAATCCCGCCAATGATCCGCTGATTGCCGCGTCCGATATGGCTTCACAGAGCGATTCAGGCTCTGAAGGAAGTTCCTCTTTATCGGATGAAGTCTCCGACTCATCTCCCAAGACCTCTATCTCCGTGACGCTGTCAACAGACCAATCTCCTTTGAGATGTGAAAGCATCTTAGCATTAACCAACTGCCGTTGCTCAAGCCGCTCCTCGAGAACCGTCACAAGGATGTGATAATCTGAGGCGCTCAAGTTGAACGGGGAGAGATTGAGTTCGCAGAAAACCTCAAACAGAAGAGACTTCGCTTGCGAGGAGCCAAGCTTCGAAAAGAGAGGTTGCTTGACCCTTCTCAAATAGGCCCTTGAGAAATCAGCCAACTAACGCCCTCCTTTTCTCTATTGTGGATGACCAAACACCCTCGATACGCTCGCCGCAGAATCGACACTTTGAGGATACGATATTAACCGATGAGACCTCAAATCCGCGCCTCTCAATCAGCAACTTACCACATTTCGGGCAATAAGTATTTTCCGCCGGATTACCCGGTACATTACCTATGTATGGAAATCTTAATCCCATCTCCTTTGCCAGCTTGTGGAGCTTTTCGAGTGTGCTCTTTGGGGTGGAGGGAAGTCTTTTCATTTTGTAGGTTGGATGAAACCTCGTGAGATGAACCGGCACAGCGGGGCCTAGATTTGAGAGTATCCATTCAAACATCTGCTTATGCTCTGAAAGAGAATCGTTTAGGGTCGGTAGAATGAGATTCACAATCTCGAACCAGACGCCGGATGCTTTGATCGTCTTAAGCGTCTCGAGCACAGGCCCAAGCGTCGTGTTACATATTCGCTTGTAGTAGTCGTTGCTGAATGATTTGAGATCGATTTTTATGGCGGAGATTTTGGATAGCATATCCAGCAGCGGTTTCTCTTTGATGTACCCAGCGGAAATGACAACGGTCTTTATGCCCGCCTCGTTCGACGCCCTTGCGATGTCCTGCACGTACTCCGAATAGACGATCGGCTCGGTGTAAGTCAATGCAACTGAGTCGCAATTCGCCTGTTTCGCGAGCTTTGCACATCCACTCGGCAAGAGCTTAAAACTCCTGATATCCTCTGGCGCCGGCTGAGATATTTGCCAGTTCTGGCAGAACTTGCACGCCATATTGCATCCGGCGGCCGCAAGCGAAAACGCCGAGGTGCCCGGCAAAAAATGGAAGAATGGCTTCTTCTCGATTGGGTCCACATGGGCGGAGCATGGATGCGAATGAACTAGGGAGTAGTACGTACCACCTCGGTTCTCTCGAACCCGGCAATATCCCCGACCACCATCTGGGACAACACATTGCCTGGGACACAAATCACATCGCACCCTATTTCCTTCGAGCTTCGTGTAATAACGCGCCTCGTGCAGCCCGAGATTGCCCTTCCAAGCAGAGCCAAGTTCATCATATAGACCGCTCGCTCCTGCAACCCCCCCCGGAAGTAGGAGGCAGGACGCGCATGCCAGGGAGGCCTTGAGGAACTCTCTCCTTGAGAAATCCATGTTGTTGAAATCCGCATTGATGTTATCGAAAAATGCCGTCAATACTATTGTGTACAAAGTGTCAAATTCACGAGCTTGTGTCAACGTCCTTGCTGGAGTTGTTTTCGTATTCACCTCGCGGAGCCGCAATTGATGGCGCCCACCAATGATCAAGAGTGTTGATATTGGAGAGTTCTAGACGCAGAATAGCAATCATATACTGAATCATCGTTAAAGAAAGACGAGGCGATACAGGGAATGGCAACTTGGAAAGGAACGGCGATAGGCGCCGCGATCGGATTGTTCGCGGTCGGGCCATTGGGCGCGATTGTTGGCGCGGTGATAGGTCACGGATACGATAAAAAGGCGGATAGGGAGCGAGCTGATCAGGTCCATGGCTACGGTCGGGGCGGCTCTGCGGAAAGCACTTCGGGATATTCACAGAAAGAGCACTACTACGACCCTCGCAGGCCGTCAGGCAGAGTTCGCGATCTCTCCGACTCGGACGTCACTGCTGAAGAACGGCAGCTTGTATTTGTTACGAATCTCGCGACACTGCTCGTCTCGGTTGCTATGGCGGACGGTGTATTTCGTCCCGAAGAGGATCGGGCAATTCAGGCTTTCTTCAGACGAAACGGTTTTGCAGGCTCGGACCTCGACTTCATTCAACGACTTACCAAAGAGGTCGAGTTAAAAAAACCAGACCTCGCCGCGGTGTGCGCGGAGTTTAAGCGGGTATCGAAGCCCCAAGAGCGAACGTTGTTGCTCCGGACGCTTTATATGGTTGCGATGTCCGACCGGGAGTTTCATCACGAGGAGCAGCGCGTAATCGACAAAATCGCGAAGCATCTCGACATCTCGAACGCCGAGAAGAAATCGATTGCGTCGGAATTCGTCTCTGACGAGCAGCGAGGCTGTCAGATACTCGGTGTTTCCGAATACGCCTCGAATGATGAGATCAAGAAGGCCTATCGCGAGCAGGCCAGCAAATACCATCCCGATCGGGTCTCGCACTTGGGTAAGGAGTTTATTGAGTTGGCAAACCAGCGATTTCAGGTCATCAATGAGGCGTATCAGACCTTGCGCAAGAAGAGGGGATTCTAAGCTGTCAGCGGCCAGTGCTTGGCGGTCTAGACCTCTTCCCCCTCCAGCAGGCCGCGAATACGGGAGCCAGAGCCGCCATGTCAATGAGAGCGAACTTGAGCCCACGCCCGGTCCTCATAATCTGTCCAAATCGGTCAAAGAGGAACCGGAGCCGAAGCGAAAAGGCCGCATAGTGGTTTTCAATCCGCGCGCCATTGCGCATCTTCGATAGGTGGGCGAAGAACTCATAGCGATATAGCATCCTCATCAGCGAGCGAAACGTATCAGTCCTCTTATGTTCGACCACCGCCGCCGGCTCATAGACCAACCGGTAGCCCGCTTGCCGCATCCTGATACATATATCGACGTCCTCGCCGTTGGACCGGAAAAACTGGTCGAAACCAGACACTCCTTCTAGAGCAGACCTGCGATATGAACAACAGAGCCCAAACAGCAGCTCAGAATCATCAATCAACTCGTCGCCAAGAGTTTGTGCGGCCGTGAACTTCCGCCATTTGTCGTAGATGCTCTCAATCCGCGACTCGACCGCTTGACCACCCACACCGCCCACATCGGCCTCGCTATAATGGTCGAGGAGGCGCTCGATCAGGTCGTCATGAGCGACTGTATCAGCATCGAGATAGACAACTATTTCGGCGTCAGTGCTCTGCCAGAGATGATTTCGCCCGGCGGATAGGCCGATATTCTCAGCAACGGAGATGACTCGGGCGCCGGCTTCGCGAGCCACTTTTTCACTGTCATCCGTTGAGCCGTCATCCAAAACGAGCACTTCGTCCGGGGCTCGCGTCTGATTAAGGAGAGAGCGGATAGTATCCGCAACAGTCTCCGCGCCGTTGTAGCATGGGATTGCAGCGACGACTCTCAAGGGCTGGCCGCTCACAGCTGACTCTTCTCAATCGAACTTCCCCGACTGGGTTGGCTGTCCCTTCCCAGGTTGCCACTACTTGCGGAGGACACTGCTCGCATTCGCTCCCAGATGCGGCCAATGAGCGCAGAAAGCGTGCAGCCGGCGAAGAGGCAGATATAGGGATATAGCGGAATGCTGTATCTAGATAACGAGCGGGTCAACACGTAACCCGTCCAGAAATAGAGCATCAGAATAAGAGTAAGAACAACGAGGCGCCTCGGCGCTTTTCTGCATAAGAGAAGCGCCATGACAGCCAAAAGGACATAGAGTGAGTTCTGTGCGACCCCCGTCCAGGTGATGACACGCACGCCCCGGGGGCCTATCATACTATCGTATGCGATGTTTGTAAGAAGCGACAGACGGGGGTAATCAATGAAGATGATCCCCGTCTTCAGGAAAGCGCGCCTCGGCAGGTCGCTCAAGTTCCGCCAGAACATCCGAAAGCCCTCATCTCTGAAGTAGGCGTCGCGTTCTGCCCAGCTCATCTTCAGCGACTTCTGGAGCATGTCAATGGGCAAGGCCGGACGAAGAAGGCCCTTTGGCGGGACCAGCATCTCGTAGTTGCCAGTCAGAAAATTGAATCCCGCAAGCGTTCCGGTCGGCACAAATGCCCCAAAACGGTTATAGTTCCTGATCACCCATGGGGACATGACGATAATGAAGGCGCCAATCATAATGCCAGAGAGAGCGGCAAGTCGCCTCCATGGGGGTCTGTTCACAAGAACGAGAAGCAGGATGGCCACAATGACTAGCCCCTGTCCGGCCGCCTTGCAGAGCGTCGTCAAGCCGATAGAGACCCCTGTTAGAGCGGCCCATCTCGCGGTCTTATCCTCCGAAAGCCTCAGGGCAGAGAAGAAACAGAATGCGAGGCACAGCGCAAAGAACGTGTCGGCGTACAGAACCCCACAGTGGACAATTGAGGGGAGGTGAAACGCCAAGAGAACTGCCCCGATCAGGGCTCCGAGCGGGTCAAGGAACTTCACCCCCAACAAAAATACAAATATGCAAAGCAGTGAAGAGATGACGATATGTGCCGCCACGACCGGCCCCTCAGAATTGCCACATAAGCGCATAATTCCAGCGGCCAGAATACCATAGAGAGGGACCCGTATGGGGTAGTCGGGCAGACCATCCGGCGTGTGGTTCAGGTCTCGTCCGGCCAATATGTTCTCCGCCATGACCTTGTATTCATGCGCATCCAGCTGGGCGGTCGGGAAGCCAAAGCGAGCGATAAAGAGCACTCGCGGTAGCAATGCGGCCACGACGATGATGAGAATGGCCACCCATGTCTTCACCCGAATGGGTTCACAACTCATAGTATGCCCCCACACGGGGAATTCGACGAATGAAGGAGCGGGCATGTAACTCGACCGGCACGGGTTATCGAGGAAACTCGTGATAGAATCATTTTAGTCCGCTCCTTTTGAAGACGAACATCGGCCCACCTTGCCAGATGAGATCGAAATCCCTGAGGCCACCCGTCCGCTTGACCTCATCAACCACATCCGGCTCCCAGAAGGCGGTGATCTTCTGAGAATCCACGATCACATACTGAGCGCCATCGGGCGGGTCAGTCGCTGTCCGGGCTAGGAAATAGACCTCATTGCGCGAGGCCAGATGTGGGAGCATGTAACGAGGCGCGGCCGCTGGAACACCCGGGGGGACCCTCGAAAGCGCGGCCTTCTGGAAGTTGAAGTATGGGTCAGGATGGCATTTGAAAGCGCCCCACCATATAGGGATGAGAATGAGGGCGACGAGAGAGATGAGCACGGAGATGGAGATTGATAGGGTTCTCCGATTCGGGGAAGACCTTCGGGCAATGCCAAGCATTGTGGCAATAGCGAAAAACGATGATGGTAATATGCCATGATGAAAGGTTATTGGAACCTCCCAGCTCATCAGGCCGACAACGACCGCGGCGGGCATGAGGCCCATCAGCGAGTAAGCGCTTCTAAATGGCAGGACGAAGAAAAATGGGGCCAGAAGATAGAAGATGTATTCCTGCTTCTGAGCCAGACCTAGATGGCCAAGCAGCGTCAATGGGTTCTTTACAACGCCCAAGAGCAGGTCAGATATGGAGCTGATATATGGGTAGCGGACGATCATCATGTTATCGGCTGCGCGGAAGCTAGGGAAGAGAATCACGAAAACAAGGACTAACCACAACACGTTGATGACAATCGGCCATATCACCCATTTTCTAGGCCTCCCTTGAATGAGGGCAAGGCCGGCGAAGAGCAGCATGATGAACGGAACGTTTTCCTTCATTCCGCTGCAGAGCACCATGAAGGTGATGAACCACCCAAAGCGCCTCCTAATAAAGAAATAGACTGCGAGTGGAATCAGGAGCGTGGCGAAGCAGACGGGGTGAAAGCCAGTGTAGTTCTGCGAGATAGCGGTAGGAATTAAGAGGTACGCGACAGTTAGTAGGAAGCTTTCAAGCTCGCGCAGCCGCAGCCTCGCCAGATAATAAAATCCGACCGCGGAAAATGCCATCGCGAGCGTTTTCAGGACTAGAAAGACCGCAGCGCTTTTGAAAATAAGAAAAAACGGCACGATGAAGAGCTTAATCGGAGCAAAATGGTCTCCGACGAACTCAAGCGTTTTGCTCCCCGATTGAGTATGCAATCTTGATAGGAAAAACTCACCCTTAGTGAGGCTATATTGGGACGTTGTGAAGCGCGACAGGTCGTGCCAATTGCCGAATATGTGGAAGTCCCAGAGACCCGTGACAAGGAAAAAGGCGGCATACGAGAAGACAATTCCGCCCAGTATCTTGCCCCAGTGCCTCGAAAGATAAGCGTCCAATCGCTCCCGAACTTGCGGCTTTGAGGAGGCGCGGATGAAGAGATGGCCGGCGAGAATGGCGCCGAAAAGGAGCAGCTTTGGCCCAAGACGCTCCACGTACGGAGAGAAGTAAGTCTGCATAGAGATGCTAAAACGCGGGATAAATAGCGGAATGGCCAGCAATGTGAAGACTGGTAGAAAGGAGAGAGCGCAATCCCGTGTCAGGCCCTCAGACGTAATGCGCCTCACTGTCCGTGAAGAAGTAATGAAATAGAGTGAAGCTAAAAGGGCGACAGACAGCGCAAATAAGCCAGTTCTGAGCATGGAATGTGAAGTGGCGAGCAGCCCGGGGAAGAATCCGGCAATATAAGAGCCGCCCACACCGCCCGCGGCAACCACAATTGCCCAATCCCAAACGCGTTTCCTATTCAGAAGAGCCACTGACAGCATCCTCGCGAAATATCGACATGCAAAGCCCGATCACAAGCAGACGCAGACCATCACAAGCTTCGCAAATATGCGACCTATAAGTCAATGCAAAGCCTCAGATAACTAGATCGAAAATTGCTGCTGGTAGTCCAGCCTGGCCTGTACTGGGCGCTACTCCACAGCAGCCGACGGCTGGAAACGCCATCCGAACTTGCCTCTTGGGCCGGAGTTGCTAAGATACCCAGCATTGTGGATAAATCAATATATATCTGACAAATGGAGGTCTCATCCGTGAAATTGATCCACTATGGTGACGTCGAGAATACCCCAGTTGCGATAGAGGGCGCGAGCAAGGTAAGAATGAGAGTGCTCATCTCAGAGCCCGACGGCGCAACGAACTTCAGGATGCGGCTTTTTGAGGTGGGTCCCGGCGGTTGCACGCCTTACCACAAGCACCCGTGGGAGCATGAGGTTTTTGTCCTTGAGGGTAAGGGCGCCGCGGTTGACCACAAAAAGAACAGGTGCCCGGTCGGCCCAGGCTCCATTGTTTTTGTGCCCTCCGGCAAGATGCACAACTTCGTCAACACCGGTGAGCAAACGCTAGCGTTCCTCTGCCTCGTGCCGACCGACGAGGTCCGCAAATGGAGGGAGGAATAGCACGAAAATGCGCCATTGGACAGCGCCGTATCTGCTCATCTATTGCCTTCTAATTGCAAACAGCTCCGCAGCATCGGGAGATGAGCTTCCAGCCAGAATGAGCGACCCGAAGACTCAACAGTTCAGCATCGAGACCTGTTCGCTTCTTATAGAATTCGATCCTGAGGGCAGCGGCATCCGACGAGTTCTGAACAAGTTGACGGGGCTTGAGCTCTTCGCAAAGACGGGACTTGGGCCGGGTTGCGCGCTCATCCTCGACAATGGCCGGATTATGATGCCGTCCGAGCCCGGTCAATTCACGATCAAACGGGTCAATGGGAAAATCGCCTCACTGAACTACTCATTCCCCAGCGTAGCCAGCGAGTTGGTAGTTGGGATAGCCACGGATGAGATTACCGGCCGGGTCTCATTCACTCCCGTCCTTTTGAGTTCTCCGGAATCTCGTGTGGCCTCCTTTGTCTTTCCCATACTCTCCGGAATGACCCGGCTCGGAGATAGTCTTGACAACGACTATTTAGCGCACCCTTCGGCCTCGGGGCTTCTCGTTCGCAATCCCTTGGAGACCTTTCGGGCAGGCGGAGTTGACCACTACCAAGAGCGATTCGCAAGAAGCGAATACCCGGACGGGTTTTATGGTTGCCCTATGCAGTTCATGGCCTTCTTCGATGACATCCAAGGGGGCTTTTACTTCGCCTGTCACGATCCAACCGACACCGTCAAGGAGCTCAACTTCTATCTTTCGCCTGGTATGGGTTATCTCAAGATGCACTTCACCCACTACGTTGGCAGAGAGGTTTCTCGGAATGGGCGCCCGACTGGGTCATTTAGCTATCCTATTGTATTTGCCGCTACCCGTGCGGG
>JAGHCW010000056.1 GCA_021160245.1 bacterium | reverse complement strand
GCCGTCCGGACCCAATGCGACTTCGTGCACACTCGCCCATCCGGGCGCCGTCCAGCTGCGCCACTCATCACCAGAACACTGACAGGAAAACAACGCGACAACCACGAAAATGGACAATAACAGACCGGTATTGCATAGCCTTGCCATGATCAGGTTCTCCTATCTAATCGTCATTGATTCTCATTATAGTCTAAAACTAGCTCAGCATGGACGACAGCGGCGGGCGGCGCCGATTCACGTCTCTTACTTAGCTCTATTCAAAAGCTGATGCACCCATCAGCAATCTACATAGACCGTATCCTCGCAACGGCACCCTTCCAGGCACTGGAAGTAGATGTCGCATCATCCAGCTCCAGCCACGGGCTATAGTAGTAATAGCCGTCGCAATCAAGTAAGGGACTGTATTCTTGCGGCCCTCTTTCCGCAGTATCATAGCACCAGTAGAGTGAACCGCTTTCGCGATAACAGAACACCACCTCATCGGGCGGTGAATGATCACTGCACGGGCAGTCGTTACCACCCCAGGGCTTGTGGAACGCTGAAAACTTGACGTTGCACTTGCCTCCCGAGCCTGGCGTCTCCTGCGCTATGTCACAGTCGCAGAGACAATTGGCGTAGCGGTCATCGAGTGGGATTGGCTTGAGACTGTATTCTGGGACCACAGCTCCATTCGAATCAGCCGAAGGCGTCGGCGCCTTCGGCCCGACCGCTGCGCCCACACACACGACGCCTGCGATGAAGACCAACATCGCAACCGGCAGAAGTTTCCTCATCATCCTCTCACCTCTCGATCTTGAACATTAAACACACATACCGCCCGCTGCCTATCGTCAGGTAGAGCATAGCTGATCGCAACGATGAATGTCAACACGATGTTCCTACATTAGCCAGCGAAGACGTAAGTTCGCACGGAATACGGGTCGCCCGGCACTCTAGAGGCTGTCCAATAAGTCGGCTTTCCGCAGAGATGTCACAAAAGGATGCAATTGGCGGAGAAGATGTGGGGGCACGCCTTGTGTCTGCCCGAATATATAGATGGGCGGAGACAAGCCCCGCCCCCACAAAATCCCAGATTCGACTTATTGGACAGCCTCTAGAAGTCGGTGTTAATACGATAAGAGCCATCTATATGACCGCGTTGAAACGCGGTCGAGACGACAGCGAATCAGCTACCTTCAATCCAGGGGCACACCCTGAGCATTTGGCCAATGCTACCGTTGACTTCCGCAAGACATTGCCAAGAGAACGAAGGCTAGAGGCGCCACTCATTTGGCCATTGCCGGAAAGTCGCGTGCACTCGTGTGGCGTGACGCAGCCTTCCCTTGAATGGCAGGGCTAGGAGGACCCCGAAGGCGAGCCCGCCTAGGTGCGCGAACCAGGCCACGCCGCCTGCCATTGGACTCGCGAGTGACAGAACGCCCATGAAGAGGTTTGTGAGTATCCAGAATCCGATGAGCAACCATGCCGGAATCAGGACGACCGTAAAGAATAAGAAGATAATAACGAGAGTCTTGATTCTCGCTTTTGGAAACAGAACGAGATATGCGCCGAGCACGGCCGCAACGGCGCCGCTTGCGCCGATCATTGGGACAGGTGAATCCATTGCGAACACCGTGTGCGTGAGCGACGCAATCAGGCCGCCTATGACGTAGAAGAAGGCGTAGAATCCATGCCCCATGACGTCTTCGATGTTATCTCCGCATATCCACAGAAAGAGCATGTTACCCACGAGGTGCATCAGCCCGCCGTGCATGAACATCGAGAGAAACAACGTGATGATCGGAGTCGCGGGGGACTCGCCCTCTGTGCTCATCGAGATGAGACTTACTGGTCTGAACCCGTAAGTATTCACGCTCTGAGCGACGCTACCATCCATTGCAAACTGCCCTACGAATATGAGCACGTTCAGGGCGATGATCGCCGCAGTAACGTACGGGAACGTATTTGAGGGATTGATGTCCTTGTACGGAAAAATCAACGGCGCCTCGTCATTGGAGATGGCCCGGGGTAGTGCAACGTGGCGGGCAGCATGTAGGGGCAGGCCTTGTGTCTGCCCAAATATATAGATGGGCGGAGCCAAGCCCCGCCCCTACAAACAGCGAATCCATTTATTGGACAGCCTCTAGATGATATGGTAGTGGACGACAAGTCCGGCCACGACGATACTCACCATAGTCATCAACTTGATGAGGATATTTAGGCTCGGCCCGGATGTATCCTTGAAGGGATCGCCGACCGTGTCGCCAATGATGGTTGCCTTGTGCTCCTCGGAGCCCTTGCCACCGAAATTGCCCTCCTCAACATATTTCTTCGCGTTGTCCCATGCGCCGCCGGAGTTTGCCATGAAGATTGCGAGCGAGAAGCCCGTACAGAGCGTTCCTCCTAAGAGGCCCATGACGCCGGGGACCCCGAGCACAAGCCCGACAGCAATCGGTGCAATGATAGCCGTCAGGGAAGGCAGGAGCATCTCGCGCTGCGCGCCCTTCGTCGATATCTCCACGCATCTTGCATAATCCGGCTCCGCCTTGCCCTCAAGTATCCCCTTGATCTCCCTGAACTGTCTGCGGACCTCCTCAACCATCGCGCCGGCTGCCCGGCCAACCGCCTTGAGAGTCATGCCGCAGAATGCGAACGCCAGCATAGCGCCGATGAACATCCCGATAAGCACTCGCGGGTTCATCAGGTGAACATGATAGTAATTCATGAAGTGTTCCAGAGTCGCATCTTGAATGGGAACAACACTGCCCAGCACGTTAAGCGTCTCCTGACCCATTCGCTCCAGGCCAATTTTCACCTCCTCAATGTACGAGGCAAGAAGCGCAAGCGCAGTCAGCGCGGCAGAACCGATGGCGAATCCCTTCCCGGTTGCAGCGGTTGTGTTGCCCAGCGAGTCCAGCGCGTCGGTTCTTTCCCGAACATATTCTGGCTGATTGGTCATCTCGGCGTTGCCACCGGCGTTGTCGGCTATGGGACCGTAAGCGTCGCTTGCGAGCGTTATTCCGAGAGTTGAAAGCATTCCGACGGCCGCGATGCCAATCCCGTAAAGGCCCATCGCCGGATTCTTAAGCCCTCCGGTTACCGTGAACGCAAAGACCGTGCCCAGGCCGACCGAGAGCACCGGGACAATTGTTGAGAGCATTCCCGTGCCCAAGCCCTCGATAATGACAGTGGCCGGGCCGGTCTTTGCCATCTGAGCTATGCGCCTCGTCGGCTCATAAGCGCTGGATGTATAATATTCTGTGCATTTGCCGATAATCATCCCAACCGCAAGACCTATGACAACCGCGAAGAACACGCCAAAATGCCCTGGAAGAAGAAGCGGAACCACAATTAATGCTATTACAACTACAAGCGCGGAGCTGATGTTAATGCCCCTTCCAAGAGCAGAGAGCAATATCTTCTGTGAGCTACCCTCCTTGGTCTTCACAAGATATACGCCGATTATCGAGACTAAAATGCCCCCGGCCGCGAGCAGAAGCGGCGCGACCACGCCCTCGATTCCCAGGCCGGCCGCTACGCCCAGTGCAGCCGTTGCCAAGATGGCGCCGCAATAGGACTCGTAAAGGTCTGCGCCCATCCCAGCCACATCACCGACGTTATCGCCTACGTTATCGGCAATAGTCGCCGGATTGCGGGGATCATCCTCGGGAATGCCCGCCTCAACCTTGCCGACCAGGTCGGCTCCGACATCGGCCGCTTTCGTGAAGATGCCGCCGCCGACTCTGGCGAAGAGAGCCTGGGAGCTTGCGCCCATTCCAAAGCAGAGCATCGTGGTCGTTACGATATGCAGCGGGTAGTTTAGCCATATTCGAAGCACCGCAAACCATACACTGATGTCCAATAGGCCCAAGCCAACCACTGTGAGGCCGAGTACCGCCCCCGCGCGAAAAGCCACGTTGAGACCTTGATTGAGGGAAGTCTTCGCCGCAAAGGCTGTCCTTGCAGACGCATTGGTCGCCGTCTTCATACCAATGAAGCCGGCAAAGCCGGAGAAGAATCCTCCGGTGAAAAAAGCAAACGGAACCCATTTTGATTGCATGCCGGCCCAAGCGAGAAGGCCGAGTCCTATAAAGGCGAAGGCGAAGAAAATACCGACGACTTTGTATTGCTGCTTGAGATAGGCCATTGCGCCTTGCCTGACGCTTTGGGCTATTTTAATCATCTGTGGCTCGCCCTCGCTCTTCTGCATTATCTGCTGATAGAAAATGAATGCGAAGATTAATGCGACGACCGAACCGATGGGCGCAATCCAGAAAAGCTGCTCAGCACTTAGAACCATGTGACGATCCTCTCAAATAAATTGTGTGCTCTCAATGGTCTCATATCTCGCAGAGCCCAGTGTGAAGCCACCATTCTCAATTCCCCTATAATCTATCGTTTCGTCACCCTTTTGCAACAACCTTAGTGTCCAAGCAAATGGCTAGACCAATTGGTGAAGAGAGATGATCACAGGGCGCCCCGATTTCGTCGTTATGAGTTGACAAAGTGCTTCGAGGTGGCAATATCGGCGCTCGGTCTCAAGAGGCTTTTCCCAATGGTAAGAGGTATAAAATGTCATCGCATCCAAGAGTTCTATTTATCAGTCCAAGAACGGAGCGGCCGAGGTATCAATCGCTGCCCATGATTGGGATCGCCTCGATTGCGTCCTATCTCCGTGAGCGCGATTATGAGGTGGATATCCTCGACGCGACAGTCCAAGATATCAGCTTTGAGGGTGTGGCGGAGTACGTTTCGTATCTCAAGCCCGACGTCGTAGGCGCGACGTGCATAGCGCCGACGTATCAGAGCGCGCTAAAACACCTCGAGGCGATCAAGCGCAAGTGCCCCGACGTGATCACGATGTTTGGCGGGTCGCACGCAACGGCGCTTCACAGGGAGACGGTTGAGAAGAACCCCTTCGTCGATTATCTAGTTCGTCAGGAGGGAGAGATAACGGCGCACGATTTGATCAGCACGCTTTGGAATGGAGGAGATGTATCCAAAGTCAAAGGCATGACGTATCGGAAGAACGGAGAGACCATGGTCACCGAGCCGAGGCCCTTCATAAAAGACCTGGACAGCCTGCCCTATCCCGCCCTGGACCTTCTTCCGCTCCATGAGTACTACTTTGAACTTCACGGGTTCGCCTCGAAAAAAGACCTCGTCTTGCCGTTCATGGTCGGTCGCGGTTGCTATGGCAAGTGCGGTTTCTGCGCGGCGGTTCAGATGTGGGGCGGCCCGAGGCTTCGCTCGGTTGACAGCGTAATCAAAGAGCTTTGCTACATGCGTGATACCTATCACATGACGAAGCTCTTTTCTTATGATGACCTGATAAGCGCGAACAAGCGCTGGCTGAAGGAGTTTTGCCAGAAGTACATAGAGAATGGACTCTCGCACATCGGCTGGTCGTGCGACGCCCGGGCAGATTCGCTGGACGATGAGACGCTCCGCTGGCTGAAGAAGGCCAACTGCAGGTTTATCCTCTTTGGCCTGGAGTTCGGCACCCAGCGACTCCTTGATATGGCCAATAAGAGGCTCAATCTGTCAAAGGTCAAGGAAACGATAAAGCTGACCAGAAAGCACGGCATCGGCGCGCTCGGCTCGTTCATCATTGGCTACCCGACCGAGACGAGAGAGGAGATACTCACAACGGCGAGATTCGCAAGAAGCCTTCATCTTGACTGCATCTATATGTCGCTCGCGATGCCATACCCGGGAACCGACATGTACAAATACTGCCAGGAGCACGACCTCTTCCTCGGCGAGCAGACGGACGAGGCCTTCGGAGCGGTCAGGATACCGATGGTCAAGCTCGAGGGTATGACGGCAAAGGAGATAACCGCGCTTTTTGGCAAGGCCCACAGGATCATCAAGTTCTCGCCCGCATACATCTATAACAAGGCCAGAATGCGGCTCAGGGGCGAGGCCTAATTGCAGCCCGCGCCGCGAACGCACGCGTGGAAATACACTCCGAATCCCTGGCTCGAGCTGGTCGACTAAGCACCAGGCAAGCAAGCCCAATAGACGAACTAATGGCACTGGGCCATCTCCAACATTGTCCACAGGATCCAACGATTGGAGGCTTGACAAGCAGCTTGTCCGGCTGCACATTACAAGTTGGAGCTAGTGCTTTGACTTTGAATATGGAAACTGCCGAAAGACCATTGATTTGAGCGTTCATCTATCTGATCTGTTCGAGGATGCAGGGGCTGTTGAGAGGATAAAGAGTCGCCTCCCCAAGCTCTTTCAGCTGGCAGAGGTGGAGTCGTCGCGTGCTGGGAAGATTGGGATGGAAGTTGGGAGTCTTCGCGAACGGATAATTGTGTCGCTGTTCATGTGGAAGTTTGGGGAGGATAACGTGGACATGGAAATGCCTCCGACCGAAGCTCAAGTGGACGTGGCCGTGCATGGTAATCCCGTCTCAATTAAGACCATCACCGGCAAGTCATTTCGCGGCGTCAAGCTGATCTGGACCGTGGACGCAGAGAAGGCTGCTGAATTCAGGAGGGACTATTGCCCCCGTTGCGATATCGTGTTGGCGCAGATATGCTGGAATTCGATGGGGGGACTCTATTTCCTGCCGGCAGCCGCTCAGCAAAGGACATTGAGGGCTTTGGGGAGCGAGAGCTATATGGTGCTTCCTAAATCAGGCACGAATCCTCGAGGTGTCGAGATCTCCAATGAGGCTCTTAAGTCGGTCCTAAGCGATCAGGACTGTCGATTTGTGGAGATTTACTGGAACCGTTGCGAACTGGACTATGATCCATATCGCAGATGGCTAGATTATTGGAGGGAAGATTGAGGCAATCTAGTATACCGCTAGCAGATGAAGCCGCACAGCGAGGAAGAAGTAATGACCAAGCTCCGGCGAGTCGCAGTCGAACCAACAGAAAAGGAACCAGCACGAGCGCGTTCGGGTCTCCTGGTAGGATAGGTCACGACGCAAGTAGGTTCTACTCGAGCAGGCTATATGAGGGGCTGCCGCAGGAAACACATCAGGAGTACTGTGAGACTGCGCTTCCGCCCAGGATTCTGGATACGATTCTGTGTGAGTCCAGTCAGAACATGGATGAGCTGCCCGATTCCTCCGTCCATTTGATGGTTACCTCACCCCCGTATAACGTTGGCAAGGAATACGACGAGAACATGAGCCTTCAGGAGTATTTGTCTTTTTTGAATCGGGTGTGGAAAGATGTTTATAGGGTTCTTGTGCCTGGTGGCAGGGCGGCTATCAACGTGGCGAATCTGGGCAGAAAGCCGTACCTCCCGCTGCACGCCTACATAGTCGATAGCATGGTCAAGATGGGGTTTCTGATGAGGGGTGAGGTTATCTGGAATAAGGCGTCTAGCGGCAGCCCTTCAACAGCTTGGGGAAGTTGGCTCTCGGCAACAAACCCCACTTTGAGGGACATCCACGAGTACATTCTCATCTTCTCCAAGGGGCAGTTCCGAAGGCGAACCCTAGACCGCAGGGCAAGCACAATCTCCAGAGACGAATTTCTTGAATACACCAAAAGTCTCTGGACGTTTCCGGCCCAGCGGGCCAAAAAGATAGGCCACCCCGCTCCGTTCCCGGTTGAGCTGCCTTACCGACTGATTCAGCTGTTCACCTTCAAGGCTGAAGTCGTGCTCGATCCCTTCATGGGAAGCGGCCAGTCCGCCATTGCCGCCATAAAGACTGGCAGGCATTATATAGGCTACGACAATAGCCCTGAATACGTGAGCCTTGCAAAGAATCGCATCAAGGAATATCGGGAAATGCTCAACACGAGGACGATTCTCGCCCAGTAGCACCTTGCGGGTGCGTCTGACACGCCTTCGCTGTCGCTTCTTGAGTGCTTCCTATCCGTCTTGGCCGCCCCTTTCAGAATTGATCAATCCTCGCCTGTTCCATTCTTCTGCCATCAGTTCGGAAGATGCCGGCGAATAGACGAGTCTGATCGTCATCTCGTTCTCGGAGTAGCCCCGTGTGAAACGCGGGGAATCAGCAGTCCTCACAAGTCCTCGATCCTAACACGGGTTGCCCGCCACTGTAGTGCGGCGGTAGATCAAAGACCCGCCAAATAGCCACTATGCCACCCCTTCAGCGCGGTTTTTTGCTTTGTTGGGTGCTTCTCTCCCTGGGTTGCAACCCACGGCTACTGTTGTTCATCCCTTTTAGGGATGGCGCCGTCAGTATCCACCCTCTCAGTGCTTCCTCGTGTCCTTCGTGGATCCCCTCTTTACGAGCCCTCGATCATCTCGCGGCGGGACTGGGCGATCGATTGCTCGGGGACGTTCTTGCCCGCCTCGGCGTCAGCGATGATCTTAGCGAGCTTGCGAAACTGCCGGGTGGGTGGTTTCTTCAGCACCCGTCTCTCGTGCTTGAAGTATTGGAGCAGGTCAAGCATCTTGGACTCCCAGTGAGCACGGGTCGCCTCCACCCGTGTGGGTGCGTCGCCGATGTATCGGGCGGGGTCTGCGAGTATCTCGAGGTTCTCCGGACAGAGCGTTTGCATGGCGTCATTAAGCGATTCGTCCATACGGGCGAGCTCCAAGACGCTTAGCCCACGCTCTCGGGCGGCCGAGGCGAGTTCCTTGGCCTTCTGATACGCATCCG
>JAGHCW010000241.1 GCA_021160245.1 bacterium | reverse complement strand
TAGGGCCTTATCTCCCGCCGGGTGGCCGTATAGGTCGTTTATTCGCTTAAAACGGTCAACATCAATCATTAGGACTGAGATTGCCTTACCAAATCGCTTGGCCCGTCCCAGCTCCCGCTTGAGAGAGCGTATCAGGTGTCCATGGACATATAGCCCGGTGAGGCTGTCGCTGATTGCGAGTTTCCTAAGCTCCGCCCAGAGCAACGCGTTGGATACCTTGGTCCCGAGGAGCTCACCCATTATCGTGGCGGAGTCGAGCGTCTCCTCGTCAAAGCAGGCGCCGTCTGTCGGATTTGCCATGTTGACCACGCCCATTAACTTGTGCTCCTTGCTGCTCTCCCGAAGAGGCACGATTAGGCAGGAGTTGGAATGATACTTACCGCCATCGCGGGCCTGGTCAGTTACTGACCGCACGTCACGTATCAACCATGGGCCCTTTGACTTAATCGCGGCAGACATCAGGCCACCATCGCCGTCTTTGCTCAAGTCAACTTCGATTACGCCATCGAACTTCTGGTTGTGCCCTCTCTTGAGAACTAGTTTATTCCTGTTCGAATCGAAAAGGAATATGGAGACAAGCTCGGCCGAGAACATCGCGGGCAACACCTCAATTGCCCTATCCCAAATACTCTCAACCTCGTTAAGGTCGATGGCCTTGGCGAATTCAACTAGATCGTTTGCCCGAACCGCCGAGCGCTTGCTCTCTGCCGCCTCGGTTTTCACCCGCTGGAGATTCGCGGCCCAGTCAAGCACTCTCGTAATCTCGTTCTGCATTCTTGTCAATTGACTCCGGGAAGGCGCGGCGCATTCGCTCTTGATAGGCACACACACAATGGCGGAGACTGCCTCCTTCAGAAGCAGTGGGAAGAGCAACATCCTGTCTATTCCCATCTTCTCGCACCAATTCTTCTCCACGAAATGGCGAGGCGTTCGATCAATTCGGCTTCCACGTTCCTTGAAAATGCCCGAAAGCTTCTTTCCTCCCGGCTCAGCTTCTCCGATATGAGACATTGGGAGGGAAGCGTCAATGCTGAAGGATTCCGAGCAGACAAAGACCTTGTCATCTGGAACCAGAAGCCACGAGGCGTGCGGCTCGCAGAGCCCGGCGAGAATCTCGGCGATGGAGCGCTCGATCTCACGGACCGAACTGTCAGAATATGCGAGGCGCATTATCCTGTTTGAAAAAAGGAGCTCTTCCTGCGAGAGCGCATTAGGCTTTTTCATGCAATCTCAACTCACCGGTCGGTTATGCTCAATGGTTTGCGCCTCGTTATCTCAATCAAGCAGGCTACCCATGTTGTGTCCGCAGCGCAGCATCAAGAGCTATTTGCACTAGCACTCTAGTTTGCGTCAAGTGGGATGCACAGCGGATTGGCGGCAAACCTTTCCTTGCACCTCTTGCATAGCGTGAAAGAGAGCTCTTGATGCACATCTTCCTCAACGAGAGAAGGATCCACGTCCGCGAGTCTCTCCAGAAGCTCGTCTATTGAAAGCTCGTTTTCCTCAGGTGAGATGAGTGGCATTGATCCTGTCAGGTCGGCATAAAGCCTCATCTCGAGCTTGTATATGCCGTGTTCAGGACCCAACACTACACCACATCGATCGCAAACAATCCGCATCATTTTGCCAAGCGTCTAGAATTATGCAGTTTCCTGAAACTTCCGGAGAAGGCGACCTATGAGAACGCGGCGTCAAAAACATCGCTGTGAGCCGTGATCCACTTCACCATCCGGCCAAGGCCCGTTTGCACATCTGTCTTGGGCTCCCAGCCAAGGAGTTCTTTGGCCCTTCGAATATCGGAGATGAAGACCTTCTGATCGCTTGGGCGCCAGTCCCCAAATGAGATTGGGCTCCTTTTGCCAGTCTTCTCTGACAACAGATCAATGACTTTCATAATCGGTATCGCATTTGCCGGCCCGCCTCCGGCGTTGACCACAACGTGTGAGAGCTCGCTATTTAAGAACTTATCATAGAGCTCCACTAAATCCGTTACATAGAGGACATCTCGCACCTGTTTGCCATCGCCATCAATCCTGATCGGCTTGCCAAGCAACGTAGCAATCGCAAACCAGGCCAGCCAGCCCTGGTCCTCAAGGCCAAATTGACGGGTCCCATAGATGCAGGACATGCGGAAGACTCCCGTCCGGAGGCCAAAGGTCTCGGCGTAATCCTGGAGATACAGATCCCCTGCGAGCTTCGAGCAACCGTATGGGGTGTGACCACACATATCGATCGAGAACGTCTCTGGAATGCCGAGGCGAAACTCCTTGGGGAATTCATATCGGTCAAGCGACTCGACCGTTCCGATTCGATTGACGTTGTCGCCATACACTTTGTTCGTTGAACAATAGATCACGGTTGGTTTCTTGGGTGAAAGCCTAGCCGACTCCAGGACGTGAAATGTGCCCAATGCGTTTGTCGTGAAGTCCGGCATGGGATTGGTAAGGGATGTGGTTACAGCCGTTTGCGCTGCTGTATGAAATACGACATCCGCATCCTCAACGATTGGCCGGAGAAGATCGAAGTCCCTGATGTCTCCTCGAATGAGCTCTATATTTTCCTTTGTTTTTAGGTATTCGAAGTTGTAGTCAAATGTCATACCGTCTTTCCCGAGCAAGGAAGCCCGGGATAAATTATCTATTACCCGCACGGAATGACCCTTTGCGGCATAGTACTCTGCTACGTGACTGCCAATAAAACCAGCTCCACCTGTCACAACAACGATCATCTAACAACCTCACGAATTGGTGCTTACTCAGAAGCCCCGGTCAGCCGCTCACCCTATCTTTTTCTTTCCTTCTTGAAGGATAGATCGAGGAAGTCACCGAGTGCTTTCAAAAAGATGAAGTAAATATTCTTGACGGCGCCTGCGCCTCTTGTTGATATTGTAAGTCTAGCGTAAGTCGGCACCAACGGCGCTATACGGGGATTGCTCAGCGGGAACCTCGACCTGGCTTCTTCCAGTTTTCCGGCGTCCGTATCCTGACCTCGGTTGTAGAGCTCCTCTATCGCATCAGCCAGAAGTGTGTCGTCCGTCTCAAGTAGTATAGTCGTATCTGCATAGTAGGCTGTAAAGCCCAGTTCACGCCCATGCGAGGAAGGCAGGATACCCGCCTTCAAATACAGCCGGCCGAAAGCCACGCCGTCAGCTAACGCGACGATCGGGCAACCCGTCTTTCTGGCAATAACCCCGAGCTCTTTGAGCATAAGTATGAGCTCCGAAGCGGTCGGCTCGGCAGGCTTGTCAGTTGTCTTGGAGTAGCGAAGCCCCCGGAGCGTGTCAATGAAAACCGCAATTCTGGGAAGCGCGGACAACCCTCGTTTTTCCTGAAAATACTCTCTTTGCTCCTGGAGCATCTTCTCAAACTCTGAGATAGACAACCCCCCCTCGTGCGGAACCTCAACCATCAAGATGTTGCCCGCGAACCTCCGAAAGGTCTCATCCGCCTCCTTGATCCTGCTCTTAAGTCCTGTTGCCGCGTCCCTACCATGCTCCGCGATCCATTCATCCCTAAGCCACGCTTTCCCCTCTATATCGCCGCTGTGCAGTCGGGAAATGCGAGCGATGCTACGAATGTACACCTCCTCGGCGGTAAGAGTTGACGACACGAATGCGCACGGAATGTTATGAACTTCGGCCATCTTATTTGCCATTAGGATAGCAAAGGCTGACTTCGTGCCGTCCGGGGGACCCTCTATCGTATATAACTTGCCTGGCAGAAGGCCGCCGCTGAATACATTGCTCAAATCCTTACTGAATGTCGGGAACGGCGGGTCCCCCTGAAAAATATCCTCGAGTATCTGTCCCGAGCGGTCAAGCATACTTGTAGGCGTTTCCCGTTCCATATCTGTCCCCTTTATAATGCGGATTAGTATTCTCAACGCGCGAGGCGCTGCTATAGAAGATGTAGCATACTTACTGCAGCGTGAGTTTGTCAATATATAAGCCTGGAAGTTTTCGTATTCATTCCTGGACCTGCTCAGTTGAAGGCGTTTTTTATGTATCCCCGAATGGGATTAACATGAGTACCTGTAAGCGCAAGCCTACGGATCGGGAGTGAACAGAAGAGCTCCTCAGGCCCGGAGGGGCTGAACATAGCCCTGTAGATGGGTCTGTTCGACCCCCCTTGGGGCCGTTACGATTCCGGCGCAATCCGACTCCGTGGGCTTCCGCCTGCGGCTATTCAAATCGCTTCCCTACAGGGAGCAAAGATGCTAGCCTCCGAGGATTGCATTCCACTTCAACAGCAAAACCCGAAAATTGCGAAAACTCCTGTGAATCAGGCCCATGAATGATTGATGGACCTATTCGCGGCACTTTCAGCGTCCGACCAAGACTCGTGTGCCCCATCTCCCAATCCCCTCGACACCACCAACTCACGCTGTTAAATCCTATCGGCAATTGTGACGCGATAGCCAATAAAGGAGCGTGATATGAGATTGATTGACGAGAGAGATACGACCTTCTCGAGGATGGCACTCGTTGAGGGAAGCGACCGATACAGGGAGTATTACGGGCGGTATCCTGAGCTTGAGGCGCGGGACAGGGAGGTCCGGAATGTGCCGATGACTGGGCCATTGAGCCGCATGAAGCCGGACGCCTGCTTCGACGACGTCCCGGACAGGTTGGCGGCGATTGAGCACTTCGTTGACGGCAACGTTGCGATGCTCTTCGCCTCAATGGAGATGGTCGAGAAGGCGCCAGTCAGCACCCGCAAGATAGCTATCGCGCCAGATGAGATTACTCCCATTATCAAGAAGGTCGCACTCTATTACGGCGCAGACATCGTCGGCATTGTAAAGATGCAAGATGAGCATTTCTACACGCACTGCGGGCGCTCGATGGGCGGCGAATATGGCGAGCCGGTGGACAAGAGCCTCCGATACGCCATCGTCCTTGCGGTGGAGATGAACAAAGAGATGATCAACCGTGCGCCGCACATTGATGAGATACTGGCCACGGATAGAGGCTACCGCGACATCGCGCTTGCCGGATGCGGCCTTGCTATTTACCTGAAGTCCATCGGCTATCGGGCATTCTTGAACACCTTCGGCTCCTATAGCGCGCCGCTCGTCCGCTTGGCCCGTGACGCAGGACTCGGCCAAATCGGCCGGCATGGAATGCTCGTAACCACAAAGTACGGAAGCCGTGTGCGCCTCGGCGCCGTTATGACCGATTTGCCGCTATTGCTGGATGAGCAGATCGACTTTGGACTTCTAGATTTCTGCATGCGCTGCGACATTTGCGCTACGAGCTGCATCGGCAACGCTATATCCAAGGGTCAGGCTATCGACGACGACGGCCAAATCCGCTGGGGCTTTGAGGACGCAAGCTGCATGGAGGTCTGGAAGCGGGTTGGAACGGACTGCGGCATCTGTCTTGCCTGCTGCCCATTCAGCCACAACGTTCAGGAAGACCTCATCAATTCGATCAAAGGCAATTCCGCGGTCATCGACCGGATAATCGCCGACTCCCACATGCGCCTCGGCAAACGACCTAAACCGAAGCCCATACACGGAGTCCGGTAGGGGTCATTTTCTTATATTGCCGGATTCGGCTGCAATTATTATGATGACAGTCGCCCATTTGATATATTTTTCACATTCTGGGCTTGACACTTCTGTCGGCCATTCATAGTATCCATAAATGAGGACTCAGCCTTGTATTCTCACGGTTGATTCTCAAAAACTGCTCACACAATCCGACGGCAATTTCAGCATGTCGATTAGAGATACTATCTAAGTGTAAGACTAACCTCAAAAAAGAGGAGAACGGACTGTGGCAAACTTCCTTGCGCCACCTCAGGTGGCAAAAGCGCTGGTCGGCGCTGGCGAGAAGAAGGCTGCTCTGCCTTTTGGCAACATGACTTGGTTGGGCGTGCTCGCGGGGGTCTATATTGCCTTCGGGGCGCACCTGGCATCAACAGTTGCGACAGGTTCATTTGAGTATTTCGGCCTCAAGAAGCTGCTCATCGGCGGCGTCTTTAGTGTCGGCCTTATGCTGGTCGTGATCGCAGGGGCGGAGCTCTTTACGGGCAACAACCTGCTGTCGATAGCGGCGGCGCATAAGAAGATCACGATTGGCGGCCTGATGCGGAACTGGTCAGTGGTCTATATCGCGAACTTTGTGGGCTCGATCTTGATGGCTTTGATAATCGCAAAATGGTCGGGTCTTCTTGATGGACCAGTTGGGACGACAGCTATCAAGATAGCTTATGGGAAGGTTTCTAGCGTCCAGGAAGGTCTCAACCACAACTGGGCGTATTTTTTCAGAGCAATCTGCTGTAACTGGCTCGTTTGTTTGGCAGTCTATCTGGCGATAGCGGCACAGACCGTCATGGGGAAGATATGGGCTTGCTTCTTCCCGATCATGGCGTTTGTCTCGAGCGGATTTGAGCATTGCATCGCCAATATGTATTTCATCCCTGCCGGCATCTTCGCCAAGAACTTCAGCAAAGCGGTTAGCGGCACTGGATTGTCGAAGGCGCAGCTGGCGACGATCAACTGGAGCAACATGTGGTCTCAGAACCTGATTTCGGTTACACTGGGCAACATCGTTGGTGGAGCGCTTTTTGTGGGCATCGGCTACTGGTATGTCTTTGTTCGAGGTAGCAAGGACTGATAACGGTCTTTATTTTTAAGGACCGCCAAAACTATCAAGAGGTAACCTAGATTTATGAGTGTGATGACCAAGACCATAGCAGAGGAGACGGGCGGTCAGATATACCAGCCGCTTCTCTGCAAGATAGGCTCCAAGCGCGTCTTGACACCTTTGGAGACGCTGTTCCGGATTGAGCTGCCGGAGGGGCGAGAGCTTGGCCACAGACCCGGGCAATTCGTCCAGGTCTCAATACTGGGATATGGCGAGGCGCCGATTTCCATCTCGAGTTCGCCGACGCGCAAGGGCTATTTTGAGCTCGGCGTTCGGAACGCTGGCACGTTGACCGGCGCAATGCACGAGTTGAAAGAGGGCGACAAGATCGGGATTCGTGGACCGTTTGGCACGTTTTTCGACGCTGAGAAGTTAGCTGGCAAGGACTTAGTCCTTATCGCTGGCGGCTGCGGTCTCGCGCCGATGCGTTCGCTCATCCAGTATTGCGAGGACAGGCCAAGTGAGTTTGGCAAGCTTACGATTCTCTATGGGGCAAAGACGCCGGGGGACCGTTTGTATAAGGAAGATCTCGTCGAATGGGGCAATTCCAATACGTTCGCGTGCAACTACGCGGTCGATGGTGTTCCTGACGGCGCGTGTTTCGATGAGGGCCAGGTCGGGCTGATAACGGTTTTGATTCCGCCGCTATCGCTGGATGTCCAGAATACGGTGGCAGTCATCGTTGGTCCGCCGGTCATGTACAAGTTCGTGATTGCGGAGCTCAAGAAGAAGGGCCTGACTGAGGAGCAGATAGTCGTCTCGCTCGAGCGCTACATGAAGTGCGGCGTTGGCAAGTGTGGGCACTGCGCCATCGAGCATCTCTATTGCTGCATCGACGGGCCGGTCTTCTGGTTGAACGAAATCAGTGGAATAAGGGGGGCAATATGAAACGAACATTGACAACTTGCCCCTACTGCGGCACGGGCTGCCAGTTTTATCTCCTAGCTGACGACAACGGTCGGCTTGTCGGCGTTGAGCCCTCAAGCACCCATGTCGTGGCGAAGGGACAGCTCTGCGTCAAGGGCTGGAACGCATTCAACTTTCCGAACCATCCTGATAGGCTGACCGTCCCACAGATCAGAAAAGACGGGAAACTCGTTGAGGCGTCATGGGACGAGGCGCTGGACCTCATCGCCTCAAAGCTAAAGGAGACGCAAGAGAAGCACGGAACAGACTCAATCGCTTTCTTCTCGTCGGCTAAGACGACGAACGAGGAGAACTATGCGCTGATGAAGCTTGCGCGGGCGGTCTTCAAAACCAACAACGTTGACCATTGTGCTCGTCTCTGCCACTCGTCAACAGTCGTTGGACTGGCTGGGACATTTGGTTCTGGCGCGATGACAAACTCGATTTCCTGTGTCGAGGAGACCGACTGCATATTGGTGACGGGTTCCAACACGACTGAGCAGCATCCGCTAATCGGGACGCGAGTTATCAACGCGGTCAAAGGGGGCACGAAACTCATCGTGGCCGACAACCGCAAGATACGACTTGCAGATATTGCGGATATGCACATCCGATGGGAGAACGGGACCGATGTTGCGTTCTTAAATGGCCTGATGCACGTCATCATCAAGGAAGGTCTTGCGGACGATGAGTTCGTCAGGACGCGGACCGAGAACTATGACGAGCTGAAGACTGTTGTTGCGGAGTTCACGCCGGAGCGAGCTGCTGCGATATGCAAGATAACGCCTGAAGAGGTCGTCAATGCCGCACGGATGTACGCGACCGCTGAGAGGGCGATGATCATCTACTCAATGGGTATCACGCAGCACTCTCATGGCGTTGACAACGTCAAATCCTGCGCGAATCTGGCGATGCTTACTGGCAACGTCGGCAAAACCGGGACTGGTGTCAACCCTCTTCGTGGCCAGAATAACGTCCAGGGCGCGTGCGACTTGGGTGCGCTTCCGAACGTCTATACGGGCTACCAGAAGGTCGTGGACGAGGCGTCGAGGGCGAAGTTTGAGAAAGCCTGGGGCGTTGAGAACCTGCCTGGTAACGTGGGATTGACGGTTACGACGGCGATCAATGCGGCTTTCGACGGCGAGCTCAAGGCGCTTTACGTTTTGGGAGAGAATCCGATGATGTCCGATCCTGACCAGCATCATGTCAAGGCTGGACTAGATAAGCTCGACTTTCTGGTCGTTCAGGATATCTTCCCAACGCCAACAACTGCCCTTGCGGACGTGGTTCTTCCCGCGGCCTGCTATGCGGAGAAAGATGGAACGTTCACCTCGACCGAGCGTCGGTGCCAGCGCGTCCGAAAGGCGTGCGACCCGCCGGGCAAGGCGAGGCAGGACTGGGACATCGTTGGCGATTTGGCGAGGCGCATGGGGTATGATGGTCTCACGTACAATTCGCCGAAGGAGATCATGGACGAGATTACAGAGGTGACACCCATTTACGGTGGCATGCATTATGACAGGATTGACCAGGTTGGGCTCCAATGGCCTTGTCCAGACAGAGAACATCCTGGCACACCATTCCTGCATAAGGGCACGTTCAAGCGGGGACTCGGGCTATTTAGCCCCGCGCCTTACAAGCCCTCTATGGAGCTGCCGGACGATGAGTATCCGTTTGTTCTCTCGACGGGACGATGCTACTTCCATTTCCATACAGGCACAATGACCAGACGGTCGCGCCTCTTGGACCGGGAAGAGCGGTTCCCATACATTGAGATTCACCCAGATGACGCCAAGAGATTAGGCATATATGACCGCTTCCCGGTTATGGTCTCGACCCGCCGTGGCGAGGTCAAGGCGCTTGCCAGAGTCTCGGACATCGTCATTCCGGGCCATCTGTTCATGACATTCCACTTTGAGGAGGGCGCGGCAAACGTTTTGACCAACAACGCACTTGATCCAGTGGCAAAAATCCCAGAGTTCAAAGTGTGCGCAGCACAGATAAAGGGGGCGTCATGAAACGAGCAACGACACAAGAGCTAAAGACCTTCTTTGAATCGCTGGGCACTGATTACGACTTGCGGGCGCCGGTGAAGCTGCACGATGGAACGCGAGTGCTCGGTGGCCTTGATGAGGGGCCGCTAGCCCTTGAGGGTGGCAAGATACCCCAGAAGCCTACGAGCGTGTTCTTTCCGCAGTTCGACGAGGTTTTCATGGTCTCAAAAGACGGTCAGTTCCACGCGGCGGAGCCGGTCAAAAAGCCGATCTTCGTTGTGGGATTTACGGCCCAAGACCTCGACTGCCTAGAGTTCATCGACAAGTTCTTCTCCGAGAATTACCGCGATGACATCTACTTCAACAAGCGCGACGGCGCCGTTTTAGTGGGCGTGTCCGGGAAATGCGGCAAGGACGGCGAGTTCTTGAAGATAGCAGGCGGCAAGTGTGATATCGAGCTTATCTCGGATGGCGAGTGCTTCATCGTCCACCCCCACACCGATAAAGGCAAAGCGCTCGTGGAGAGTCTAAAAGCCTCAGAATGCGGCTGTGGTGGCGTGAAGATGGAAACTCTTAAAGAAGAATCCGACGCCTTGCCCAAGGACGACGAGGAGACCATTGATAAGGCCTCCGAGCTGATCCGAGCCGGTAAGGTTCCGGACGACTTTTGGAACGAGATAGCAACTCGCTGCATCGCCTGCACAAGCTGCAACCTAGCTTGCCCAACTTGCACCTGCTTTGAGGTCTATGACCGCGAGCAAGACGGCAAGATGGTTCGCCAGAGAATCTGGGATTCGTGTCAGCTTGATGGCTTCATGCGCGAGGCTAGTGGGCACAATCCAGCGGGCCTTCAGATGCAGAGGACTCATCGGCGGATACATCACAAGCTGGCTGCCGACGTTGAACGATGGGGCCACAGAACTTGTATGCTCTGCGGCCGCTGCGATGACGTTTGCCCAACTGACATCGGTATCAAGTCGGTATGCAAAGAGATCGTCGAGCGATATAGCTAGCGTTTGGGGAAATGGTTCGGCTTTTGTCGAGCCATTTCTTTTGCCGTCGTTATGTCGGAGTGGACATAACGGCGCATCAATTATCGCAAATGCCATCGGGCGACATCGGCTGATTTTAACAATGACCCAAGGAGGAGACATGGAAGACAACGACAGACTTCTTATGGCGATAATGGAGGCGTCTTACGAGCAGGACGATCGGCGGAAACTGAACTGCCTCGACGCCTTCAAGATAGCGGAGCAGATTGACGTCAAGCTGACTGACGTAAGTCGAATCTGTAACCAAAACAAGATAAGGATTTCCAAATGCCAGCTCGGCTGCTTCAAGTAGGACGGTTGAGATTGCCGATGGGCGAACGGGAACCTCGTCGCCCGGCGCAAGCGGTGGCGATGCAAGAGCGCTATCACTCTTCTAACCCCCGAATTCATTCGGGGGCCTGCACCGGAGGCCGTCCCCCGTACATCCTCTTCTCGACGGGATTCTTGGGTTGGGGAAGGGACTCTTGGGTGTCCATCCGTCACCCGAATGAATTCGGGTGTTAGAATCATGAGAGCAATCTATATCACTGCGTTTCAGAGGCTGTCTAATAAGTCGGGAGTAGGCGGAGAAGG
>JAGHCW010000216.1 GCA_021160245.1 bacterium | reverse complement strand
CGCTTCTCTCGCAAGTTGACATCGGCATCGGTGGCTGCGCGGTTGACCACCCGCTCGGCAAGAGCCTCATCGGCACGTTTTACCAGCCAAGGGCCGCGATACTCGACCTTAAATGCCTCGAGACGCTGCCAGGCGCAGAGTTCGTCAACGGCATCGCGGAGATTATCAATAAGGTCGCGGGCCTCGGTGGCAAGATCGACGGACTGACGGCGGATATGCCCGAGATAGCCGCTCGCAACATGGACAAGGCGCTTGAATATATTATTGAGGCAAACCGCATCAAGATAGCGATAATCGAGCGCGACGAGACTGGCCTTTCCGGCGAGCGCCTCGCCCTCGACTGGGGTCACACGATCACGTATGCAATCGAGAAGGTGACCAACTATCAGATGGCGCACGGCACCGCGCTCGGCATCGGGATGCACGGCGCGGCGCTTCTATCCAGCAACTTGGGCTTCCTGAAGCCCGAGCAGATCGAGTTCCAGCGCAAACTAATCGAGATGGCCGGCCTCCCGACGCACTTGCCGCCTGAGATCGATCCCGCAAGCCTCATTCCCGAGATGCGCGTCGATGCAAAGGCCAAGGATGGCCGGATCAGGTTCATTCTGCTAAAAGATTTCGGCGACACGTTCCTATCTGAGCCGGTCCCAGAAGAAACAATTTTCTCGATTCTGAGCCAGATGAGCGACTCAGCATGAAGCTTCGGGGCCCGGACCCCGTTAGTATTGGAATTCGCTGTTTGGACGCGATGCTCAACACAAGACCCTTGCGATGACGATAGACAAATGAAGATACTGAATCTCACAGAGAACAGCACTACCTACACCAGCAACGTTTACTTCGTTCTTGGTGACCATAACGCGCTTGCGGACATGAACACGCTCGTGGATGTGGGCAGAGACCCAGCGGCGATTCAGATGATCAACGACACCTGGACGGGGGCCGGCAAGAAAAGGGTGGCTCAGGTTGTTCTAACTCATAACCACTACGATCACACTGGGCTTCTCACTCAGGTTTGCGAGGCGTTTCGGCCGACCGTGTATGCTTGGGACCCCCTTTCTCTTCAAGACAAGCGATGTCCCGTCAATCCATCATCCCAGGATGGGAAATGCCCCAGAAAACAGAAGCTCTATGACAAAGATGTCCTGAAGATGGGAGACCGGACATTTGAGGTCATTCACAGCCCCGGGCACACAGGCGACTCGGTTTGCCTCTACTGCGAAGAAGATGGTGTTCTTTTCGTGGGCGATACCCCGGTGATAATCCGGTACTCAGGTTCTTACGAATCGGGGTTCATCAGCGCCCTAAAAGACATCGCTAGAAGGAAAATCAAGTCGATCTACTTCGGTCACGGAAAGCCCCTTCTCAAAGGATGCAATGAGGCAATAAAACGTTCACTGAAAATAGCACTATCCTCCCACAAATGAGGTCAAGTTCCTCCGCGCGTCTCTGAAAGTCATAGCAAGGCGATTGCGCTGCCTCTGCCTCGACATATCGCCGATGTGGCTTTGATACCGTAAATGCGCGTCGATGCAAAGGCAAAAGATGGCCGGATCAGGTTCATCCTCCTCCGCGACTTCGGCGATGCGTTCCTATCCGAGCCGATTGATGATGGCGAGATCGAGCGGGTGCTGAGGCAGCTGACTCGCTAGGCTTCAGCACTTATGGGCGGCCAAACGGGCCTTATTGGCTTGCGCCTTTATGAACTGAACGAACTCCTCATCCGACATTCCCCGGGTAGCCTCATGTATCTTCAACCTGGCGAAGTGGATTTCCTGAAGAGCCGGGTCCTCGGGAAAATCCCTGAGCGAATTGCTTGACAATTCGTCGCCTCTACGCCCTATATTCAGGTTGAGCCCTGTGAGCAGCACGAAGCGCCGCTCCTTCAGCGCTTTAGTTTTTGCCCCGTACTATGGGTGGTCTAGAGGTTAGGGAAGGGAATAGCCGATGAGAGGTGATTTATGATGAGGCAGCTAACCGCGATCATAGAAAAGGAAGATAACGGTTACGTGGCGTTGTGTCCTGAAGTAGATGTCGCAAGCCAAGGGGAGACAGTTGGTGAGGCGAGAGACAATCTGAAAGAAGCATTAGAGCTCTTCTTTGAAACTGCGTCTAAAGATGAAATCAGAAACAGATTATGTGGTGAGGTGTACGTAACCCAAGTGGAGATAGCGGTTGGGTAGGCTCAAGGTCCTGTCAGGGAAAGAAGTCTGCCAAATCCTCACGTCCCACGGGTTCGAGAAAATACGGACGCGTGGAAGTCATGTGGTCATGCAGAAGCAGATACCGGGCAGCACAATCACCGTCCCTGTCCCAGACCACAACGAAATAAGAACGGGAACACTAATGTCCATCATAAGACAGTCAGGCATTCCGCGCGCTGAGTTCGAATGAGCAAGATCGCGCGCATCCTCATTCAGCTCCGTTAATAGTCTTCAACACTTCTGGGCGGTCGAACGGGCCTTCTTGGCTTGCGCCTTTATGAACTGAACGAACTCCTCATCCGACATTCCCCGCGTCTTCTGATGTATCTTCAATCGAGCATAATGGACTTCCTGAAGAGCCGGGTCCTCGGGGAAATCCTTAACCGCCTTATCCCAGAGCTTGACTCTGTCCGTCATTGAACACATACCTTATGTGACTCCCGCTGGCGACACTGGCTGAATGAAAAATACTGGGGATTCGCTCAATAACAACTATCATTTGGCTTTCGGCCACCGGTTATGGCCTATTCTCGGATCATTTGACTTGAAGGACCTAATATATTCAATCTCCTTCTGGTATACTTCAGTATCTGAGGCGGTCGCGGACTCCCATAGAATTTCCTTTCTAATATCGAAATCCCGCATCTGCTCTCTGGTGAAGTCCCGTGCAATAAGTTCGCTGCTGGCACTACCAAAGTAATTGATGCTATGTGTTAGATCCTTGCCAATGTATATCTTCCCGGTATATCTTCCCGTTTGGGTAAGTTACTTTGTAGATCACTTTCATCTTTGCTTCACTCCCCATACCGCACGACTTCCTCCCAACATCTAGCCAAGATTGCGGCTACGCCAGTAGTACTCGTTATGACCATCAAAGCGAAGATTCATTCCTCCCGCCGGCGGCCGGGCATCGGAAAGACGAACGGAGACCCGGTGACGGGATTCACGCCGATGGTTACATCCGCCCCGAAGACGCGCTTGATGTTGGCCGCGGAGAGGACATCAGTTGGCGCACCGACCGCCTCGACGGCTCCGTTCTTCATCAGGAGAAGCCGGTCGCAGAACTCCGCCGCGAAGTTCAGGTCGTGTAGGACGGCCGCGACGGCTAGTCCGCCCTCATTCGCAAGCGAGGCGAGCACGTCGAGGATGGCGACAATGTGCTTAATATCCAGATGGCTAGTAGGCTCGTCTAGAAGGAGCACTCTGGGCTGCTGGGCAAGCGCCATCGCTATCATCACCCGCTGCCTCTCGCCGCCTGAGAGCTCGTTGAAATAGCGATCGGCGAGCTGGAGCGTGTCGGTCGCGGCCATCGCATCACGCGCAAGCGCCTCGTCTTGATGCGTCTCCGAGCGAAACATCGCAAGGTGCGGAAACCTACCCATCAGGACGATCTCAAGCGCCCGATAGGGGAACGTCGATGGGGCTTGATGAGGCACAAAGGCCAGCGACTTCGCAACGTCCCTGGGGCGAATACGTTTAATGTCCGCGCCTCGCAAGCGAATCGAACCCGAGGCGGGATTTAGGAATCCGCTTAGGAGCCTCATCAGCGTGGTCTTGCCGGAACCATTGGGGCCGATTATCCCTAGCACTTGCCCCGAATGAAGCGAGACGTCCACGGGGCCAAGCTCGAAGCCGGAGTTTGGATAGCCAAATCGGATATTGGCCGCTGAGAGAATAGCGCCGTTCACGTCGCATTCATTAGCCATTAGGGTGTGATCCGATCATGCGAGAAATTCAACCGATGGACAGGCTGGAAAGCCCGTCGGACAGCTAGTCTGACCAGACATTTCTCGCCCGCTTTCTGAGGATGTAGATGAAAAATGGCGCACCAAGAAGCGATGTCACAGCGCCCACGGGCAGCTCTGCCGGCGACAAAATCCATCTGCCGAACGCGTCCGCCAGCACGACGAGCGCGGCGCCTAGCAGGGCTGATGATGGCACTACGAATCTGTGGTCCGCCGTGACGAGCGCCCTTGATATGTGGGGAGCAACGAGCCCCACGAAGCCGATCATGCCCGTCGCTGAGACCGCCGAACCGACAATGAGGGCACAGACGAGAAAGATTGTCTGTTTGGCCCTCTTGACGTTCACCCCAAGCGCCGATGCGGCCTCATCGCCGAGCGTCATGGCATTCATACTAGGCGAGAGAAGATAGACCCAGACCATCCCCGCCAGCATGATGAGCATTGGCACGAGGAGCCAGTCCCCGGCGCTCTCAAGATCGCCCATTAGCCAAAGCAGTAATGAGTAAATCCTGTCGGGCTTTGCGGCCGCGTAGATCATCATCATCACCGACGCGAGGAATGAGTTCAGTATCACACCGCATAGGATAAGTGTGTGGGCATTTATGTTGCCTCGCACCATCGAGATGCGATAGATGATGAACGTTGCCAGCATCGCGCCCATGAATGCTATCAGGGGCGTCCCGGCGCTGTGGAGCATCGGGATCGCGAGGCCAAAGGCGATTGCCACCGAGGCGCCCAGCGCGGCCCCGCTCGAGACGCCTAGCACGAATGGGTCCGCCAGAGGGTTACGGAGGATGCATTGAAAGGCCGCGCCAACGACTCCGAGCGAGGCGCCGACAATAAGGCCCATCACCACGCGAGGAACTCGAATGCCGAGGATTATCATCTCCTGAGTTGCCGACCAGCCCCCTTCGAGCGAATGAAATCCGAGCTTCGAGAGCACGATTTTCAGGATGGTGAGGGGCGATATAGCGGCAGGCCCAACGGCACACCCAACAACAAAGGCCACGGCCATCAGGACGCCCAGCCCAAGTAGCCAGAGCGACCAGACGAGTTTTCTCTTATGCAGGAAGCCCTCGGCCACGCAAGGGGCTTCGTGTTCTTCTTCAGCGTCTGTCATCAATTCCATCCGATGCTCATTCAGTAAGATCATCTACTCCTGAAAGTTACTCAATAGGGACAGAGGATACAACTGCTTAAGGCAAGGTTGAAAACCAGGACAATCCAGATGAGCAGTCGTCTTTGTCGATCGAATTCGGACACCTATCTTTTGCGGCGGATTGTCTCCGCCAGCTAAAAGCAATTCTGGAGGAGGGGAGAGGCGCCTCATCATCGTGAGGCCACCCATCTGAAGATGCGATCCAATTGGTCGGTTTTCCGACGGAGATACTACAAAAAGACGCAATCAATTCACCCTTATGGTCTGGAGCAGTAGCCTTACGGGATCATGTAGTGAAAGCCCATGTCAACTATTACAGTAGGCTGTCAGGTCTCCCGCCGCTTTCAGATTGCGCAATAGCGTCCAACGCCTCAGAGAAATCCCCGCCATCCTTTCGCATCCCCTTGATCTTGTAGGCAATAATGCCGTCATCCGGCGCAAGACGATAGGCCTCTTCCATGGCTGACCGCGCCTCTTTCTTCTCGCCTAGCGCCTCATGTAGTAACGAGGCGCAATATGCGCGAACGGCCTCATGCGCGAATTGAAGGCCTTTATCTAGGTACATTTCAAGTAGTTCCCGGCAGAACCACTTGTCGGGTATCTTCATTTTACACGGTGCAAGAGCGAGCACCATCGTATCGCTTCTCTGATTCAGACACCGTTTGGCGCCCTTCAGGGCTACCTTCAGCAATTCGTCCCTGCTCTCACTGGGTGAAGGGAGCATCAAGGCAAGCAGAAAACAGGCCCGAAAGAGCTTAGCCGATTGGACCCAGTCCTGAGTCCTGACCTCACCATCGACAAAGAATCGAGCTACATCCGCCTCCTTCTCCTCAACCGTCATATTGTCGAAATATATACTGCCCAAGTGAAGGTCCATCCAGGCAATATGGGACTTCACCACCGGAGCGTATTCTTCCTCTGCATCCTTTGAATCATTCGCGCCAATATTCGCAAAGAGCACAACGCCCGACACCGGAATCAGCAGGAGTAGCCACAAGTATCTACGGATGTTCAACCTCCCGTTTCTCTTCTCAAATCCGCCACAAGTAAAATGTCCTCTGCCTTAACGATCGCCATTTAGAGGCCAGACGCAACGGAACCCCGCTGCGCTGTCTGGCGGATTGGCCCTGTTGCGTGCGGAGTATCTCCCGGTGTGAGCTGAACCGAGCATCCAAGCCCCCGGGTCTGTCGGCCTAGGGCTCACCCACCCACCTCGAACCACTTTGGAGTCGTACCACTTGCCGGGCTTATCTGGCCCCGAAGGGTCGAGTATCCCATCAGGAAAATCCTCTAAACAATCAGCAAAGTAGGGATTCACGAGCGAATCGTAATCTGCGAACATTGACGAAAACCTCTCTGCCCAATAGGCCGAGCGCTCCGCACGGCGCCGCCAGTACTCCAAGTCATAATTGTATGCGCCATCCCAATCCTCGCACCATTCGGGTGAGTTCCCAGTTAAGTCATAGAGTCCCCACGCATTGGCTGAGTAAGACCCAACCTTCGCTAGTTGAGGTCTCGTCTTACTGTCCGATCCGTCGGGTCTGGAATACTGCTCTTTCGGCGCGTAATCGTCCGATGAGCCGGCGCGAGATGCATACTCAAACTCCGCCTCAGTGGGCAGCCTTCCTCCCGCCCAAGCGCAATAAAGCGCCGCGCCATTCCATGTCACGGTTGCGGGAATATCTGGCTCATCTATGACCTCGAACTTGCCATCCGCGTGTCCAATCTCCCCTGAAAGCACATATAACAAAGTGAACCTCTCCGTGTGAACTGTGTAAGGCCGCCCTGAATCTTCAACAGGTTCACTCCCTTGATTAAATCCCTCAAGCGGTGAGACTGCAACGCTGCTTGCATTCAGAAACTCAACATATTGCCCTCTCGTTACCTCGTAACGCAGCATTCGAAGGGGCGAAATCCTCACCAAATGAGGCGGTCTTTCTCCAAAATGGCCGACCCCTGCGCCATCGCCCATCATGAAGGTCCCACCAGGCAATGAGATAGCGTCCCCCTCAAGCGCAGCCGGCACTTCATAGTGCCTCAGTTGGCTCAAAGCAGACGGTGTCTCCCCATCTGATTTGGCGCCAATGACAAGTAATGCGAATGTCCCAACAAATACCATAACTGCCAACAACACGAACTTCAGCTTCTTGCTTCGTCTTTTCAGATTTTTCATGATAACGACAATGTCCTCCTATTCTACGTACACTACGAGATGGCCAGTAAACAATGGGGAGAATCATAAATT
>JAGHCW010000153.1 GCA_021160245.1 bacterium | reverse complement strand
TTTGTGTATCTCAATTCTGGTTTCCAGCCATCACAAGCTCTGAGCATCTCGCCTATTATGTTGATATGATAGTGTCTAAGCGCTGGTGAAAGCAAGACCGCCAAATCAAGAGCCTTACCTCCTAAAGTCGAAAGCTCATGGCTGTAGGCTCTTGGCTGCCCTCCGCCATGCATTATGAGGGCTTTCAGGCCGCATTCCACTGCATAACCGGCGAGGTAGGCGGCATTGTCGAATCTCTGTTCGGCAAGCAGTAACTGCGAATCACAGTAGTGACGAGCAGTCGCAGACGCGAAATCATCATTCATGGAAGTCAACTTCCTGCTTTACTACATATACCGAGCGCCTACAACGCGCTCTCCGAGGTGATCCTGACCTGGACGCGGCCGGTGGTCCAGGCATCCTCGCCGCTGCCGAACTCACCCTCGAGGCGGATAGTCGCGGCGGCTTCGACGAGGCCTCCCTCAGCATCCACAATCGTCGCGATCTGGGACTTGAGGATGGCGGGAACTACGATGGCGTTCAAGGAGACCGTCTCGTCCGTTGTGGATGCAGGAATCTCCATATAAATGCTGCGCTGGAAGGTGAAAGGGGAATACCCGGCTATGGCAAGGTCAACATGATACTTGGTGACAACGACGTTGTACATGGGGTCAATGTCGCCGTCCGTATCCACATAGTAGTCAGGATATCTGTTGATCACATAGACCACGGCAGCATCATCGACGCCCAAGTCGGCGGCATCCACGCTTGCGTCAACGTATGTGAGACCTGTCATCGATTCGATGGCGGTCATTCGAAGACCCCATATAGTCGATGTAGAGTCGTCCGAGCTATCGTCGTCTCGGCGGGAGCATCCCGCGAGGGCCATCGTGACAGCGAGCAGGGATATGGCCATTATCGCTAAATATCGTCGCATTTATTCCTCCATCGATCTAATGTCATTTCTCTGAGTCTGGCTCGGTCTTCGCTTCAGTTTCCGTTTCATCCGACGATTCGGTCTCAGATTCTTCATCATTGTCTTCGTCTTCGGACTTTTTCTGAATATCTCGCCAGAACGTTCCTCGTCGCTTACGGATTTCCTCATATAGGCCCTTCATAGCGCTCTCGTAGTCATCAATTACCTTAATGCTATCTTCGTGCGAATCGATGACTCTGGGCGTGATGAGTATAAGAAGCTCTGTATTCGTCTCCAGAATGGATGTTGAGGAGAATAGCTTCCCGAGCAACGGGATGTCCATCAAGTAGGGAATGCCCTCCTTGGCGGTGTTGACGTTCTTCTTGATCATTCCGCCGAGGAGCAAGGTGCATTGATCATCAACAAAGACGGTTGTCTTGACCTCACGACGATTGACGATTGGGGAGTCGGAGCCGCCGATTTTGTTTGTCTGAGCGTCGGATACTGTCTGGCTAAGCTCCAGCTTGACTTTCTTTTGCTCATTCACGTGCGGCTTGACGGTCAGGATAACACCTGTCTCTTTGTATTGAATGGTCCTCCTGACATCAAGGTTGTTGCTTATCGAGGACGTGCCGCTTGACGTCTCGCTCGTCACAATGGGGACGTCTTTGCCGACGGATATCTTCGCCTCCTGATTATTGGATGAAATGATGCGTGGATTGGATAGAACGTTGAGCTTGGATTCATTCGCATAAGCATTCAGCAAAGTCTTGAGCCTCTCGCCGTCAAGAATGCTCAATACAAACCCGCTGCCCGTCGGAATCTGAAGCGATTGAGCGATGTCAGACAAGACATTGAACTCCTCACCACCAACCTGCATGCTGCCGCGTCCCTTCAGCGCCCATTCAAGCCCAAATTGCGTTGTCTTATCGAGTGTGAGCTCCGCAATCAACACCTCGATCAAAACCTGTTTTGGTTGAATATCAAGCGCCTCAATCGTCTGCCTGATCTCGGGGTAGTTGGTCGGGTCTGTCATAATTATCAATGCGTTCGTGTGTTCATCCGCGACAATGGTTACCTCGCCACTGACGCTTCCGGAAGCGACCGTTCCGGAACCACCCTTGCTCCGAACCTTACTACTGAAAGGAGTCCTCGTTTTCGTCGTGCTCTTTCGAGAGCTAGTCGACTTGCCCTTGCCATACAGACTTGTCAGAAGCGAGGCCATCGACTTGGCTTCGGCATGCTCAAGATAATATACGTAGGTCTTTGAGGCGCCGTAGATGTCAACATCCAACATCTCGATTACCGTCTTTGCAGCCTCGTGCGCCGCCTTCCGGCCGAGGATAATCAGCGAGTTGGAGCGCTTGTCAGTGATGATCACGGGCTTCTCCGCAAAACCTCCGAGAGAGCCGGTTGTGCTGGACGCCGGGCTCCTTCTCGATCGCGATTTTGACGTCCTACGCTTGCTCCGGGTTGAGGCGGCCGTGCTCTTCTTGCTTTTTGAGGCGAAGAGTTTATCGAGTATTGAGGCAACCTCACCCGCGTCGGCGTACTGAATCGGATAGACCTTGAGGTCCTCAGTCGCCAACGGAACATCGAGTAGCTTCACGAATGTCATGGCGCGCTTGATGTTGGACGCGAGGTCTGTGATGATCATGAGCATCGTCTCGTCGTTGGCTATCTCAAATGATGCTCCCGAAAGAAACGGCTTGATAAGCTTCAGAAGCGAGGACGGCATGATGTGCTCTGTTGGGATTACTTGGGTAACGAGGACATCCGTGAGCTCGAGGTGATCTCCGGTTCGTCCGACATAAGTGTCGATGGGTAGCTGCTTACCAGTCTGAAGAGGCACGATTTTGTAAAAGTCTCGTCCAGAATCTATCATCGCAAGGCCGTTCATCGTCAGTATTGACTGGAGGATGTACCACAGGTTTTCAGGCCTAACGGGACGCCAAAAGCGTGTGGTGATCTTCTTCGTCTTTACCGCCGGGTCCACGATGTAGTTGAACGTCCCACGCTCCGGCATGACCTTGATAAACATCTCAAGGACATCCTCTATCGGGGCTGCCTCAAGCGTCAGGTATGGCCAGGTCTCTCGTTCCTCAAGGTCCCTTGAGAGTGATTCCTTGGGTTTTTCTGAGGTTGAGGAGAATAGCAGTCTATCAGTCGCCGGCTCCTGCTTCGATGGAGATGCCGCTTCGCTCTCCTCCTCGTCTGCAGCGTTCTCTGCGACGATCGTCGCGTCAGTTGGCGTGGACTCTTTGCTTTCTTCTGCAGGCGCCTTCTCAGCCTGCTTACGCATCTCTTCATCACCGGCGATTTTCTCGTCCGAAGGCTGAGCCCCGGGCGATTCGCTCATTCCTTGGGATTGAGTCGCTGGAGGGGCCGCCAAGTCATCCTGCTTATGGGACAGTGAACAGCCGCTGACTAGAAAGGCCGTCAAAACCATAACGATAATAAGGTCAGCCCATTTCCCGCGGCTGTGCGAAAACCTCGAATTATAAGACATATTGACTCCCTGGGTCGGTTGTTTTCTAACGTCGGTTGCGGCTCGCCCCTTTCTCCATTCTATCATCTTTTCTTGCCCGCCTTCTTCAGGGCATCGAGAAACCGCTGAGTGGCCTCGTCCTTGTCGGGTGGCAACGGCTTCCTCTTTGTGAATGGGGAAGTTACTTTCCTACCGGGCCTCTTCTCATTCTTATTACTCTCTGCTACTTTGTCTTGCTCAGGTATCTTCGATTTGTCCACTGACACCTCGAATATCTCGGTGCCGTTTGAGAAGACGACGATCGTCGGCTTGATCTCTGAAATGAACCAACCATCCTTGATCTCTTCACCCCAACGATAGGACTTCGCTTTCAGTAGATTCTCGGGTGGCGGAGTCTTCGCCTTCTTCGTCTTTCGGGGCCGGCGCCTCGAGCGTCGTTTTCGCTTGGCCGGCTTCTTGGGTACTATTTTCTTTGCGGGCTTTTCGCCGACTATTGCGTACTTGTTCGTCTCGGAGAGTATCATTATGCCGACTACGCAGAAGTTCGGTTTTATCTTCTTTTCGGCTTCCGACAGCGGTTTGGGCTTCGGCTTGGGCTCAGGCGGAATATAGCGCTTTCTATCCGGCCTGAAGAGATCGCGGTCAACCATGAGCTCGTAGCCCGAGCCGGCTTCTATCTTGTCAAATGTGTACTCGCTTCTCGCTATGCGCTTGGGCGCAGCCGGGTTAGTCTTGATCTCAGCGGCCAGAGATGACTGCCAGATATCCACCAGCCACATGGCAGAGAGAACTGCCGCGGCAAAGAGCGAGAGATTTATGAGAAACAACTTCCGAAACAAGACTTAAGACTCCGTTAAGGCGCTTTCGTGACTACATACCCAACAACTACTGCTTCTATAATAACACTGTGAGGGTCGCGCTGGTTCTCTGGTCTAATGTCGAGCTTCTTAATCTGAAGGAGCATTTTGTCGTTCATCAGCCGCGTGAGAAAATCCTTGAGCTGTGAAGGGGTCCCCGTCGCGTTGAGCTCGACCGGCACCGCCATGAAACCACCACGCTCCTCCGTCTTTAGAATCTTCTTGCTTCGCGTCTTGAGCCTGGCCTTCTGCAAAAAGCCATCCAACGTCTGCTGGAGCTTCGCGCCCGCGACTTTGACATTAGTAGATGGAATCAGGCGGTCTGTGAGCTCTGCTCCGATCCTTTTGAGCTCATTGAGCTCGGCTTCCAGGGCAGCCTTTTGCGAAATCGCCTTGATGCTCTTCTCATAGCGGAACTGCAGCGTGTCTTTTTCCTCCGAAAGCTCCGCGCTATATTCGATGATTGGCCCAAGAACAAAGAAATAGACGAGGTAGCAGACTACTGCCAGCAAAGCGACAATCAGTAATTTGCGGTCACGAGCTGTGAGCTTTTTCAATCCTGCTCCTCCTCGGTCTCATCCGCATCATCCCTCGCATCGAGAGAACGCGACGCACCTGAGCCGGTAGCGGGATAGCGCCGCCCAAGAGGGCTACGTAGCGGCAGCTTCAGTCCGTCATCCTCAAATGTATCGCGCTGATTTGGCCCGAGAAGAGGATTGCGAAGAGGGAAATTCTGAACTCCATTATCCTGATGCTCGAGGTCATCCTCTAGCTCCTCATCAAACTCATCAGGATCAAGAGGTTCGAAGCCCTCGGGCGGAAGAGGCCCCAACGGCTCCTCAATGATTTCTGTTCTCAATTGTGGTTCTAGTAGCTGCGATTGGCCCGCGAGATCAATCTCCAGAACAACACCGAAACGCTCGGTATCCTTCCGAGAAGTTGTCCGGCCCTCGAAGCCCGCGTTCATAAAGAGCGGAGACTCCTCAAGACGACCGAGTATCCCCTCCGGCTTATCAGAAAGACCGTCTATCGAGAGAGATGTACCCTTGAGGCGGAAGTTGGTCAGCCAAACCTTCTCCTCACCTTCATGAGGCAAGAGCCGGTCGAGCTCCTTGAGAACTAGTAACGGATTGAGCGTCTCCAAACCAACCAACCTCAACTCCTTGAGCAAGCTGCTCCACTCTCGCGACTTGCTGCGGGTCTCAGCTATCAGCTTCACCTCGTCTTCAAGCGAGTTGACCTTGGTTTGCAGAAAATCAACCGCCATCTTCTTCTTTATGACGCTACTGGAAATACCACCCATGAGCATCAGGCAAAGCGCTATGGAAAGGCCGATCATGAACTTCTTGCCGTAAAGTGTCCGACTTGCCCTGAGCTCCGGGGGCAAGAGGTTGATGCCTCCCTTGGCCTCATCAAGATCGCTTGTGCCCAAACCTATTGCCGGGCAGAGCGAGCTCGCCTTATCTGCAGACAGCATTGAGCGCATTCTTATGTTAGGCTGGAGCGTCCTGACGCGACCACTGAATCCCAGCTCAGATAGGGCGCCTTGAAGCAGAAGCGTACTTCGATATTCGCCTGAAAGGCATATCTCATCTATGTAGGTATTTTCAGCCGAGCCGTCTGCGTAAGCGGCAAGCTCGTCGAGAATACACTGCGCCCTCTTTGTGGTCATATCGTCCCTAAAACCCGGGGACTCCGCCATCTCCCCGGCGCCTAGGATGCCATAATCGCCCGTCTCGGAAATTCTATTCGCCTCGGAAGAAGTTCCATGGACCGCTTGACTCTCGCATTCAAGAGAAATCGTCCGACAGTGCCGCAGCTCCCCTCCCTTTAGAATAAGTACATCGGCCTCGGTCTCATCACAGTCCACCAGGGCCATAGACGAGCCATTCAACGGGGATTCGAAGAGGTTGAAAAAATCCGAGAGCCCAAGCGCTGCTACCTTGATGGAAGATGGTGTCAATCCTATCTGCGAGACGATGTTGGCGTAACGTTCCACCAAACCTCTGGGGGCTGCTACAATCGCAATGTTCAAAAGTCCGCCGTCCTGCCCGGCCTCCCCGACCACTTGGCCATCGTAGTAAATGGCGCTGGACGGCAGTGGCACATGGCGCTCGATCTCGTAATCAAGTAGGTCTTTGACATTCGCCCCCTGGACTTTCGGTAATTTTATGAACGCAAAGAAAACGCTACTCCGGGGGATGCCTATCGAGATGCAATCTGGCTTGATCTTGTGCTGCTCCAGAAAGTGCGATATTCCGTTTTGAGTGATAATATCAAGGTGCTCCTCAGAGCGGTCTTCCGAACCATTAAGGTCGATAACCTCATGCTGCAGGAGCGTGTACTTCGTAAAGCCCTTCCCTAAGTGCGTCAGTATCACCCTGTCGCGTTTGAAGAGAATGCTAAGACTCGATTGTAGTGAGACCATTAAATCCCTAACTAATTCGCATCACTAGCTAAAACTCACCGCCAAATTGCATATAGGCGGAACCAACATAATTATCGTGCCACTCAAGTATCTCAACGCGTGGATTCCTCACAGTTCCAACTTTTCTCACTACTGCAACAACCGTTCGCGCAACCTCAGTGTTCCTAACTCTTCCGGTCGACGTGATTGTGAACTTCGACGAAGTTATCGGATGCGTCGATGCAGTTTGGTAGTTCCAATCCTCATCCTCTCGCCGATCGAGCTCATCCTGAGCCCTCGTGTCATTCGTCAATCCATCCAAAAGCTCGTCGCTTGCAGTATCGTAATAGAGCGAGCTTCCCCAAATTGTCAGAAGATCGTAAACACCGGAATAGGTATCGCCATCGTCATCTGTGCCCGACTCCTCACGGTAACCATAGTTCTCAATGTTGCCCGAACCAAAGAGAATCTCGGGAGTCACGCCATTTATGAGCAACAGCTCCCGCACCGAGTCGAGCTGATCATTCTTGGCTAGATATGGCTCTGGCATACCGTGCTCCTCGTAATTAGCCTGATAGTACTCATCCTCCGCTCCATTGAGGCGACGCGTATCGTCGGCATCTCGCCAGTCCTTCAGCGAATCGAGAATAGTGTCCGCCGTCATCTCATCAACGCCCGAGTTTACGAGAAGGTCCAAAAATCGATCGTCATTACTCGAGAGTCTTATGTCCAGCTTTCGACGCTCATCGACGAGCTCATAAGTGAATGAGCCTCTGCCGAGCTGTACATCCGTTCTATTGGGAGACGCCTCGTCCAGCTCAACATCGCCCGCATCGTCCCATTTGACCTGACGAGCGACGAAATAGAGCCCTCCGCCGCTGCCGAAATAGTGCTGCTTTGACAAAAGCTCCGCCATCGCCATGTTGACGCCTGCCATGGCGTAGTAATAGGCCTGCATCTCGTCCCGAAAGTTGACCGCCACCGTCAGGTCAACTCGCTTTGCAAACGAAAACTCAAGCGCCATCACAGTCAGCAGGATCATTATCCAAATCGTCATAAGCAGTGCGATGCCCCGCCTGTCGTTTGCGCTCGTCCTCCACATTGACTGCAATAGGCCACCGATTTCGCGCCTGAGCCCTGCAATCCAAGAGCCGCTGCTCTCTGCGCCTGCGCCGAGAGTCCGGACCTTATGACTTAGGCTACGTTGCCTCCGCTTCATCGTCTCAGAACTCCTCCACCTCTGCTATCCCACTGGAAAGCGATATCTGCCGATTCATGATTGGCACAATAAATGGCTCAAGCGTTCGCTCCTCGCCATCTTGGATCACCGTCATCGTTATCTCAACGGACTTGGGCAAGAAGCGCTGAACTTCCTTCCCTTGCTCAACGCTCAGACCGATTTCAGATGACCCCTCGCCGTACGAGTCCCACTCGTCGAGCCACTCCCCCGGCTCCCTCTCCGCCACCTTCCCCACGAAACTGCTGAATCGGGAGCGGATGTTCGGATCAAAGAAGTACCGAAACGAAATGGACGTTACGTTTGGGTCGAGCTGGAACGTCACACCATTCTCGAAAGGCTCCTCCACAAACGGATTGCCCTCCCGAACAACCAGCCCCGCCTCATCGTCCGCACCCGACGAGTTGACAAAGTAGGTCACCGACCGGACCCCAAAGGCGTTCTCCTCACCCGAGATTCCACTCTCCTTTGTGACGAAACTGATGCTGTCCGAGAGCCCAGAGAAGAGCAAAACCCGGCTTAGACGTGTCCGTCCGGCCTGCTCAAACATCCTGACCTTCGATGGATACGCAGATTTGATGTCCCCGATCAGATGTGAGATGGCCACGCGAGTCCGCTGCGTGCTTTCGCCTCGGCGCTCTCCAACCGCCCAGGCTTTTGAGGCCACCTGAAATGCTGAGAGGATTAAGACGACGATAATCGCCGTAATAGTGCCCGCGATCAGGAGCTCAAGAAGCGTGAACCCACTTCTGTTGGAAAATACACGACGTCCATAACTAATCCTCATGGAAGCAGAGCGCCTTCAAACTCGTTAATGTATATTCTCGCTCGTTTGAGCTCTCGCCAATCCGCCATTTCACAGTTACCGTCAACTTGAATACGTTGACGGGCACGACCGCTTCGTCATCCTGAATCTGCTCTATGAAATCGGCAGTCTGTCCTTCCATCTCGTCGGACTCGCCCAATCCCCCTTCATAGAGTGGTTCGGCATATTGTGTCCAGGAGTAGCCGTCCTCCTCTCCCGACTCCTCAAAGCCCTCGTCAAGCTCCGTCATAAGGAGCAACTCATCCATCCGCCTCTGCGCCACGAGAACCGCTTCAGTCAATCCACGATCAATCCTTCCGAGCCGCAATGCTCCGGCGAAGAGCTGCATCACTGTTACAAGCCCAATTGCCAGAATCGCCATCGCGATCATGACCTCAAGCAGAGTGAAGCCTCGCCGTCGTGAATTGTGCTTCATTTCGTTCCTCAAACTGCGGAGACCTAGTATTCGTCTTCGGGAGACCTAATTTTCACAGAGCCAGTTACAGGCTCTATTTCTATAACAAACGACGCGCCCGAATCGCTCATAACCTCTATCAGAGCGCCTGTGGAGGTTCCCCGTGGAAAGAAGAAAACGTTGCACGCGCCATCCTCGTAAGTCTCATCGCCGTACGTGAAACTAGCGATTGTCACATCGGAGGGGAGTTGTCGCTCCCGCATGAGTCTGTTGGAGAGGGATGAACCTCCGCCCCCCTCCTTCATTCTAGCTGGCCCGTCGTCCATCGCGCCCGGGCTGTTTAGAGAACCGAGATCCATCGAGCGACCGGAAGACTTGGGCGAGGCGAAGAGCGGGGAGTTGAGATCGCCACCAGAGCTGTTGCCGAACGGGTCCAATCCCTTCTGGGCGCTCGCTTGGCCTCGACCTTTGCTCTTCTTGATCGTCAGTTTGTAGCTGTTCTTATCCAGATCGATCGCGACCACGGCAAGGCCCTTTGAGCAGACGGCCTGGCTTCGGGCGAATCGCAGAGTCGCCGCAAGGTGCTTGGTCTCCCCCTTGAGCCTCGCGCCTCTAAGCCCCCCAATGAACGAGGGCAGGACAAAAGCGCTTATGAGGCCGGCCACAAAGAGAACGACAATCAATTCTATGAGAGTAAAGCCCCTTGCGCATTCGTCAGTCTGATACCCTCCGGTCGCTCTCTGCTTCTGCAGCTCGCGGTTGGAGATTCGTGATCGCAAAAGCGCCTGTGAACCTCCGAATGTGATCTTCGGCCTGCGCATGAACTTGTCATCTCCTGACGTAAGCATAATTCCCTCGAATAAGGATCGAGGCCAGAGCTCACATCTCGTCCGGTCTGGCCCCACAACATCTCGGCGCACGACTATTACTTCAGCCGCGGAGAGATGCTAGTCCGAGCTCGATATCGGACCGGAGTCCTTTGAGCCTTGAGAGGTTATCTCGCAAGAGCGCCCGCCATCGATCACCGAGTAGGAGTAATCGTTACCCCAGGGGTCCTTCGGAATCTTCTTTTTCTTAAGATATGGGCCGTCCCAGTTCGAGGCGCTTGACGAGAGTAGCTCCTCAAGAGAGCCCGGGTATTCCCCAACGTCCGCCTTGAGTAAATCAAGAGCTGTCATGAGCATCTGTATCTGTGTTTTGGTCGTCTGTATCTTGGCTTTGTCGATTTTTCCTGTGAACTGCGGGACAACAATCGCTGCCAGGAGGCCCAGTATTACAAGGACGACCAGCAGTTCGATGAGGGTGAAGCCTCGAGTGTTCCTTCTACTCAAAAAAGCAGAAAGGAGTCGTTCTCGCGCCAATTGCATTATCGGTTCCTCCTATTTTTTATCATTCTACATTGCGATATTGTTTATGCTGAAAACGGCCATAAGCATTGAGATTACAATGAACCCCACGACGAGGCCCATGATGAGGATCATCATCGGTTCCAACATGCTGATCAGGCGTTTCAGCGCGTTCTTGACCTCAAGCTCGTAGATGTCCGCCACCTTCTCCAGCATTTGCTCAAGCTGCCCGCTCTCCTCCCCAATCGTTACCATGCTGACCGCTAGAACGGGGAAAACGCCGCTCTCTGCCAGTGGTTTCGAGATACCTTTGCCCTTTGTTATCGACGATATTATGTCTCTTGCGCCCTTTCCCTTCCCAATCCCGTTGGCGTCTCGTGCTGCGCGAGATAGGGCATCGGCTATTACCCGGTTGGATATGATGTCCTTGACTATCCTCAGCGCCTGAATGATCGGCACGCCGTTTTGGATGAGAGTGCCAAGCGTGCGGGCAAATCGCGCCACCTCGATCTTCTGCAGCAAGGAGCCGAGAACCGGTGTCCTCAACTTCAACCGGTCAAATGCGAGGGCGTTCTTGTCGTTCTTAAGCGCCTGTCGGATGGCTATAAACGCAGCCACTGCCGCCGCGAGAATCGCCCACCAATACTGCGCGACGAGATCGGAAAAAGACATCAGCATCTGTGTCGGAAGCGGAAGAGCTTGGCCCATGTCCTCGAATATCATTGCGAAACGCGGTATGACAAACATCAAGAGGATGATGACCGCCACGCCGCCGGCGACGACCAAAAGCAGGGGATAGATCATCGAGCTGATGATGTGGTCTCTCATCTGCTGCGAGCTCTCGATAAAACCCACGATTCGGCTCATAACCGACTCAAGGACACCGCCGCGCTCCCCAGCTCTTGCCATGTTCACATATAGCTTCGAGAAGACCCGAGGGTACTTCGCAAGCGAGTCAGCGAACGAGTTGCCGCCCTGAACGCTCTTGCGGACGTTCTCAAGAACGCGCCGAAATCGATCCCTATCCGTCGTATCAATCGTTATACCAAGCGCCTTATCAAGCGGCACCCCGGCGTTAATCAACGTTGAGAGCTGCTGTGTCGTGGCCAGAACATCCCGCTGGCGTATCCTGCCGGTCAGCTGTTTGAGGCTGATCTCAAGCGAGAGCCCCTTCTTTGGCACGTAAGCCTCGACGTTCAAGGGGAACAAAGCGCGGTCTTGCAGCGCCCGAATTACCAGGCCCTGATCCCGGGCGTCCATCGTGCCCTCAGTGATATTTCCCCGCTTGTCAGAAGCCTTATAGGCGAAAACAGGCACCGCCCTAAGCCCTCGTCAACACGGGTTGAGCCGGTCGGGCGCTATTCATCGATCAGCTCCTCCTGAGTCACCCTCAGCACCTCGCTGATGCTGGTTAGCCCAGATACGACCTTCATCCACCCGTCCTCTCTCAACGTCCTTGTGCCCTTCTTCTTCGCGTGCTGCCTGAGGCGCTGAGCGGCCGCTGCCTCAAGCACAAGGCCCGACATCTCCTCGTCCATAACCAGGAGCTCATTCACGCAGACGCGCCCCTTAAAGCCCGTATTGCTGCACTCGTCGCAGCCGCCAGCTCGATATATCTTGCTCGGAATATCCTGCCCATTCAGAATACCGATCTGTGCGAGCTCGTCCTTCTTCGGCGTATAAGCCTCCTTGCATAGGGGACAGAGCCGTCGCACAAGTCTCTGCGCGAGAATCCCCTCAACGGTCGAGGCAAGAAGGTAATTCTCAACTCCCATATCTAGAAGCCGCGTGATCGTGGTTGGAGCATCATTTGTATGAACGGTGCTGAAGACCAAGTGACCTGTCAGCGCGGACTGCACCGCTATTTCGGCCGTTTCAAGATCGCGAATCTCCCCAATGAGAATCACGTCTGGGTCCTGACGAACTATGGAGCGCAGGCCGCTGGCGAATGAAAGCCCTATCTTGGATTTGACCTCTATCTGATTGACGCCGGGCAGCTCGTACTCAACAGGGTCCTCGACCGTGATGATCTTCTTGTCCGGCGAGTTGATCTTATCGAGCGCGGCAAATAGCGTCGTCGTCTTGCCGCTACCCGTGGGCCCGGTGACGAGAATAATACCGTGGGGCTTTCGGATCAGGAACTGGAACCTGTCGAGCGTGTCCTTCTCAAATCCAAGGGTCATAAGATCGAAGCGCATACTCTCCCTGTCGAGTATCCTCATCACGACGCTCTCGCCGTGCATCGTCGGAACCGTAGATACACGAAGGTCGATCTTCTTGCCCCCAACCTTCAAGCCAATACGGCCATCCTGAGGAAGCCTGCGCTCGGCGATGTTCAGGTCCGCCATGATCTTAACTCTTGACACAATCGCCGACTCCAACGCTCTAGGTGGCGATTCAACGTGGTGCAAAACGCCATCCGCCCGATAGCGAATCTTCAATTGACCCTCAAATGGCTCTATGTGAATGTCGCTCGCCCCAGCCTCAACCGCTCGCGAGATGAGAAGGTTCACCAGCCTGATAACTGGCGCCTCAAACGCCTTGTCGCGCAGATGATCAATGTCCTCGTCCTCCTCAGTACCTAAGAGCTCAAGGTCCTCCTCCGCGATATCCTCGATTATCTCGTCCATAGTCGCATCGCCGAAACGGTCCTCAAGAGCCCGAAGTAGATCGGCTTGGGAACTGACGATGACCTTCACCCCTTTGCCTGTGCAGAGGCGGATGTTGTCGAGTGTGTACTTGTCGAGAGGGTCTGCCATCGCGACTACTAGATCGTTGCCCTCAAACCGAAGCGGAAGAACGTAATGCTCTTTTAGAAACTTGGGCGAGAGCTCCTCGATCTCGAGGGCTTCCTCTGGAAACTCATTGTACTTGAGCAAAGGACAATCCAAGAACTCCGAAAGAGCTGCCGCAAGGCCATCCTCTGTGATCTTATGAGACAGAAGAAGCGCGTCTATGGCGCCTTCTCGGGACGAGTCCCTTTGCAGAAACGCCTGTTGCAAGTCCTCTTCAGAGACCTTGCCTGTCGAGACAAGCAACCGAGTGAGCATCTGAGGAGTTTCAAAGGAGACCCTCATTCCTGCTCCGAGACCGGAACGATCTGACCGTCCTTGATCAGGAATTCGAGCCTCCGAACCGTCCGGACCTTCGGCTCAGCGGCTCCTCCAGAGCCAGAGACCCGCTGAACAAACCTAACATCACCTGAGGCGATGCCTCTTTGATTTTTTAGGTCGAACGTCAGTCGCCGACTGTTGAGAGCAAAACGATCCCTTAACTGAAGGGTCGTCCCTCCCGATGTGCGGAAAATATGCGTCTGAAGCTCGCAGACAGCCTGGTCCGCGAAGACCTTCATATCTCCGACCGAAACCCGAACATCGCCCTTGTAGCTAGCCCGTTTGTCGTCCGAATAGGTTTCCCTGGCCATGATCTGAATCTGCAGCACCTTTGCTGTCGGCAGTTCAGTTGGAGCCGCTTTTGCTGCGCCAATTGGACGCGGACCCTTATGGATAAGCCTCAAGAGCTGCTCAAATGACTCCCGACCCCGCAGAAACCGCTCCTGCTCAACGCGCGAAAGCGCCAAGATGGGCACCGTAGCCGCGGCGCAGAATGTCCCGTCATATCTATCCAAAACCGCCTGGAAATATAACTTAGCGTGCTCCCACTTCTTTTGCTGCCGAAGAATGTTCCCCGCGGAGAAGTTCGCCCACGAGGCATAGCAGCTTTCCGGCGTCTGCTCAGTTACCCACTTGAACGCATCGAGTGCCTTGTCCAAATCCTTCTTCGGATTATGGGGATCTGAATAGAGCCGACCAAGAGCAAAATAGGCGCGATCGAAGATATCGCACGCATCGTCCCTCTGAATAACCTCAACGAGAGTCTTGAACGCCTCGTCAAAGTTCCCGAGTCGGATGTTAGTCTCGCCCAATATGCAGGATGCCTCGGCGAACAACGGTGAATTAGGGTAGAGCGTGCGCAGCTTCTCACAGAGTTTTTTTGCGCGATTCAAATCGTCCGGATTCTGCGACGAGGCGAGGTGGGTGGCAACGAGCAGGAGCGCATCATCAGCCCATGAGCTCCTTGGGGCAAGTCTCCACAGTAGCTGATAGTTTTCCTCCGCCTTCTGCCAATTGTCCAATTCCTCAAAACTCCGGCCAAGCATATATCTCGAGTGCGCCGCTATCTCGCCACTACTCTCGCGTATTGCCTTCTCATAAGCGTTCTGTGCCTTTAAGTAGTCGCGGCTGGCAAAGAGACGGTTGCCCAAATCGTAGCTCTCTTGAGCGTAGGAGATGGCTGCAGGAACTGCTGATAGAGCAAATACCAACATAAAGATCAAAGCAATTCTCAAACCACATCTCCCTTCAAAGCAGCCAATCGTCTTCCTCAATGCTATCACCTATTCCCGTAACTCACGTAAAGCACGTGAGATGACACTGAAGTGCGCGCTGCCGGCGTCTTCCCAAAATTGAGTGTATGCACAACTCGGCCGTCGGATTCGTCCGAAGATGAGCTCTTCGCCTCAGACGGTCCAACATCATCCGCATCCAACGAGGCGTCGCTCTCATCTAGATCTTCCTCGATCAATTCGGCTAGCAATTGCGACTTCGCCTTGTCGAGGTCTGAGGCGATCGTCTTGGACAGATCGGCGTCTGAACTCTCCGTCAAGACCCGCTCACTGTCAGACGCAGTGTTCATCGCCGTCTCTCTTGGCAACCCGCCCGGCATATACATCCAAATAAACAACGAGAAGAAAAGAACAGTAACTGCCGCGGCCGCAAGCCCCCAGCGGGCATTGCTGAAGCCAAAACCTAAAACCGGAGTCCTCCGCTCAGCGAATTTCTGCGAGCGAATTTCGGCCATGAGCCCGGCGATAACCTCATCGCCCGGAACAAGCCGTGTCAATTGCCCGATCCTCCCCGAAAGCAATTTCAGTGACTTGAGATAATCTGAACACTCCCGGCAGACCGCGAGGTGCGACTCAAGTTCAACCAGACGCCATCCAGACAGCTCGTTATCGATATAAGCGGAAATGTGAATCCGCCGTTTACTGCAGTCCTTTTTCTTCATAATCTTTCAAATGCCCTCTTAAGAGGTCCCTAGCCCTAAATATGCGGGACTTCACCGTTCCCACGGAGCAATTTAAGACCTGGCCAATCTGTTTATAGGAAAATCCCTCAAACTCGCTAAGGACCAACGCGGCCCGATACTTCGGAGGCAACTTGTCTATCGCTCTATGTACAACAATTGATATCTCATCTTCCCTCAACTCCGCGTCAGGAGTTCTGTCCATTGTGCTCTTGGTGTCGGATGATTGAGAAAGCGTATCCAGCTTCAGAAGCGAACGCTTTCTGTAATTTATCCTGTTCATCGAGAGGTTATGCGCAATTGTGAAAAGGAAACTTGCGAACCTAGCACGCTTTTGATAACGAGGCAAACTTTGATATACCTTCATAAACGTATCCTGGAGGATATCCTCCGCATCATCTCGACTCCCCAAGAGTCGCAATATGAAGTTAAAAACTTGGTTACGATACCGACCTACGAGCTCCTCAAAACTGCCCGTATCGCCCGCTAGAACCTGATCAATAAGTTGGTCATCAGTAACGGCCATAAATTGCTCTTAATTGCGATTAAATGTAAAACATACGCGCAAGGGCACTGGTTCCAATGCGCTCCAACTAGACGTGTAGCACAATATACTTCAAATTAGACTTGAAGTAGAGTAACCGCCCGATTATAGTCTAGGCAGTTTAGAATTGTATAGACCATTGATTATCGTGTTTTCCGCTTATCCGAGCGCATTTGATAATGTGGAGGGAATACTATGTATAATTGTCGTCTGGGGCGTTTAAGTATTGCTGCGGGGCTGATGATCCTGCTCCTAGTGCCGATCTTCGCGATCGGGCAAGCGGCAAAGGACTTCACCTTAAGAGACATCAACACCATTTCCGGCACCTATAACCAGCAAGTGACGCTCTCCGACGAAGAGGGGGCGATCATAGTGCTGTTTTTCTTCACATCGAGGCCGCCTGCGGGCACGCAACGCGCTATACTCTCGAGCTTTGCCGATCCGGGCAGTGGCTTCTGGCAGCAATACAAGAGCGAATGCGTTCGATTCTTCGCTATAGCCGGCTTTACGGGGGAGTCTGAGGCCGACGTCCTCGGGATGATACCGAACCTTCCATCAGCTGATTTTCCCGTGCTATACGACCCGGATGGGGCTGCATGGGGCCGCTACGACGAGCTTTATGCATCTCTTTCTGGAGCCGTCATTCCACTGGCCGTCATAATCGACCATGATTTCCAGATCAGCGATAGCTGGAGTGGCGCCCAGGAGGCCTACAACACAACGATCACTTCCCACATTGAGACGCTAGACCCCTACGATACGGAAGGACCGACATTCGAGAACTTCTCTCCCGCAAATGGCGCGACGGGCGTGTCCCTTTGTCAGGAGATCGAGTTCGACATCTTGGACACATGCGGCGTGAACATAGACACCCTTTCGGCCAGTGCGGGAGGTCAAGGGGTCTCTACCGACACCGAGAGAATTGCGGGTGGATACCATGTCTCGGTTAGCGTTCTTAGCGACTGCTGGGCTGCTGGGACAACGGTCAACCTCATCATCGGTTGTGCGGATTCCCAGGGCAATCAATCAAGCGGCAACTACTCTTTCACAACGGTTGCGGCGGAAACTACGCCTCCAGAATTGACCAACCTCGTGCCCGGAGAGGATGCAAACAACGTCGATCAGAATGTCGTTATATCGATGGACGTCTATGACGACGAGAGTTGCATCGACAGGGCCTCGCTACAGTTTTTCATCAAGCTGCAATCCGATGCAACGGAGCGGAACGTCACCAACGGGGCGACAATTACAGAGCTTACAGACCATCAGGGCTATCATATCAGCTACGATCACTCAACCCCGTTTACGATTGGCGAATCAGTCGATGTTCATATAATTGCAGAGCAGCAGTGCGGCACATTGACGCTCGATCACACGTATTCATTCCGCGTCGGGACAGGCGGTCCGAGCTTTACTAACCACCAGCCGGCCCGTAATGCGACCAATGTCGATCCTGGCTCTGTCGATATCTCGGTTGACATCACAGACGCAACGAGCGACATCAACTATTCGTCGATAGGCATCACCCTAAATGGCCAAGCGAAGGCCTCTACTATCTCCAGAATAACAAACGGCTACCGGGTGGCATTAACAGAGACCAATCTGCAGGACGGATTGAGATATACAATAAGAGCAAGCGCATGTAACACCGCGACCAGCCCTAAATGCTCCTCGGACACATGGTATTTCACAACGACTGACAACTCATATCCCATAATTACGAAGAGACGCCCAGCCAGCGATTCCTACAATATATCAACGGATTCTGACATCTTCTGTCGCTTTTCAGACGTCGGCGTTGGCGTGGCTCAGTCGTCGATCAGAATGTGGGTCAATGGCACCGAAGTTTCGTCATTCACACTCAAACAGTATGAGGCGGGTGACGATGCGGTTATAGACTGCACGTATGTTCCGCCCAGGGAATTCAATGAGGGCGAGACGGTTGAAATATGCGCCTTTGCCGCAGACAACGACGGCAATGCGATGCCTGAGGCCGACTGCTGGACTTTCACATGCTCTGCTATTGCGGCAGTACGGATGGCGGGATGGGGACTTAGCGAGCTCCATTCATCTAAGGTTGGCGAATTTGAGGCGTGGGCTGTCGTGGAGTATGGCGAGGGGATGTCAAAGCTCAGAAACGTCCAGATGTACACGATGAACCCAGCGACCAAGTATCATTATCCGACCGGGATATTCCTTGAGTACATCGGCGCCTATGAGGGAGCAGGTGTCTTTTATCACAACGAATACATCACAAGAGGCAATCCCGCCGGGATGCTCCCGATTCAGGAAATTGCCGCCGAGGATGTCTATGGCGAATTTAGCACACTTTGGCCCTATCTGACAATCATCGATAAGTCCCAAAGGGGCCCCGAGTCGCCGCGCCTCGCCTCGTTCGATCCGACCGACGTTCCCTGGCGGCTGCAGGCGCTCATAGATCGATATGGAACTGGGGTCCAATCGGAGCAGCTCGAGAGCCTTTTCCTGGAAGCAATGAACGGGGAGCCCACTTCCTCTGCTACTGGTCCCATACCTTTGGTAAATACTAAACCAGTTATCTTCGTTGGCGGATTCTATCCTCCTATGATTGACGTCAGCGAGGACAGCGAAGTCATTCTGAAAGCCCTAGTTTTGGATGCGGATGGCGGCGATGATATCGAGAGAGTTGAGGTCTATGTGGACGGGATGCCGACTGGCATTTTGTTGCTTGATGATGGCACTCAATCTGACGATGAGCCAGGTGACGGCTTCTACATCAAGAGCTTTGATGTCGAGGCGGGTTCTTATCCCGCTGGTCTCTTGCTGGTTCAGATTGTCGCATTCGACCGCGCCGGTAACGCGAGCAATATCTATCCCTACATAACTGTAGAACCCTAAGCGGGGAACTTGCTGCGACGGAGATTGTCTCGGCCTCAGCCCACGCATTGCAACAGTTATTCGGCTCGCTAATAGAAAGCGGTCAGGGCCGGCAGAAAGTGACGCTAACTCTATTATGATAAGAGCTGACAGTTGCCGCTGAGACTCTTTCTGTTGTTCACGCTCGTTCCAGTCCTTGAGCTGGCGCTGCTCATTAAGATCGGCACACATATCGGCGTCGGGCCAACCGTCGCGGTCGTGATCCTGACGGGCTTCGCAGGCGCCATACTCGCCAAACATCAGGGCTTCAAGGCGCTCAATAGCATCAAGTCCCAGCTGCAGGACGGCATCATCCCCGCCGACGAGCTCCTAAGCGGCGCATTCGTGCTGGCGGGGGCGCTCTTGCTCTTGACGCCCGGTTTCGTAACCGACACCTTAGGCCTCTGCTGCCTCGTCCCGCCAACCCGTCGGCTGATGAAGATTCCGGTTAAGAAGTGGCTCAAACGCCACATCGACGTCCACTTCGATTCACCCGACGGCTTCTAAGCGCGGATTGTGCTCCCCGCAATAGTCATGCGGAAGAGCAATTGATAGTATGTGGGTGCAGCCGCAGCGTGCCCCCACGCCCCCCCGCTGCTTTTGTGCTATGCGCTGAGATATTGCACGGCAATCTCCTCAGCGAGCCGCCAATCGCAAGGCGATTAAGGGCTGAGCGGGGCGTACGGCGGAACCGTTTGATGCTGACAAAGGGAGATGTTATCTTCCGATCAACTGATAGCACACAATCAAAGACTGACGTCTTCTGATATAAGGAGGGCCTCGAAATGAGCCCAAGGAAGAAGAAGAAAGCGAAGCCAAAGCCAATCGACCTCAAACTGACGCTTGAGAACTTCGGCCCCCTCCGCAAAGCCGAAATCGACCTCAAACCAATGACGATCTTCATCGGCCCGAATAATTCGGGGAAGACGTATGCGGCAATGATGTTTTATTCGCTGTTCCGGTCCTATTGGCATGTGGACCCGGGACCGCCGATATGGCCCCCCATAGCATCTAAAGAGGGACTCTCGAAGGAGCTGAACACAAGGGCATTTCTTGATGACAGTTTCTGCTATGACACTATTTCTTCCATCTTAAGCCGTAATCCCGACGTGTCGCAGGGCAAACCTTTTGACATTTCTCCGGCTGAAGCGATGGAAATAGGCTCGTCCATATTCCAGAAAGTTTCTCTTGGCCCGTTAACTGCTGAAATTGTTAGAATTTATGGCACAAAGGTGAATCAACTAGCACGGAATGGAAAAGGTCGCCTCGCAATTGGGATCCAGGTTCCTGATTGGTCGATCAGTCTAGAATCATCAAAGGACAGACTGATTATTAGGCGCTTGGATGGCTTTCTTGGGGGCATTAAGAACAAGAAATATAATGTCATATATTGGGAGACGATAAACGGTAAACCTGAAGCCCAATCTGAGAAGAAAGCTCGCATCGCCATGTTGGGGCATGCGCTAGCCACTGAATCATTGAGCTCTCTTTGGCTTCAGCTGGAAAGAGGGTGTCACTACTTCCCGGGAGAAAGAGCGGGACTTATGTTGTTGGGTTCCCCGTTCATAGGCGCGATCCTGCAGCAAAAGGTATTGTGGGAAAACTGGCAGAAAAGAATGAGCATTCTCCCCAGAGGTGCGGATTCGGACTTCTTCAGGCTCATGTCGGAGCTCGTCGGATTGAATCCGGGCGTGTTCTCAACCATGGCGAGCGAATTCGAGACCGAAATCTTGGCGGGCTCAATTCAGCTCACCGCCGTTCATAAGAGCCTGCCCCCCAGTATCAAATATCAAACCGGGAAGAACGAGCTCCTTCTTCACCAATGCTCATCTACTATCTCTGAGTTAGCACCGATGATCCTGTATTTGAGATATCTCGCTCAGCCGAATTCCATTCTCATCATCGACGAGCCTGAAGCTCATCTCCACCCCCAGAATCAGAAAATACTGGCCAAGTATCTCGTGCGTCTTGTCCGCGCGGGTGTCAATCTGATTATCACCACACACAGTGAGTACTTACTGTCTCGGCTTAGCAATTTCGTGATGCTTGGAGGTATCAAGAAGGATAGGCGGAAAGAGCTGGGCGAGTCCTTCGACTTCGGGGAGGATGACTACCTCACAGGGGATGAGATCGGCGTCTATCGGTTCAAGTATGACGGCAGAAGCAAAGCATACGTTACCAGGCGGGAAGAGGCCACTAAGGAGGGATTATACCAGGGCGAATTTGGAAAAGTTGATGAAGGCCTCTATGAGGAGGGAATAAGAATCGAGAACGAATTAAGCAGATGACCACACCTCATGGGGACGACGCTCTTCTTCAATTTGCCATTGATAGCTGGGGCGGGGAAACGTGTACGAAATTCAAAGATAAAGGTTGTGTTCTTGACCTGCAAGACCTCGCCAGCTGCGTTTCAATCAGAGCGGATAGGAAGGAAGACCCTTTGGTCGATCACACTCAACAGATGTGTGATTGCATTATCTTCTGGGTCCCTGCGGAACTGATTGTGGGGATTGTTGAAATGAAAAGCACTGGTAGGGATGCTCTGGAGATACATCAACAGATTCAAAATGGATGGAAACTCGCGGCGCGTCTAATCCAGAAGGCCGGCTCATTGCATAGAGTGAACACAATCATACTTGCTGCATTGAAAAGACGCCGCTGGAATCCGATGGTTGTAAGGAAGATGGATAAATTGCGAGTTCGCATCTCCAAGAAAGGCCTCAAGATTCACCTGAAACGTAGTGGAACACATTTGAGGGACCTCCCACAGCAGCAACTCAGAAAGCGGACTGAACGCTAAGAGACACACCCTCACCCCTCCTCCATTATCAACTTCAGCGCTATCGCGTTTTGGGCGGCCTGGCCGAGGTGGCAGTTGTTGAAGAGGACGAATATCTTGCGGGCGTTTTTGGACATGTTCTTGAGGCGGGCGGCCCAGTCGTTGAGCTCTTTTTCGCTGTAGGAATAGTCGTATCGCAGCGCGCCTCCATTCCACCAGTGCTTCGCGTTGCGGCCATGGAGGCGTACGTAGCCGATTTCGTCGGAAGTTGTAACGTTTTGCGGTGGCAGGAGTCCGTTGAGGCGCGGCTCATCAACGCAGGAATAGATGATGTTCTCGGCGCGCAGGAAGTTGTAGGTCTCGGCTGATAGCCAGCTGTCGTGTCTGAACTCAACGACGAGTGGCACGCGCGGCAGCCTGTCTCGCATCACCTTGATGTAATCCATGTTCGCCGGCGAATGTTTGAATGACCACGGGAACTGCGACAGCAAGCCAGAGAACTGACCGGCATCCAGCAGGGGCCGGATGCACTCGGCGTAGATTTTATAGTCATCATCTGACGCTTTGCGAGTATGCGTCATATCTTGATGCGTCTTGACGATAAACTCAAAACCCGGCGTAACCTTCTCGAGCATCGCCTCGAACGTCCTCGGTGGTGGGATGCGATAGTAAGTCGCGTTGATCTCGGCCACACCGAAATGCTGCGCGTAAAAGGCCAGCATGTCGCGGTTTCGGATATTCTCAGGATAGAACGTGCCCTTCCAGTCCTGGAAGCTGTAGCCCGAAGTGCCGATGAAAAACTGCTTCGCGGCACCGCTTTGGACGGGCCGTTGCGTGCCAAAATCTATTGATTGCTGCGACATCATTGATGTTATGAGCGATCCACTAAGGACACGAAGGACCACTAAGTTCTCTCTTCGTGTATCTTCGTGCTCTTCGTGGATCACCCTCTCATTAATCTCCTTGAAGCCTCAAACAGCATACGCCGAAAGCGAGCCTGCATAGCGGATAGCCTTCTCCCCGAAGCGGTCGCGTATCTTATCGACCGCCTCAACCAATCTCTTGTGCCTTTTGCTATTCCCAACGCCAAACAGCTCCTGTTGCACGCTCTGTGAGCGGACGAGGCTGCTGGCGTTGATGCCGAGCAACCGTAACATTTTCCTATCCTTCCAGGAAGCGAGCAAAAGATTTTTGGCGGACGGGAATATCACTCGCTCTATGTTGGTTGGCGTTCGCAGCATAGAGCCGCGCGTTATCGTCGTGAAGTCGGCAAAGCGGAGCTTGATCGTGATGTTGCTGGCGAAGTAATTGCCCTTGCGAAGTCTCCTTCCGAGCTTCTCGGACAGCCATAGTAGCGTGCCAAACACCGCCGCGGGGTTGTTCACATCGCGGTCGAACGTGTGCTCGTGGCCCATAGATTTTGCGCTGTGCGATTTGTAATACGGGATGATAGGGCTATCGTCGATACCGCGCGACGCATGGTAGAGACACTCGCCGCCAACGCCGAAGTGCCGCACCAACACATCACGAGGCACGAGCGTTAGGTCAAAGACCGTGCTGACACCGAGCTTGTGCAAAACCTGCTGCGTCTTCTCGCCGACGCCATAGAGCTTGCCGACGGGCAGCTTCGACAAAAATCTCTCCTCCTCGCCCGGCAAGACGACCGTCAGCCCGTCCGGCTTGTGCAGGCCCGACGCCATCTTGGCCACGAGCTTGTTTGGCGCGATGCCGGCCGAACAGGTAACCCCGAGTTCATTCTTGACCCGGTCCTTGATCGACCAAGCAACGTTCTCCGGCGAACCATAAAGCGCCTCGCAACCCGTAATGTCCAAGAACGCCTCGTCCACGCTCGCTATCTCCACCTCGGACGTAACATCTTTGAGTATTTGCATCAGTCTGCTCGAAGCGTAGATGTATTTGTGGCTATTACCCTCGACAAACGCCGCGTCGGGGCACTTGATATGCGCCGAGAACGCCGAACTGCCAGACCCTATCCCAAACTTCCGCGCCTCATACGACGCCGTCGAGACGACGCTTCGCCTGTCCGGGCTGCCGCAGATGACGACCGGCCTGCCGCGCAGGTTGGGATTGTCCCGCTGCTCAATGGCCGCGAAAAAGCAATCCATGTCGATGTGTATGATTGTTCGAGTTTGATCTTTCATAGCCCTAAGGTAGCCACGAATTAACACGAATAAAAACAGTGTCCAACCCGGTGCCGGCTGAGGCGAGCTCGGCACGTGCGAGCCGGCACCTGACGTCCCTATTTACACAGTTGAGCGCTACCGAATAGTGACATTTGCTTGGTGTTAGTCTGTTGTTCGTTTAGGTATTCTCTCATCATCCCAGTTGAGCCGAGTTCCTGAGCAAGCGCTAGGAGGTTCAGATGACGTAAGAGAGAAATTGTAATGGGTCTCTTGGCATCCCAAAAGACCATAGCAGAGAAGAATTCCTTGGCGATTTTAGAATTTACCAGCTGCGCTAGATACAGAGCTTGCTCTCTAGTTCGGCAAGCAAGGAAGTTGCAGGTATCGTCCAACACAATGGGTTTCTCTCCAGACGAGCCGATTACAACAAACTGCAAATTCTTGTAAAAACCTGAAATCGCAACCTTCCACGGAGCGAATGAATACTCGCCAACGCCAAAAACTGAGAATTGAGGTTGTTTGCGGTAAATTGCACTTGCCCGTCGATCCAGAAGATCAGCATGCCTTTTCAAGTATTCCCAAGTTTTAGGAGCACGTCTTCGAATGACAAACGTGTCTTGCCCTATAAACTTTTGGGTAACAAGCATCCAACGCGTCGGTTTGACATTCGAGACGGTAGCAATATCCGAACTTTTCAGCATTGGATAGAGATAATTCTTTTCAAGGTCAACAAGTTCGCCTAAACCGTTTCGAAATCGGCCATTTTCCTCTCGAAACTCCATGACCTTAGCACAATCATGTTTGACCCCAGACCTCCACTTCCAATGTTCCTCACCCTCGAGATGTTCCCATCGCTCAAAACCACTGATCTTGGCTACGAGATGTCCCTTACGGTATCCAAACACTGTGCTAGGCCCATTATCTGTTAGCTGGTCATAAACTTGACAATCGAAATTTTGACCACGGGCAGAAACCGTAGCAATGAGAAGACAAGCATCCACAGAAGCACCGAAATACTTCTGAGCATCAATCCGGTATAGAGCTGAACGCTCCAAGAATTGTCCTGCCCCCCAGGCCCGAAGAAGCACTTTTCTCGCAACGGCTGTTTTACAAAGCATTGCTATTGTTGCATGCCGCCTCTTAGTCCATTCGAGCGTTTGGATTAACATCCACTCGGAAATGTCGAAATTGCTGTTTCCTGTCATCGCATCGATTCCCCGGCGGTTCTGGAAATTGGATTTGGGGGGAAGATTACAACTGCCAAGAGTTCCTAGTGTCGCATTTGTGACCCATGGAGGATTGCCTATGATAAGAAGAGGCTCAGGTAGAGATTCGAGTACCTGTCGCCAGTCAACGGCAAAAAAGTCATCTTGTATGACACACACATCACTAGACCTGGGGATACGCCCGAGTATTTGACGGGACGCCCTCACGTAATCGTCATTGATCTCCAGTCCAATTGCCTTTTTTATGGTTGGGAAGTATTCAAGAGCGGCAACCAGAAAACTACCTTTGCCGCATGTTGGCTCAAGTACGGAAACAGGTTCTAAACCGTTTTGAGAAAGCAAGGAACAACATTGTCGGGCAAGCCCGATCGGTGTCTGGAAATCCCCGAACTCGACTTTCCGGTTACCCTTTTTTACCTTGATCACGGCGTTATTTGACCCTCAATATCCCCTCAATGGTGCCGGCCTTATCGATCACTCGCCGGTACTGGAGTCTCCACTGAAGGGCATTGGAAATCGTTAAGTACCCCACTATAGGAGGCTTTTTCATAATCTCTTCGGCAATTCGAGAAGCTTGAATATCGTCAACGGGCAACAGGCGATCATGCATAAATGCTATCAAATCGTCTTCATTGCCCTCATTTTCCAGGATCTTCAAAATCCCCGTAGTAGTTTGGAAATCACCTGTCCTTTCCTGGTCAACGAAAATCGTGTGAACAATTGTGAGAGTTCCTGTGCGACTCTCCTCTTCATCAGTTTTTCTGTACACGAAGACTAATAGGGAATAGCCAAGTCCGTAGATCTTTTGCTTGGCTGACTTAAACGGGCAAAACGACTGTGGTTGTTTGATGCTAGTTACTTTCATATCGACGCCGAGAGCAGGGAAATCAATGCCTTTGGCAGAGCTGCCTCGTTCATAGGTATACTTTTCACTTAGGTACTGTTGGAACTTATGCTCGAAGTAGGTTCCGACGGCTTTGCCGTCCGTAATACCATAAAGAGCTGGATCGGAGTGGGCTGATTCCCTTTCAGCCACA
>JAGHCW010000160.1 GCA_021160245.1 bacterium | reverse complement strand
TTTTGTAATTGCGCCGATCGTTATTACAATTATGTCGCTAAACTATAATAAGGCGACTCCGGCAAGTCAATCCTTCGCAACTCATCTACGCTGCATTGCGACTATTCGCAGAAGACCGTCAAGAGATTATTGGGCCGTCATAAGCCCAAATTCCCGTTCTTGGGAGCCTTCTCTTTGTCCGCCTTGGGGGCCTTTTTGAACGTGACGTTTGTGAGTCTGGAGGGGGGATAATCGATGCGGCTGCCGGCCATAATGTCCTGAATGGTCAGGATTTGGACGCGGGGGTATTGTCTATTCCAGCCTGGGGATAGGTAGGTTCCGGCTGCTGCGGCCTCAGCACGCATGGGTTTCGTTGGCGGTAGCATCGTTATCAGAACGCCGATTGCGGCCTGCTCGCGCTCAATGACGCCTCGCAGGTCTCGTATATGGGCCACGGAGACATGGCCGGACTTAACCGAGATGATAATCTGCTTGGTCTTGCCGCCGCTGCCCTCGTCGTGGAAGTAGAGCCGCCCGTCAATACCCTTGTCGGCGCCCTTTTTCTGCTCGGCAGGCCGAGCGCCGACGAGGCCCAACGCCCACCACTGGAACTGGTATGGATTATCCTTGGCGAGCGTCATGGCGCCGGAGATTGAGACGGGCTCGCCGATGACCTCGAACTCCGTTCGGACCTTCTCGCCGAATGCGCTCTCGAGGCGGTATTTCATTAGCGTTACGGCCAGGTGTGTAATATCGATGCCTATCCAGCGTCGATTAAGCCGCTGTGCTACGGCGACGGTCGTCCCACAGCCGCAGAACGGATCAAGCACAACATCACCCTCGTTGCTACTCGCCTCGATGATGCGCTCTAAGAGCGACTCAGGCTTCTGCGTTGGGTAGCCGAGCCGCTCCCTCGCCTGGGAGCCAATCGGCTTGAGATCAGTCCAGACATCCTGCAGCGGCACCCCCGGCATCTCGTCCAGATAGCGCTTGTACCTAGGAACGAGGTCAGGTTTTGCCTGGACGATTCGGCCCTCACGAATCAACTGGTTCATCTTCTCTTTGCTGTAACGCCAGTAGCGAGTCACGCCCATTACTTCGTAGCGCGGGTTTCCCTTGCGGGCTCCGCCAGGCCCCGTGATGTTGTCAAGCGTATATCGGCGACCGGTTCTTTGCTCTACGTGCTTGTAGAACTTGTCTAGATATTCCTGGCTATACGGAGTGTATAGCGGATTCCACTGCCAGTCATCGGTTTTAGTGTAAAAGAGAATAATGTCGTGAATGCGGCCATGCTGCCGACGACCCTGCTTGGCGTCGCTGTGGGCGCTGCTTCGCTTCCAGATGATCTCGGTGCGGAAGCTCCGCGGCCCGAACACGGCGTCCATGAGTAACTTGAGATAATGGCTCGCTGTCGGATCACAGTGAAGATAGATGCTACCGGTCGGCTTCAGCACGCGCTTCAGCTCTTTGAGGCGCGGAGCCATCATGGCCAAGTAGGCCATCATGTCATTGTCGCCTAAGAGCTTCCGGAAGCCCTGCATTGCCTCGGATACGCGACCGCCAGCCTCAACGACAGTCTGGTACGCCCAAACGGCGTCTTGGTCCCACTGCCAAGTGTCCTTGAAAGCTTTCACCTGAGCGGGCGAAAGGGAACCATTCCTCTCGGCGAATAGGACGTTGTAGTCCTGGCTGCTCTTGAACGGCGGGTCGAGGTAGATGAGATCAACGGATTCCCTCTCCACATGTAACCTGATAATCTCCAGGTTATCGCCGTAATAGAGAAAATTCTCGCCCTGCATCGCATCGACCCCTTAAGTCAGGACACTACCACCGGACGATTGAGGAGCCCCAAGTGTAGCCGGCGCCGAATGCAGTCAAGAGGAGCAGATCGCCTTTTTTCACTTTACCGCTTCTGACCGCCTCGTCAAGAGCGATCGGGATTGAGGCGCCGGACGTATTGCCGTATTTGTGTATTTCTGAGATGACCTTGTCAATAGGAGCGCCGAGTTTCTTGGCTAGCCCCTCAATGATGCGCCAGTTGGCCTGATGAGGCACGACATAGTCGATATCCTCAATGGTCAAACCATTCTGCTCAAGAGCCAGGTTCCCGATCTTGGTCATTGTTCTTATGGCCATCTTGAACGTTATCTGGCCCTCCATATAGAGGTAGTGCTTTCTGTTCTTGATGGTCTCAAGCGTTGGGGGCTTCCGCGAGCCGCCGGCCGGGATGTTGAGCATATCGGCGTAAGAGCCGTCAGACTCAAGGTGTGTAGAGAGTATGCCGCTGCCAGAGTCGTCCGGCGCCGTGAGCACAACGGCGCCCGCGCCATCTCCGAAAAGAACGCACGTCCCTCTGTCCTCGAAATCGGTGACCCTTGAGAGTACTTCACCGCCCATCACTAGGACTTTCTTGAATTGTCCCGTCTTGATCATGTTGGACCCGATGGAAAGCCCAAGCATGAAACCCGTGCAGCCGGCGCTTACGTCGAACGCCATTGCCCCCTTTGCACCGAGTTTCTCCTGTAGGATACAGGCCGTTGATGGGAAAGGATGATCGCCAGTCACCGTTCCGATGATTATGCAGTCGAGTTCCGAGGGCTCCATCTCTGCCATCTCAAGGGCGCTTGTGGCCGCGAAGTATGCCAAATCGGAACAGGCTTGATCATCTGCTGCGTATCTTCGCTCCTTTATGCCGGTTCTCTTGATTATCCACTCATCTGATGTATCTACGATCTTCATCAGGTCCGCGTTCGTTACTACCCTCGAAGGAACGTAGCTTCCGATGCCAGCTATGCTTGCCTGAATCATCTCTTCTCCTTGTCACTGTCTGCATCCATTTTCTCAGCTATCTGCTCGACTATTCTGGAGGTCGCGAAATCGCTTGCCCTTTTTATCGCGTTACTTACCGCTTTCGCGCCGGACGCCCCGTGACAGATGATACAGACGCCGTTTACCCCTAGAAGGATGGCGCCGCCATATTCCGCCGAGTCCATCCGTTTACGTAGTTTGGCAAAAGCGGGTCTTGCGAGAGCGGCCCCCGCTCTTCCTCTGATGCTTGATGATAGCGCGTCGCGCAGTATCCCCATGACGGTCTCTGCAACGCCCTCGGTTATCTTCAGGACAATGTTGCCAACGAAGCCATCACAAACGGCGACATCAACATCACCCTTGAAGACGTCCCGGCCCTCGATGTTCCCCACGAAATCGATGTCCGGTTGCTCCCGCATTGCGCTTAAAACCCTTCTTGTGAAATCATTTCCCTTCGTATCCTCGGAACCGATACTCAACAGTCCCACCTTGGGCTTTGGCTTCTTCAGAACAATGCTTGCATAGACACTACCCATCACACCAAATTGCACCAGATGCTGCATCTTGCAATCGACGTTCGCTCCGATGTCTAGAACCACCGTGCCGCCCTTGCGATTGGGAAGCGCCTGAGCTATCGCGGCGCGCTGAACGCCCTTTGCCAGGCGGAACTCGCTTCTTGCAGCGGCCATCGCGGCCCCAGTGTTGCCGGCCGAGACCACTCCGGCGGCCTCGCCGCTCCTCACAAGGTGAGACGCTATTCTTATGGATGACTGCCGCTTGCCTCGAATAACCACCGATGGCGCATCGCTCATTTCGACTACTTGGGGCGCATGACAGATGCTAATTCGGTCTCTTCCCGACCAGCCAAGCTCATCAAGCTGAGACTCTATCTTCGATTCCTGCCCGACTAGGATCACTTCGATGCCAAAGTCTGAGGCGGCCATAATGGCCCCTTTGACCATTTCCCGGGGCGCGAAATCTCCTCCCATAGCATCAAGCGCTATCGGACCTACTGCCACCTGCTATTCCTCTTTAATATCAAGGATGCGCTCACTGCCCAAGTATCCGCATTTTGCGCAGACAACGTGCGGCAGATTCGGCGCCTTGCAGTTGGAACAAGTTACAACTGACCGTGGGACAAGCGCCTTTAGCGTGGCTCTCTTCCGCTTCCTGGTGTGGGATGTTCTTCTTTTTGGAACTGCCATCTAGTTCTTCCTCTTCGTCTGCATTATCTCAAACTTGCTAAAGAAAAATCCGATCTCAAACTCGGCGGTAGCGGGCGCGTCTGAGCCATGTACAGCATTCTCTTGCACACTGCTCGCAAACTGCTTTCTGATCGTGCCCTCTTCTGCATTTTTAGGATCAGTTGCGCCCATAATTGCGCGCGCCTTCTTGATGGCGTCTTCGCCTTCGAGAACTGCCACTATACAAGGTCCGCTCGACATAAACTCGCAAAGACTACCAAAAAACTCTCGCTCTTTGTGAACATAATAAAACGCCTCGGCCTGCTCTCTCTGAAGCCAGAGCATCTTTGCCGCCACAATCCGAAGGCCGGCCCGCTCAAAGCAATCCAGCACTCCGCCCGCAAGATTCTTGCCGACCGCATCGGGCTTTATTATCGTCAACGTCCGCTGCATCATAGCTCATTATCCTATCAATGTGTCAATATCATCCGATGCCTTGCATCCACTCTTCTCTGCCTGATTCAACAGCAACTCCAGACTTCGTATGAATTCATTCTCGTTCCCCTTATTATAGAACGGCGGCCCGATCAACCGATACTTTTTGTCTGCGAACGTGATCGGCTTGCCGTCAAACGCGGAAGTAATCTCTCGCAGGAACGTCTCCTTCCAGCGGTCATGTTCCTTTAGGTGTTCCCCTTTGGGCTCAATGAAAAGCTGGTAAATAAGAAGCTCGCCACCTTTCTCGCGCAGGAACAACACGAAATCTGGTTGAAAGGGACGACCATCCGCGAAGTTGTAGATGGCGAAATGACCTTCGTTGCGTAGCAGATAAATTTGCTCGAAGCTCCCTTGAAGTTTCTTCATTCGCCTATCCAACATGCGAACCAAGGCCTTTTCTTCACTTGTGCCATATACAGTGTTAAACGCAAACCAGTCTTTGTCAGAGACAAAACGCTCAAACTCGGGGTCGTCCTGCACGCGAGGAGTATGAGCATCAAATTTGAGCAGTTTATCTCTGAAAACTTCGCGCACCCACTTCCGCCGGAAATCGAGCGTACCTTCGTACTCGGTCACATTAGCCCTGATTTCCGCTTCGATTTGCTCCAGTAAACCTAGCATGCCAGCCAGTTTCTCGAAGCGGTTCTCATGCAAACTGTGTATATTGCCCCAAAAGGTGATCCCTAGCCCACCGAGATAAGAGGAGGAACGAACAAATTCCTCCATCGAGGTTAGGCCAGGAAAATATCGCTTGAGTGACCGAAGGGTGAAAAACGGCTTGCGTGCGAGCGCGGACTGCACAACATTGCGCTCTATGTCTCCGACCTTGATGTCTTGCGCCGCTTCATCTTTAACAAGTAGTTCATCATTCCGCTTGTCCAGCGCAATAGTCTCAGTACCGTGACCCGTGGCAATGAAGTGCTTGTGGTTTCTTTTTTTTACGCCCAAATCGGCAAAGGATTGCACGCCCTTGTGGTCTTTCCGTTGCCGGTCATTGAGCCAGACAATTCCATATCTGTAAAACTGCGTCTTTTTGAATGACTCTTTCAGTGTGAGTTCCCGGGTCAATTCTCGCTGGTCCATCATGCCCTGCTCAATCAAAGCGCTCCTGATCTCTGCAATGTAGCGAGAGTCGTTGATACTATGATAGTGTAGCTCTTCCAACACGCGTAGCTCATGTTCAAGATCTCCGTCGAATTTCCGGCGGAAACGGTCATCGCTTTCCGGCAGAACAAAGGGGAAATAACGCGCCCCACGACCAATGAGCTGCGCCTCCGACATGGTGGTTCGGCCGATCTTCGCCCTACCCGTGTCCCTCGCTTCGTAGCAGCGGACGATGTCAAACAGGTTCAACACGTCCCAGCCTTCGCTGAGTTTTTGGACCGCAAAAATTGCCCGGATCCGGTTGTTCAAATCCTCCAGAGAGTTCAGAAGTATCTGGTGCTGTTCTTTTTCCTTTTCATCATTGACGGAAAGGCAAAAGTCCCTGTGGAACTCTTGTCTTATGCGTTCCGCGAGTTGGTCATCGCTGATGCTGCTTTCGTCAAAGAAGCGAAAGGCACGCCGAACAATCGGGATGTCCGACTTGCGGATGCTGTCGATTTGACTCCCTGTCAGACCATTGATGAGTTTATGAAAATTCGCTTTGTTTTCCCGCGATTGCGCGATGGTGCGTTGGGCCTTAAATAGAATCACGCACTTGAGATTGATCCGGTATTTCGCCGCCACTTCCTGCTTGTATTGGCTGAGAATCAAGGCTTGGAGGATGCGCTCTCGCGGGCCAAAATCAGATCGAACAATGACAACGTCCTTTGAAAAGCGGTCGTTGCGGAATTGAACTAGGTCGTACCGGATGATGACCTTGTTGCGGTATTTTTTCACCATCGCGGGCTTGTCATAATCGTGCGTGGCCGTGAACTCGAGCAGCAAGTTCTCGCCGTTCTGGTTGAAAATGCCCTCGACGGTGTTTTCCCAGCTCTCCAACATCTCCCTCTGCGACTTAGTCCGAACGTTCATGTGATGCGCCTCGTCCGCAATCAACACCACCTTGTGCTTACGGAAGTCTTCAGGGGTGATGGCGTTTTCTCTTTCAGTCGTCAGGTCGGAGTGCAGTTTCTGAATCGTTGTAAAGCATATATTGACGTCACTGGGATTGACGCCTTCAAAATTCTCGACAGGCGAAATGCGCACACGGCGGTTGCTGATTGTAAGTTCGTGATTGAACAAGTATTTGATCGATGCGGGATTCAGGAAATTATCTTTGGTCTTTTCGATGATGTTTGTGGAGTTCACAAAGAACAGGAAATTCCGATAGCCTTGCTCGTAGAGATAGAGAATCAGCCCCGCCATAATGAGCGTCTTGCCGCTGCCCGTCGCCATGTTAAACAAAAGGTGTGTGGGATGCTCTTTGAATTGAAAGTCCTTCTTGAAGTAGCAAATGAATCGCTGGAATGCGTCCACCTGGTAGGTGCGTAATTCATATTTGGGGTTGAGGTTCCCCGTGAGGCTCGCAGGAAGCTCGATCTGGGCAAGCGCACGCTTGCCAAATTCTCGCAGCAGGCGGTCGCAAAGGTATTTCTCAAAGATCATACGCTTCACCGTAGAACGCCTTATTCAACGCCTTATCTTCTTCGCTGACTTTGAACTGCGCGTCGTCAATCTCGGAGAGGTTCACGTACAACTGATTCTTATCGAGGAGTTCCACCAGCAAGTGTTTCTGCTTTTCAAGACCGTTCGGCTCTTCTCCGATGGCAATAAAATCTTTTGCGGCTTCTTCGGGCGTTCGGGGGTTGACATACCAGTTCAGAAATGAGCCTTCCGCCATTTCCTGCCATACGTGCAGAAGTTCCAGGCTCGATTCCGCCGTCCGAATGCGTTCCATGAAAGACTCATTATACTTCATAATCTCACAAAACACGAACTCGCCGGCCTGGTTAATCTCGTTGACTTTGTGAACTCGCTGGCAGGTTGTTGTTTCTGCATACTGCATTTGCTCGCAGAGGATGTACCGCCTGTTACCACCATCTTCTCTGTTCAGCTCAATAAGGGCGTGGGCTGTTGTGGCGCTACCTCCGAAGAAATCGAGAATAATGTCGTCCTTTCCAGTAGTGATTCTAATAATATCCATCATCAAGAAGGGTGACTTGGGGTAGCTAAATATCTTGCTTCCAAAGAGCTTCTTTAGTTCGGCCGTGGCAGTCTGTCCCGTGTACTTGGCCTTATCCCAGATTGTCTTAGGCTTCTCCCCTTTGTAATCGTCCTTCCTCTCCTTGATGTAGAGTTCAAACCGATTCTCAACACGCCTTACTTCGACATATTTGTGGATTCGCTCAGTGAAAGTGTCAGGCCCCCATCTCCAACACCTTTCCACGCCAGACTCATCGATCGGTAGTAGCTCAATACAACCGGTTCCCGGTTCTAGTGACAGATCGCTGGTTGTTGGGCAGTAATATATTGGGTAGAATAAGCCCGGCCGGTCTTCACGTCTTGAATTATTGCCGCTGCGCCGAAAGCCTCTCAATTTGTATCTTCCATACGAATCCCGCAGCTTATATTGAGATAGTTTTTCCTCGTTCATCCCGAGTGTGTTCAGCTTTACGCGAGAAACATCGTTTGCATAGAAAAGCATGTTCTCGTGGGCTGTCGGGAAGTATAGATCATCCTGTCGCCCACCCGGATTGTGAACAACTGATATGATTCCCATGCGGTTTTCTCTGCCGAAAACTTCATCGCATAACACGCCAAGATAAAAGAGCTCATAATGATCAATGGCTACAACCAAAATCCCATCCGATGGGAGCATTTGCTTTGCGGCCTCAATGCGGTTTTTCATAAACGTCAACCACGTTGAGTGGTTAAAACCATTATTATAGGCAAACGTGCTTGCGGCACTTGACGTATTAAATGGCGGGTCAATGTAAATCAGTTTGACCTGCCCGCGAAACTGGTGCTTGAGTGTGTGCAGCGCGAGCAGGTTGTTGCCTTTGACGATGAGGTTCTCTCGGATGACACCATTTTCGTCGCGCTTGAAGCCGGTCACCTTCTCTGTACCCGTTACGGTGTAGCGCACGAAGTTGGTCAACACTTTGGGATCGAGTAGCCGGTTGATCTCATCCTGCGCGAGGACCTCGTTGAAGAATATCTCCTTACGTTTCTCTTCTTCCTTCGTCTGCCCCCCTTCTAGCACGCAATCCTTATAGGGCCAGACCAGCGCCACGTCACCGCGCTCGCTCAAGTATTTGCCGCCAATGGTCAATCCAATGCGATTACGAAAGCGTGTGTATGAGTTATCGAGGAAGTTCTTCTGCGAGATATAGTCAATGAAGGTGTTGATGTTGAAAATCCAGTGCTGCTGAATCTCTTCAAAGAATTTGGCTTTGATTTCTTTGTCTGAGAGAAGCAGCTTCACAAGATCGTGGTCAATCTTCCAGGCGCGGTCCTGCACGGCCGCGCGGACGAGTTCGCCCTGATCGTCCACAAAGCGCGGGTCCGTCTTGAGTATGCTAATCAGTTTGGCGTTGAATGACATCAATTGCTCGTATGTTCCGTGTGCCTTTCAGCTGAATTAAGCGGCATAATATCTAATAGACTGAACATTAAGGCCCTTATGAACAAGGGCGATAGATTACTCTTTCCTAAAATTGAGGCAATAGTGGTGGAAAGTATTGCTCACCCAAGCACTTCCCATCCCGAAAGGCGCAAGCCGTTGATCGTCTTGACACCATATCTTTTCATCTTTTAGAGCAAATATCTCCCCCAAACGTTTCCCCAAATCCCACGCAAGGGGGTATATCTTTCCCTTCTTCTTTATATTCTTCACTATGATAGTCAAATAAGCCCGTTCTTTCAGGACATCGTGAACCTTAGCAAACACGCTCACAATTTCATCAAGAAATTTGCCATAGTCCTCGATATTCCCAAAATCCCGCTCATCTTGTGAATACGAGACGTCGAGCCCAGCTTTCGCCCTATCCCGCTGCGTCTTGGCGCCCTTCACATTGAGCATATCCCAGTATGGCGGGCTTGTTATGCAGTAGTCAATCTCCGGCAGGTCAAAGCGCTCAAGCTCCCTCGCGTCACCCTCAAGCAGCAATGGCGATAACTCACTCTTTGTCCTCTCCCCGGACTTGGCTCCTGCATCAGGCCACGGAGCCTCATCTATCCTGCGCTTAGCTACCTTCGCATATTTCTCGCTCAGCTCAATCCCAATGCCGACTCTGCCGGAGGCAATGCAAGCCAGGAGCGTTGATCCCGTCCCGGCCATGGGGTCCAAAACCACTCCGCCGGACTTTGTGAAAAACTTTATGAATTCCTCCACAAGTTTCTCAGGAAATTTTGCAGGATGAACCAGAACGTCTTTTTGCCGAGGCGCCGGGTTCAGAACAAACCAGCTCTTCTGGAACTTGATCCAATCCTTGGATGAGAGGTCATTCAGACGGTTTTTTATCATCTTCGCTCGATTGTTTAAGCGGCAGTAGCCCCCCGCAGCAGCGAAATCCGACGGTTCGGACCGCGTAGCCTTTAAATGCCTTTTGGCTCCTGCTCTTGCACGAGGCGACGTTTGAGCCTGTGGCCCAGCATCCGCCCATAAGAATGGCATGCTCCAAAACACCGGCGTCGGTCCACTCCCAGACATTGCCAAGCATGTCGTAGGCGCCATATCCGCTCTTGCAGCGGCCATATTCGCCACATTTGGCAAGCGAGGACGGCGTCGTGCATTCCTGCTTCTTCCTGAGACCGTACCATGTCCAAGAATGAGTAGATTCATACTTCGCCAGATTGCACCCACCCTCAAGGAACTGATTACCGTAAGGGTATTGGAGGTTCGCAGGCCCGGAGCAGGCGCGCACCCACTCATCCGTTGTGCAGAGATGCTTGCCCTGCTCCAAGCAGAGCTTCTGCGCCTCAACAAATGCAACGAATATCTTCGGCTGTTCACCCGCTTTATTTGGGTATTCGTATTTGTCGATGCAGAAACCATCGACAGGAACCATGTCGTTGGGACATCTCGATTGAGGTTCTGAGGATGCTTGACCCGCTATTGCCAATCCACAGCAGCAGACTCCAAGACATAGAACCAAGAGCCAACTGCTCAAATGAGCCGCCAAATGAACGTCCTCCCAATGCATTTATTTGTACTGTCGCAATTTAGTATCCGCCATCTTCCATGTCAAGAGCGGCAGAGCCCCTGAAAAATCAGGTTGGCGACGATGGACATGGTGTGATGAACACGTCTCCCCGTTGCCCAAAGGTTACGAGCTCAACAGGAGTCGGTCCGTGAGTTGAGCGCGCTGGGTGATTGTGGAGTGCGGTGGCCAGGCGCCGTTTTGGTTCGTCGCGGCTTGACGCGGCATCGACATTTATTGGTGTTCGAGTCGAAAGATCATCGTCTGAAAAGTCAAGAAGGCAACCCATGAGAGGGAGGTGTCAAGCCACCACGAATGAAAGCGGAGTCTGGGCCTCCGCACTCCAAAAAAGCCGGGGCCGCCTGCATAAATCTGATTCTCCGGGGAGGCCGTCCGATATTGACATCGAAGGTTGAGGTCTGTAGTGTCGTTCACGTCATGTTAGAACCGAGGAAAATCAAACCAGATTGGTGGAAAACCGAAGTAAACAAGCTGGGAGATGCGGTTCTGCATGCCCCTTGGGCTCGCCCCGAACTCACTCGCCGCGAGGTGAATTTCGTATTCCGCTTCCTCCATCCTGCAGAGGGAAAACGGCTCCTCGACTCCGGTTGTGGATTCGGCAGACACAGCCTGCTGCTATCCGAGGCGGGCATATCGGTGGTTGGCATTGACGTAGCCCATAGTCTGCTTCGCATCGGAAGTCGCCGAGCGAAGGCAAGGGGACTTCCTGTCGGCTTTTCAAGAAGCGATGCTGCCAATATGCCGTTCATGGATGAGAGCTTCGACTGCGTGATATCAATGGCGGAGGGTGGCATCGGTTACCAAGATGATGACCCATCCAATGAGAGAATCCTGGCGGAGATAGCCAGGGTGCTGCGGCCATGTGGCAAATTCATAATCGAAACCATAAACGCTGGATGGGCCGAGAAGCACTGTCCCCGCACCAAGTTCCAACTTGATAGCTCGGCGGCCGCCTGCTATCATTTCTCCTATAATCGCTCAATCTCGCGATTGACAACAAGAGTGTGGTCATTTCTTCCACGCAGACTGCGGTTCTTTCGTTCTGCTGGCTCCGTCCGTCTCTATGCTATCGACGAAATGACTGCCATCCTCAACCGCCTTGGACTTGATATCTGGAATTCGTATGGCAGCACGACGGAGGCAGAGCCATTCTCCTCCAAGAGCTTTCGAATGGTTCTCTTGGGAGCGAAGAGAGAATAACCGCTCGCTCGAATCGGCCCAAGAGTCGCGACTTCAGCATCCCCGGAGAACCTAGAGAATCAACATGGCGTCGCCGTAGCTGAAGAATCTATATCCACGCTCAATCGCCTCACGATACGCCTCGAGAATCGTCTGACGTCCGGCGAACGCGCTGACTAGAACGATTAGGGATGAGGCGGGCTGATGAAAATTGGTTACCATGCAGTCCACCATCTTGAAATCGTGGCCGGGCGTTATATACAGGCTCGTCTTTCCCGTCTGGGGGATGAGTTTGCTCTCTTTTGCCACCGTCTCAAGTGCCCGGACGCAGCTTGTGCCAACTGCCACAACGCGCCTCTTCATCTTTTTGGCGGAATTGATCGCAATTGCTGTCTTCTCGCTTATCGAGAACTCCTCTGCTGGCATTTCGTGGTCCTCGATATTCTCAGAGCGGATTGGCTTGAATGAGCCGAGTCCCGTATGCACCGTAACATAGGTGAATTCGATTCCGATTTTCTCAAGATGCTCGATGAACACCTTCTCAAAATGCAGGCCCGCTGTGGGGGCAGCTACCGCGCCTAAGACCTCAGAATAGACAGTCTGATATAATCTCTCATCCTGCTTGTCGGGGCCTCCCGGGCGTTTGATATAAGGAGGCAACGGCATCTCCGCAACTTGCTCCAGCACATCATCGGTCGGCTCATCTGAGGAGGTCGAAAGCGACACGATAAACCTATCGGGAGTCCGCTCCACAACATCTGCAAACAAGCGGCCATCGCCGAAAGATAGCCTCGTGCCAGGGCGCAGCCGCCGCGCCGGTTTGGCCATCGCCTCGTATAAATCCTCGCCCCTCTTATTCAGAAGGAATATCTCCACCTTCCCTCCCGATGGCAGTCGCTCTCCTCGAAGGCGGCACTTGCGGACCTTTGTGTCATTCAAGACCAGAAGATCACCGGCCTTAAGAAACTCCTGAAGCCGATTGAAATGGCTGTGGGCTATCTGCCCCGTCTGCCTATCTAGAACGAGAAGTCTCGCAGCAGTCCGGTCCAAGAGCGGAACCTGGGCTATCATCTTCTCCGGCAAGTTATATTCGAAATCGCTGCGCCTCAAAACCTAACCTCGCTGTTGACACATATAATGGAGACCAATTGAGCAGGCCGCGTCAGTGCTGTGTCGATTTGGAATCACCTTTGTACTCGGCTTGCCCAGAATACACAATATATTCTGGTTTACGAAAACGTCCGGAGCATGGCACAGTCTGAGGCATAATCAACACCGCTACAGACGATAAATCTCGACGGAATTCGGATGAAGGGCATTAAGAGAGTCTTCTCAAACGCACTGTTTATATTCGCCGCAAGGAACGTCGGGACGGTTCTTAGTTTTCTCCTAGTCGTGCTCATCGCCAGGCTCTTGGGGCCTGAGGTCAGCGGTAATTTCGAGACGGCATTTAGATGGATCGTGTTTACTGCGGCGTTCGCTGGCTTCGGCATGGATTTTTGGTCTGTGCGAAAAGTGGCGAGGGAACCCCAGAAGTCCGGCCTCGTCTTCAGCAACGTTTTGGGCGCGAAGATGCTCCTCTCACTGGTCGCATTTGCAGGTGTCCTTTTGTTGAGCATAGGCGTTGATGATCCCCAACTAAGCCTCCTCTTAATTATTGGAGGAGTCTCCATTCCGTTCACCAGCGCGTTCGACGCTGCTCAAGCTATTTTGCAGGCCTTCGAGAAAATGAAGGTTTTGGCGCTCTGCCTCTCATCGCTATCTGTCGTAATAACGGGAATTAATATATTGGCGCTCTGCTTGGGCGCCTCGGTTACGACCGTGATGCTCATCTATGTGATTGGAATGGTGCTCCGGGCAATTGTGCTCTGCATCCTCGCGCGGAGATTTGGCGCCTCATTCCGGCTGAATCTGCTTAAGAGAGGTAGAATGGTGAGGCTTGTGGTCGAGTCTGCCCCATTTGCCGCGCTCGGCATTCTGAGCATTCTCTTTTACAACGTTGACATCTATCTATTGAATTGGCTCAAGGGCCCCAAGAGTGTTGGGCTATATGCGCCAGGGCTTCGCGCAATCGAGGCGCTGTTGATAATACCCAATGCGTTTGCAATTGCGGCCTTTCCTTTCTTTGTGAAGATACTTGGTGACAGTAAGGACTCTTTGAGGCAGGCAAATTATTTTTGTGCGAAGGCGATGCTGCTTTTGGGCATACCATTGTGCTTGCTGCTCTTTCTCTGGTCCCGGACGGCGGTTGATTTGGCGCTCGGACCAAAATTCGCCGCCACGCCAAATGCGATCATGCTGCTCTCGTTTATGCTGCCATTCGCATTTGCCAACACGGTCTTCGGAAGAGCACTGATTGCGTTGGGCAAAGAGCGAATAGCGATCTATTATGTTGCAGGCGCGACCTTACTCAATGCATCGCTAAATCTAATGGTGATCCCCAGTTTCGGTTTCATGGGCGCGGCAGCGGTTACGGTCTTCTCAGACATTGTGTCTTTCTCCATCGGCCTTTACTTTCTCTCGCGTTTTCTGGGGAAGCCTGACTTTGGGTCGCTGATCCTAAAGCCGGTTGCCACGCTGCTTCTCTGTGGCATAACCGCAATCATTTGCCTGCGATTAGGTCTTGGGCCTTTTGTTGGCACGATGCTCTGTCTGGTGGTGTATCTTCTTCTTCTGCGAGTCCTCGGGCAAGCAAGTCCCAGTGAGATCGCTCTGCTGGCCAGCTCCTTTCGACGAGGTGATTCGAAGCCCAGCCCATCGAACACGACATGATTCCTGGCAGGTAGCAACAACGGCCAGCCGGTCGATGAGAATCACAATGCCGCAGTATCTCTGTTTACGCCGCCTGCGCATCGCAGAATCAACCTGATCATCAGGGCAACCGAAGACAGTTGACTTTGCGTGTCTTGATGCGCTAAAATCCAGTTAGTGGGTTTGGCGGTTGTTTTGAACACAACTAGAGATCAAGGAGGTGAGTTTTAGGTAATTGCGGCTTATTGCAGTGGAATGGGGAGCTTTGGAGGCCAGAGCTAGAACCAAATTTGGAGGTTAATCTAATGAGGAAAACTCTGCTGCTATGTGTATTCTTGCTGCTGATACCGGGGCTCGTTATTGCCAACGAGACCGGAGACAACCCACCGGACGATCTGATTTTTCAAGAGACAGGACCATATGACGTAGTAGTCATGTCTATCCCAAACTGGTCAGAGGGCCAATTCACCGCCACATTTTCGATGGCCGGGCTGCCAAACGACTTGGCAGTAGTTAAAGCCTTCCTTTTCTTCAACGCTTTTGAGAACGACCAGCAGGCAGGTGGCGTTGAGGGTACTTTTGGTCGAGGAGTGCTTCCTTACCAGGGGCCGAGCTACGTCGATACATTCACACTTGGGGAATTCTATTACGAGTTCCAGGGCTATCTCTGGGACGTAACTAGTCTGATGAGTGGTGGACCCTACCCAGTTGTGATAGGCCGCGCGACGCAGTGTTTAAGCGCGTTCCTTGTCGTCGTAATTGAGAATGACGACATAGCGCCTCAAATGGTGTCGATAACGGCTGGGGAGGAATTCCTCTGGGGCAGTGAGAAGATGTGGCAAACTTCCGATGTCGTCATACCGAACATCGGCGCCGGCAACGGAACGCTTTGGCTTCTTGGCGATTGCATTTTCCCCAATGGTCCCGAGTGGCTTGGGATTAACGGCACCGGCGCAGACATGGAAGTTTTTGACTCGCTTGGGGACATTTTCTCAATGAATGTTCCGACAGCAGATGGCGACAATGAAGTAACTCTTACATGCAAGACGGACGTTTTGTTATGGAAAATGGTTGTTCTAGTTAGCCCGCCTGGCGAGGGGCCAGACCCTCTGGACAAGATCGAGGCGAAGCTCGACAGGATGGGAGATTGGGACCTCGACGAGATCATCAAGATTCTCGTGGCAATGGAGGAGAAGGCGGACCCACTTGAGGGCTTGCTGGGAGCGATAGAGGGCAAGCTGGACGATATGGAGGGCTTGGACCTCGATGAGATTCTCAAGATTCTCACCGCCCTTGAGGCAAAGGCAGACCCACTCGAGGACTCGCTCGTGGCAATTGAGGGCAAACTTGACCTGTACATTGGCGACATCTCACTCGACGAAATCGAGGCGAAGCTGGACAAGATTGGCGGCGATGCTTCGGAGGGCCTAGACGTTGTCGATGGGCTGGAGGTGAAGCTAGATGACATGGACCCGAAGCTCGACGACATCATTCATGGCAACTACGGCCTTGAGGCTATCGACTATAATGTCAGAAAGATAGAGTCGAAGCTCGATGATCAGGGCGAGACTTGGCCTGATATGCTCTATATGCTTGAGTACCTTTATGCTACCCAGTCAACGCTCGTAACCGTCGCTCTTGACGGCCTTGAGGCGAAGCTCGACCGAATGGACCCTCAGCTCCAAGACATTATGTATGGCTACTACGGGCTGATGAACATCAGCTATGGTGTCGAAGGCATTGAGATGAAGCTAGATGGTCAGAGCGAGTATTGGCCGGAGATGATCTATATGTTAGATTACCTTTATGGCACTCACTCAACCATTGTGCTGGATGAACTTGAGGGCATTGAGGCGAAGTTGGACAATCAGCCCACTTGGTCTTGGTACCATGACCTTGACGACTTCGTAAGATATCAGTTCGAGTTCGTTGACCTTGATATCGCTGCAATCGAGGCGAAGATCGACGATGGCGTCCAGCCGGGCATCAATGAAATAGTTGAGATGCTCGAGGATTATGACCTGGGCGCATTGACTTCGATCGAAGATAAGCTAGACACAATCGGACCGGATGTGGATTACATCAGAAGTTACATGGGCGATATCATCGGCTCAATTACGACCAATTATCAGACGCTATTGGGTATTGAGGCGAAGCTCGACGGCGAGAGCGGTATCGGCAATGTGCTCGAAGGAATTGAAGGCAAGCTGGACTTAATGGACCCGAAGCTCGACGACATCCTGTGGAGTGATTTTGGTCTTCTGGCAATCGCTGACTCCGTCGCCGTGATGGAGACGAAGCTCGACACTCAGGGAGAATACTGGCCCGAGGTTGCCCTGATGTTGGAGTATCTGTACGCCACTCACTCGACGATAGTGATTGACGGTCTTTACAGCGTTGAGGAGAAGCTGGACAGCATGGGCTATGCGGTCCACGATATTCTATACGGTAACGACAGCCTGAGCGTTATCAACTACGGTATCGGGAACATCGAGGCGAAGCTCGATGGCGAGGGCGGCATTGTGGACACGCTCGACGGCATTGACGCGCAATTGGGCGAAGATGGCGTCATCGCGAGTATTCTCTACAGCATGGAGTCGAAAATCGATGGCGAGGGCGGAATCACCTATACGCTTGAGGACATCCTGCACGGTAACTACGGACTTGAGGTTATCTACGATGACATTGGGATACTTGAGGCGAAGATCGACGGCGATGGCGGGATTGCCGATGGTGTTGATGCCATTGATGTGAAGCTCGACGAGAGCGTTTTACCGCCACTCCAGGCGCTCGATTTCAAGATCGACCAGTTGGAGTACAAGGTGCTTCACCAGCTTCTCTATGACACGCAAAGATGCCTGCCTCCGATAGTCTTCACGCCGATTGAGGTGGCGCCTCATGGCAAGCTGGAAGAGGTGAGGGACTTCGTCCAGCTAACCTTGCAGAATCTGACGGATATGGGTTACATCTATCCCGATGACTCCGCGGCGTGGGTAGCCTACGAAGACGGTGTCGCCGCCTACAACGCGGGTCAATGGCGGACTGCTGGATTCAATTTCAGAAGCGCCTATAACGCCGCAATGACGGAAAGCGGTGCTTGTGGAGGCCAATAGTAAATAGCCTGTTGACTTTGAAATGGTGAATGATGCCCGGTGCGCCTTGGCTCGCCGGGCATTCCTTTATTCTTGGCGAGTAATAGTCGGGAGATGAATATGGTGATGTGGAAGCGCTGGGCGGTCGTCGCAGTAATGGGTGTTGGCGCCTGCGTGGCGGTCGGCCTCGCTACATATTCGTTTAGAGTTGAACAAGTCTCCCCCGAGTCGCAACCCAGCGTGAAGCAGCTTCTTCCCGAGAAGGCTGAGACTGCAAGACCCGTTTTTAGAGTCGATGGCCCTGATGGGCGCGCTTCAAGCCGCAAGATGGCGACTGCTGTCGCCGTGCCTGGCCTTGCGGACATGGATGTAGAACAACTAATAGACCTGCTTGGGGGCAGAAAAAACGAGCCCACCAAACAGGCATCGAAGAGGCTTGGAGAGATTGGCGTAACAGCGGTACCGGCCCTCATTGCACGGCTTGAGAGCACATTCACGAACGATAAGAGCTTTAACAAACTGCGCTGGTGGTGTGTGAATACATTGGGAAACATACGAGACAAACGCGCGACTCCCATATTAGTCAAATGCGTAAGCCTCGACCCCGATCCGCACACGAGATGGCGATCGATCTGGGCGCTGAATGTCATCAAGGATGATCGCCGCATTGATATGCTGAGGGATCGTATGAAGGCCACAGAGAGCAAGCTTGAGCAATTCAATATAGCGACGGCGTTAAGCTCAATGGGCGAGGACGACGGGATAAGAATCATTGAGGAAACGACTAGAAGCGAGGACCGTTGGCTGCGCTGGCAGGCCGTCTCCGCGCTAGGGCGAATCAAGAGCCCCGAAACGTTAGCAATACTCATCAAATGCCTGAATGATCCTGATCATAGCATCCGTCAGGAGGTCGCTATGTCCCTCGGTCGTTTGGAGGATAAAGCCGCCGCGCCGGCGCTCATCGAGGCGCTCTCGGACCCGAAACCGGGTGTCAGATGGCGAGCAGCCCGGGCGCTTGGTCAGCTGAAGGCAGAGGAGGCCATTCCGAATCTAATCAAGTTGCTTGACGACAAAGACGCATCGGTGATGAGTCAAGCAGCTGTCGCCTTAGGGCAGCTTGGATGCAAATCACGCGAGGTCGCCAAAAAGACGCTCAAGATGCTATCCAGCCCCGACAAGGACGTCCGGAGCAAGGCCGCCTCGGCAATCGCCAATATCGGAACGTCTGACGATATTGAGGCGGTCAAAAATGCGCTTGAAAAAGAGGGGAAAAAGCACATCAGACGAAAGCTCGAGCGCTCAATTAAGGCGCTTAACGCCGCCGGGGCTAGATAGTTCTGCGAGGCTGCCAATCTTCTGCTTTGGCTAAACAAGAGGACTTTTGAATATGTTGCGTGACAGACCTAGAGTTATCCCGATACTAATCTTTATGACTTTTTTTGCGTTGTTTGCCCCACTTGAACTCCTAGCGGATAGGTCGGCTTTGGAGGTTGGGAGAGGCAAGGAGGTTCTTGCAAGTGTCGGAGATGATGTTCTGCTTCTTTCGGACTTTAGAAAGATGTTGAGCGCGCTTCCGGCCGAGCAGCGGGATAAGTTGACGCCAGACAAGCAGAAGACGCTTGTCGAGGATTGGATTCTGACGCGTCTTCTTTCGGCCGAAGCGGAGAGAAACGGCATCGCGAAGCGTGCGCATGTTCAGAGCGCTCTGAGAAAGAGCAGGATGGACGTCCTGTCGAAGGAGATGCTCCGGGACATAACATCAGGCATAGTTGCGACAAAAGATGATGTTGCCAGCTACTTCGAGGCGCACAAAGAGCTCTTCGCGGTTCCTGAGACGGTTCATCTCCACATCCTCACAGTCGGCGCCCATGAGGAGGCGGAGGCGGCGCTTGCGCGAATTGGCGCCGGTGAGGATTTCGCGGCAGTAGCGAAAGATGTTTCGACAGACAAGTTCAAGGATTCGGGCGGCGACGTTGGTGTTATCCCCAAATCAGAGAAACTGCCTGAGTATCTTCGAGTGGCATTCTACCTTCGAGCTGGCAGCACGAGCGACGCCATCCGCTGCAAGGACGGGTATTGTGTTCTAAAAGTAACCGAGAAATCACCTTCTAGGAACCTCTCCTTCGACGAGCTAACCCCAAAGCTGAAGGCGATGATCGAAAATAAAGCGCTGCGGGTAAAGCAGGCAAAGGCCGTTATCGAGGCGCGGATGCGACTTGAGAAGAAGACTGGCGTTCAGCGTCATCTGGACCTCTTGGGCGCGTCGGAGAAATAGCTGCCTCGTTACAGCGAATAATCGGTCAATCGTCTCGAACTCATTGCATGATTCGGATCGAGTTTCTGCCTTGTCATCAGGAGTTTTCGCAATTCTCGGGCTTGGTTGTTAAGTGGAATGCAGCCCTGGGGGGCTAGCATCTTGGCTCCCTGTAAGGGAGCGATTTGAATAGCTGTAGATGTCAACCTACGGACTCGGGCGCCGGTATTCCCACGCCCCGAAGGGGTCGAACAGACCTATCTACAGCGCTATGTTTAGCCCTTCCAGGTCTGAGGGGCTCCCTTATTCGCGCCCGGTTCGTAGGCTTTCGAGGTTGTCCAATAAGTCGGTTTTTGACATAAATGGCATTCGATAGTGCGCCGGGACATACTACGTGTAGGGGCAGGCCTTGTGTCTGCCCGAATATATAGATGGGCGGAGACAAGCCCCGCCCCCACAAATCCTTGACTTCAATCACGGTCACGTTCAGGGATACAAGAAGAATCCCCTCAATGAAGCACGTCCGGAACGAATACGAAAACTCCTTCTGTCTTGTCATCAATTGACAGCTCGGGCCGGGTGTAGTAGTCAATAGGTGTAATATGGTAACGACGTACAAGGAGCAGTGCGCTTGAGAATTGTAATTGTCGGTGCTGGTGAAGTCGGTTTCCACATTGCGAGGCGTCTTGCGCTTGAAAGCAAAGACGTAGTCGTGATCGACCGGGATCCTGAGGCCCTCAGTCGCGTGTCCGAGAGTCTGGACGTTCAAGTAGTGAACGGGTCCGGCTGTAGCCCTTTGGTGCTGGCAGAGGCCGGCGTTGAGGGTGCTGAGATTCTCCTTGCCGTTATGAACAACGACGAGTCGAACCTCGTTTCGTGCCTCGTTGCGGACTCACTCTCACCGTCAATGAAGAAGCTGGCTCGTATTCGGGACGCAGATTATGACACATATCACGGAGTCTTCCGTGACCGGGCGCCCCACATCGATACAATAGTCAACCCGGAAATCGAGGTTGTGAAAACCATTGTTAGGCTTATGACCATGCCCGGCGCGGTTGATGTCGGAGAGTTTGCAGATGGCCGGGTCAAGTTCGTTGGCGTGTATCTTGATGAGAGCAGTCGGCTGGCCGGCCTGCGCCTCTCGGAGCTTTCTGCGAAGATAGGGAAGCAATGTCCTCTTATTGCGGCGGTTGTTCGTGACGAGGAGCTGACCATTCCCAGAGGACAGGACAAGTTGATGCCTAATGATTTGGTTTACTTCATTAGCGAGGAGAGCAATCTTCACGATGCGCTTGCTGTTTTCGGCAAACATCCTGAGCCGCTTCACCGCGTTCTAATTGTGGGCGGAGGGCGGATAGGACTCAGGCTCGCCTTGCATCTTGAGAAGATGTCAATTCAAGTGAAGATTATCGAGAAGGACCACGACCGCTGCGTAGAGTTGGCTGAGCGCCTGAACAAGGCTCTTGTTCTGGATGGCGATGGCTCAGACCAGGGACTTTTGAATGAAGAGAACATCAGGGATATGGATATTGTCGTTACGTTGACCGGCGATGAGGAGACGAATATCCTTGCATCGCTTCTAGCCAAACGTATAGGAGCGCGAAGGACGATAACAAGGATGAACAAGTTCAGCTATTTCCCCCTGATGACCATGATCGGCCTCGAGCTTGCAGTCAGCCCGAGGCTCTCCGTGATAAACAGCATCTTGCAGCACACACGCCGGGGCAAGGTGCTGTCCATGATGTCAATAAAGGGAGAACAGGCTGAAGTCATGGAAGCAGTCGCGCTTAAGAGCTCGAGCCTTGTAAATAAGCCGCTGAAGGACATCTCCTTTCCCCAAGGTGTGCTAATTACCGGAATCATCCATGAAGGCGAAGTGACCATTCCCTCCGGCAACAGCATCATCAGGCCCGACGACAGAATCATTGTGTTCGCAAGAAGGCAGGCCGTCGCCAAGATCGAGAAGATTCTTGCGGTAGAATTGAAGTACTTCTGATGCGCTGGCGCTATGTCCTTCGCACTGTTGGGATACTGGTCCTCTTTCTTGGACTCACCATGCTAGCTCCCCTGCTATTTGGCATCTACTACTGGGACCAGAGTGTCGTTCCCATCTCGATTTCGATGGGGATAGCCGTGGTCGCCGGGTTTCTGCTCTTTGGAATCTTCAGAGGCGCCAAGGTTGAGGCAATTGGCCAGCGCGAGGGAATGGCGATTGTGGCGATCGGCTGGACTGTCATAGGCCTTTTCGGAGCGCTTCCTTTTTATCTGGACAATTCGTTTCCGACGTTTATCGACGCCTTCTTTGAATCAGTCTCCGGATTCACAACCACCGGCTCATCCGTCTTGAGTGAGATCGAGGCCGTCCCGCAAGGCCTTCTATTTTGGCGGAGCCTCATCCAATGGCTCGGCGGAATGGGCATCATCGTCCTATCCATCGCCATATTGCCCTTCCTAGGCGTTGGAGGTATGCAGCTTTTCAATGCAGAGGTCCCAAGCCCCGTTCCGGATAAGCTCAAGCCGCGCATTAAGGATACCGCCATAATCCTCTGGAAGGTCTATGCTCTTATCACGCTGTTGCAGACTGTGCTGCTAATAATAGGCGGAATGGGCCTCTATGACGCCTTGTGTCACGCTTTCACCACTATGCCCACCGGGGGATTCTCAACCAAGAACACCTCGATCGCCCATTACGATAGCGCCTATTTTGACATCGTAATAATCATCTTTATGCTGCTGGCCGGGATAAACTTCTCGCTTCACTACCAATTGCTCAGGGGAAAAACGCTTATCTTCTGGCGGGATTCGGAGTGTCGCGTTTTTCTCGGGGCGGTCGTCGTTCTAATCATTGTCGTTAGCTTGAACATTTACGGGCCCGTCTATGAGACTATCGGCGAGTCCCTCCGCTTCGGGGCCTTCCAGGTTGTCTCCATCATCACTACAACAGGTTATGTCACGGCGGACTATGGCACATGGCCGGCGCTTTCGCAGATTGTCTTATTACTTTGCATGTTCTTGGGCGCATCCGCCGGCTCAACGGGCGGAGGGATCAAATGGCTCCGCATTATGCTCTGTTTCAAGTTCTGCTATAGAGAGCTGTTTTCCATTGTCCACCCTCGAGCAATCAAGAATGTGAAGATAAGCGGGAAACCCGTCCCCACTGCTGTGATGAAGAACGTCGTCGGGTTTGTGCTTCTTTACATGGGCCTATTTGCCGTCTCGACTGTCCTGCTGGCGTGCACGGGTGTTGATCTCGTTACGTCAGTCGGGGCTGTTGCGGCCACTCTCGGTAACATAGGTCCTGGACTCGGCCTCGTCGGGCCGGTGAACAACTTCGCCGAGATTCCCTATTTGGGCAAATGGCTCCTGATATGGTGCATGCTCCTCGGCCGCCTCGAGATATACACTGTCATAATTTTGCTCGTGCCGGAGTTTTGGAGGAAGTGAGGTGGCGGAGGATTCCCTCCGAACATAAAGCGCCATCAGTCGCCGGCATCAAAGAGCGCGGCCAGTTTTGCTTCCCAGTCATCCTGCGATAGAACGTCGAACCGCAAGATATTCTCTTTCATATCGAGACCCATTTCGCTCCAGCTGCGGGATTCGGCGGCTTCCGTGCATATATCGAAAAGCTCCCGAGTGTATTTTGCTCTATCATTGCCTGTGAGGTGTGAACCTTTGGTCTCCACAACATAGACGCGATCATAATCTGATGTCGCCTCGGTTCTGTCGTCATCGCAGGCGGTGAAGATGAAGTCGGGATAAATGCGGTGCTGGCGCCAGCCCTGAATCGAGTAATCACGTCGCGACCGGTTGCGAAACCAAAAGAAAAGCCGCGTCTGCTCTTCCAAATACCACGCAACAGCCTTTTCGAGCTCGTTAAACTCATCCTCTGGCACAAAATCGAATAGGTTAAGCTCAAGTTGGCCGCCATCGGCCCGAGTGAGTCTTTTGGCTGTCGCTGGGACTGATATCGATGTGGGAGGAGTCCAATTCAAGCCCTTGCCGATGACAAGGAAGCGAAGTCGGTCATCCTTTAGCATCGTGCGGAAGATCTTTTCCGATAGGCGGTCTCTTTCGTCGAGTAACCGGTTATGCAATTCGGAGATAATATGAGTGAAATTGCTCGAGATAAGTTGTTTTCGCTTCGCCCTGTCGCCGGGGCCCTCTCGCAATTGGGCCAAAACGCTCTCTGCTATTTCGTGCGCCTGCCAAGGATTGGGCACGATATCGGAGATATGGCGTGTCATAAATGCAGTGTCAACGCTAACGCCGGCGGCCCTGAATTTGATCAGCTCTCTCAGCTCAACTGGACCAAAAGGGCTGTTCGTAAGCGTGAGAACCTGCTCAGTGTCGCCCGTCTCAAAACTGGAAAGCGGCATTTCCAATACGGGCTTGAGATCGACATCATCCCAACATATCCGCGCAACTATGTCCATCTCGTAGTTAACAGGTCGCCAGCGGCCGTTATCTTTGACGACAAATACCGGCAGGATGGTTCGTCTTGCAGCATCCGCAAAACGCTCATTGATTGCAATTAGTTTAGGACACTGCTCCATGCCCTCTTCCTGATCCACTGCGATATGACCCCTCAAATCGCCTAATCCCTCTCGTTCGAAGCCGTTCCTGATGCTCTCCAGCAATTCACTAGCTTTCTGCTGGAAACTGAAAACATAGCTTTCATCGAGTTCCTTGATATGCGTCTTGTGAGCATAAGGCTGGCGCAGAATCCGACCCACGAGTTGCGTTAGAGCGTTCCTGGACGAGGGATTGGTCAAGATGGCAAGCACGTATGCGAAGGCGCAATCCCACCCCTCTTGAAGCGCCTGCTTTGTGATTATGTAACGTATCTGGCAGTTGGGCGAGAGAAGACCTCCGATATCGTCAACTTCCTTAATCTCGTCCTTCTCACTTGTTTTGACAGCAACATGATCGGCTGGAATCCCGATGGCCTTTATTAGATGCTCGCGGACATCTTCGGAGTGTATATGATTGCCATCGCGTTGGTCTTTTCCTGTCCGTTCAGCCTGAATTACGCAGATTGGCCGGATATAAACTCCAGTATTTGATCTATATTCACGCGCCACCTTCTCAAGCTGGTCTCGCTTATTAACCGCGGCAAGAAGAGTGTCCTTCCATTCCGGACTTCTCTTGTCCACAGCATGTAGGTCAAGTTTGATCATCTCCTCATCGTGAAGCTCGCGCCCTTTGATGTTCACAAGAATATTGCTTTGTTCGGAGGGAGTAGCAGACAATTCAGCGATAAGTATGGGATTGAAGCCCCGCAGCGTATCCTGTGCGCCCTCGCTATAGGCCTTGTGGCCCTCGTCCAGAATTATCATTGGTGAAAGCGTCCTGAGAGCGTTGCCAAGCGATGTCTTGATCTGCCGACCCCAGAATCCGCCCTCCGTATCGTGGGTATCCAGATTCGGGAATCGCTTAAGCAAGGCCTCCTGACCTTTGATGTCGTCCTCCGCGGGAAAGAACTCCTGAAACCCGCCGCTGTCCTTGAACATCCGCAGCGTTTCCTTAGTCTTGCGGTTGGCCGATGGCAGTTTTAGCATCAGAACCGCAAGATTCTCCTCAAGATCAAGCGGCGAAAACTTATCCGTCTTCTCCAAAATCAACGTGCGGCCGGCGCTCGCCATATCAAGATGCTGTCGATATGGGTGGTCTCTGTCCTTCAGGCTCCGAATTGTCTGCCTGTAAATCTGCGTTGTGGGCACGATCCATAGCACAAGCCCAGTCCTGCGCTTTCGGTATATAGTATTTACTAAATCGATCATTTTGACAGCCAGCAGAGTCTTTCCCCCGCCAGTCGGTATCTTGAGGCAGAACGTTGGAAGTGGCTCACCCAGGCCGTTCTTACGCGATGCGTAACGGCGACCTATATTCGTCTTATCCCATGCCTTCGCCGGAAAATCAACCTCCAATTCCGGGTTGCGCTTCGCCTTCTCGCGCCAGTCGGTTAGAAACTCCAGGTAGCGCCTGATCTCCTCGAGAGTCCTTTGCTGGTATTCTTTCAGCTGCATGATCCCTATCTCACCAACTGGTATATCTCAAATGGGAGTTGGGCGAAATCAATCTTAAACTCATCTAAGAAGTGCTGATCAAGATACTTCGTAGGAGCGAAGATCAAGCGCCTTTTATCCGCTTTCAATGGGGGAAGGGCACGCGCTATGTCCAAAGTCAGAGCGGTGTTCTTCAACTTCTCCACGTCGGGCTCATAGAATAGATAGACCTGATGATTGCGGCTCTCACCGATGAAGTTTGTCTTGGGATCAACAACTGCATCATCGAACTCATCCCCCGTCGCCGTGTAAAAAACGTAGCGCGCAAGCTCCCGATAAGTGGGCAGGTTGCTGCCGTCCAACATACTCTCTATCTCCACCGGCTTGCCAAGCTCGAAATAGCTGAATGTCCCACCCAACCCATTTTTCAGGACTTCATCCTTTGCTGAGGGCACGCCCTTAATCACACGCCGAAGGCGCTCTGCTGTGATCGAGTCGGCGTAGTCCTCGCATTCGACGAGAATGAAACGCCGGTTGCCGCCGTCCTCCTTGTTCAGACGCAGAACTGCGTGAGCCGTTGTCCCAGAACCAGCGAACGAATCGAGAATGATCGCGTCTTTGTCGTCCCAACAGACTAGGTCAACGAGGTGGTGAATGAGACTCACAGGTTTCGGACTTGTGAAGACCTTGTCTCCGAAGACTCGCTTCAGCTCAATTGTCCCATTACTGGCTGTCCCCTGGTTAAGAAGAAGACTCCCAGCTGCCATGAGGCTCTCGCGTCCTTCACGGATTTTCCGGTATACAATCCAATCGCCATTCTCGTTTTTCACGAAGTCGATGTCATCATTTTCGAGCAGTTGCCTGACCCGTTCTTCACCAAACCTCCATCTGCCATCGGACCCATCAGCTCTAGCCGGATATATCTCCTCTCTATTAGGCGAAAGTATGGGGAAGTACATATTAGGTCGGTCCTCGCGCCTGTCCCCCTGCCCCCACTGCCGCAGTAACTCTCGGTTGTAGGTGCCCTTGTGGTCGCTGTATTTTCCGGATTTCGCCTTGGACACGGTGGGCCTGATCCGGGCAATATCACTGTCGAGCGCGTATCCCTCAATGTATTCATGGAGCATCTCAACTTGCCTGGTGGTACCACCCGCACCACCTCTCGCTGCCCAGGCAAAAGACGCCAGATGGTTAATCTCCCCAAATGTGTCATTCATCATCGCTCTTAAGTGATGTTGTTCATTCTCATCGATGCTGACGAATATGACGCCGTTCTCGCTGAGCAGTTCCCTTAGCAGTTTCAGCCTCGGCATCATCATGCAGAGCCATTTGTCGTGGCGGGTGAGGTCCTCGCGGTCAACGACCTTGCCTAGCCACTCCTGCATC
>JAGHCW010000116.1 GCA_021160245.1 bacterium | reverse complement strand
GCTCTAATCAGATTCTGGCGTCTCATTTGGCTGGTCTTCCGCCAGCTCCTCCTTCACGCTATCGTCCGCTTTGGGCTCCTCCGCATTACGCTTCGCCTCATCCACGTAGTTCAGCCGCAGATTCGTAAGCGCCGTATCCAACGTAACCTGCTCATCCCGCTGGAGATTGCCCTCGGTTCTTGCCTTCAGCATCTCCAACATGCCGATAGAGTATTGCGCCTGTTCCAGGTTCTTCTCGACCTTTCCGGTCATCGGATTAGCCGTCTTACCGAGCTGCGCCATGCCACTTTGAAGTATGGAAAACACAAGCCCGACAAACAGCTCTTGATGCTTCATCTGCGAACCGTCGCCATCATTTCTGCTCATTGTCTGCCTCCTCAATCTTTGATTTGCTGGAGTCATCCGAGCCAGCGAACTCCTGACCGATCACCGAGACCGACGCCAGTTTGTCATCCTCAAGAAGGGACTGAAGCCTAACGCCCATTGTCGCCCGACCCGTTATGCGAACGCTTGATGGCTCCAACTTGAACCTCAAGGTCTTTCCATTGTGCGTCATCATTATGACCTCATCGCCGTCTCTAACCTGCACGAGACCAACAACATCGCCATTCCGCTTTGTGCATCGGATGTTTATCAGGCCATAGCCACCGCGATTCTGCGGTCTGTAGTCCGACGCGCGACTTCGCTTGCCAAAACCGTTCTCCGTAACGGTCAAGATGGTCGTTGTCTCCGACAGAATCTCCATTCCGACGACCTCGTCATCCCCACGAAGCTTCATACCTCGGACGCCCTGAGCGCTGCGACCCATGGGGCGAATTTGCTCCTCCTCAAAGCGCACAGAATACCCGTTCCTGCTGCCCAGGAAGACCTCCTGCTGACCATCTGTCAATTTCGCGGATACGAGGCTATCATCATCCCGAAGACCGATCGCAATTATACCATTTGAGCGGATATTCTTGAACTGCGAGAGGCTGGTCTTCTTCACTTGACCCTTTGCCGTCGCCATTAGGAGATATTGCTCAGAATCAAAATCGAGGTCCCCAACCGGGAAAATAGTCCGTATTTGCTCGTCCGGCTTGAGATTCAAGAGATTCCGGATTGCGCGCCCCTTCGAGTTCTTCTCGCTCCCCGGAAGACTGTAAACCTTCAAGATGTGAACACGACCGTGATTTGTAAAGAACATGATCCAGTCATGCGTCGAGGCGGCGAAGATCGTGTCAATGAAATCCTCGCCCTTGGTGGCCATACCATAAGACCCTTGACCACGCCGGCGCTGGGCAGTGAAATGATCAAGCGGCGTTCGTTTGATGTAGCCGGAGCGAGTTGATGTTACAAGCGCATCCTCAACGGGTATCAGCTCCTCGTCTGTAACGGCCTCCTCAGCCTCAGCAATCACCGTCCTTCGCTCATCCCCGTATCGCTCCTTCACCTCAAGGAACTCGTCCTTGACTATCCCGAGAATCAGCTGCTCATCCGACAGAACCAGGCGGAAATGCTCAATCCGCTCAATCAAAGCGGCATACTCGTTGTCCAACTTCTCCTGCTCAAGCTTGGTCAGATTCTGAAGACGCATCTCTAAAATAGCCTTCGCCTGGATCGCGCTCAGACTGAAGCGCGTCATTAGATCGCCCTGCGCTTGCTCCGTGTTGCTTGAGGCGCGGATTGTGGCGATCACGGCGTCCAGATTCGCAAGCGCTATCTTCAAGCCCTCGACGATGTGTGCGCGCGACTCGGCCTTCTTCAGTTCAAACTCACATCGGCGTCGAACAACCTTTTGCCGGAATTCGACGAACGCTAGAAGCAATTGCTTGAGATTTAGTAGCCTCGGTTGCCCACCGACAAGCGCCAGCATGTTGACGTTGAATGTATCCTGAAGCGATGTGTGCTTGAAGAGCTGCCGCAGAACAACATCCTCCTGGGCGTCTCGCTTCAGCTCGATCACCATGCGCATCCCCTGTCGATCGGACTCGTCTCGGATATCCGAAATCCCCTCGAGCCGTTTGTGTGTAACCAGCTCGGCGATGGTCCTGATGATGGCGCTCTTCTGCCGCTGATAGGGCAGCTCGGTAACGACTATCCTAGTCCTGTTGCCCTTTGGCCCAAACGACTCGAAGGCTGTCTTGGCGCGCATAATCACCTGACCATGCCCCGTCTCGTAAGCCTGTTTGATGCCGCTCCGCCCAAGTATAAAGGCCGCGGTCGGAAAATCAGGGCCTCGGATAATAGACATCAGGTCAAGAACCGTCATCTCAGGCTGATCTATGACCGCAATTAGCCCATCAATCACCTCCGAAAGGTTATGAGGCGGTAGCTGCGTGGCCATGCCGACCGCTATGCCGCTCGAACCGTTGACGAGCAGATTCGGTATTCTGGCCGGGAGAAGCTTCGGCTCGGTCGTTGTCGTGTCATAGTTCGGGGCAAAATCGACGACTTCCTTCTCGATATCCGCCAGCATCTCGTCCGAGATACGAGCCAATCTCGCCTCGGTATATCTCATGGCGGCCGGGGGATCGTCATCGATTGAGCCGTAGTTGCCCTGGCCGTCAATCAGCGGATATCTCAGCGAGAAGCTCTGCACCATGCGAACGAGCGCATTGTATATGGCTTCGTTGCCATGCGGATGATACTTACCCATCGTGTCGCCGACTATTCTGGCGCACTTCTTATAGGGCTTGTTATAGGCAAGCCCCAGGTCCTTCATTGCATACAGTATCCGACGCTGGACCGGCTTCAACCCGTCGCAAACGTCTGGAAGCGCCCTCGCTACGATAACGCTCATGGCGTACTCGAGGTACGCCGTCTTCATCTCATCGGTTATATCTCTAGGAATAATCTGATGTGCTCTGGTTTCCATTTCAACCTGTCCAATTACAGTTCAGATATTCAATCTATATTGCGAGGGACTCTACTAGACTACTGGCAAACTGGCAAGACTTGCTTTGGATGTTCACTTCTCGGACCCAGTCGGCAATAACAGCCTACTAGTGGCCTTTGTGGTGGAGGGAAAGCCTCAAGGGGCCTTGTGCCATCAGGTTCCCTTGGCCTATTGGGTCAACCATTCAATGTAATTCACACCGAACTTCTCAAGCTCGGCCGCGGCCTGAATGGTGATGCCTTCAGGATTCTCATCTTCTGACGCCAAGTCAAGGCAACGCTCCGGCGTCGGAATATGAAGCCTGTTCGCATCGAAGATGATGGCGACTTCAGGCTTCAAAAGGTCCAATTCGCTGACACCACACACGACTGCGAGTTCGTCACTGGAGAGCAGCACAAGTGTTCCGATGGGATATGCCCCAACTATACGAACGAATTTCTCCAGAATCTCCTCTGCATATAGCCGACTTCCAACACTGAGCAGAAGCTGCACGGCTCGATGAGGCGGAAGGGAGCCCCGGCCTAGCCTACCCGCAATCATGGCGCAGTAATGGTCTGCAACACCGACTACCTGCGCCTGTTTGCCAATCCTCGCCCCGGACTCTCCTCTGGGAAATCCAGACCCGTCCAGTCGCTCATGATGTTGGTATATGGTTTGTATCACCTTAGCCGGGATATGCCCCATCTGTCTGGCAATCCGCCTTGAGATTGTTGTATGTGTTCTCATTATCTCTATATGTTGTGATGAAAGCGAACCCTTCTTCATCGCTCCCGATGAGAACAGCGGAATCATCCCTACGTCATGAAGGAGGGCCGCAACACATAGCCAGTTGGCCTCATCGGCATCCATGCCCAGCCATGGCGCGATTGCCGCGCAGATGGCGGCTACATTTACGCTCCGGACGTACACGCTTTCTATGGAAAAGGCGGGCTCATCCAGTATCGCTGACGCCAACCAACAATTCCCCCGGCCCATCGCCACGAACATCTCCGCAATCTCTTCGAATTCATCAAGCCCTAGGCCGCTTCCCTGCGCGGTTTCGTCAAGGAGAGTCTCAATCCTCGCTCTCATGTTTGTGAGCAGCTCCCGCGCAAGCCTGATCCCCTCCGCAAAACCAGACGGCTTGACCTCCTCGCGAGGCTTAAAAACTAATGGCAATTCGGACAGTATCTCTTCTTCCAAAGGTGACTTAAGCGGCGACTCGCCGGCTTCGGGTTGAACAACGACGGCGAATACACCAGCAATCTTGAGCCTCGCTATCTGCTCAAATGAGCTGATCTTAGTCCCCCCTTGCAGCAGCAGTAGGCCATTGGACGTGAAGACGCTCTCTGCAAGCGCCATCCCTGGTTTGAGGCGCTCGATCGAGATTGCGGCGCCCTCACCTAGTGCATCCACATCAACTTGTCGTGCAAGAAGATCCTTACGCCTCATTACTCGTCCTCATCGCAATGAAGATATTCAAGGATCGAAGCAACTGGGTTTCGATAAGCTCGAATTTCAAACCCGCACGAAAACACTCGCTGTCTTGGACTGGTCCTCGTATGTGTTGGACCAAGCAGTCAGCTGATATCCGGGGACATGAAGGAAGGTCTAGTAAGATTCTAAGACATTTGCTTTCAGGCCGAATCGGGCAAGAAAGCAGCAAGCCGCCCTTGCTTATATCAAGCACTTCACCAGCATGTTCTGGGTAGGGAGTGCCGCCTTCGAACTGAAAAGCGCGGTAGATGCAGTTAACATTCACATTTAAGCGTTGGTGCTTTCTAAGGGCACGTCTGTAAACAACATCAGGTGTCAAAAGACAGATGAGGTTTGCCCCCGCCCCACCAGAATGCACTGTGGTCTGAAACTTTATCAGGCCTCTCTGGGCAGTACCCATAGCAGAGACGCCCTTGCCCTGCGACATCCGCGAGTCATGGCCCTTCAAATGAAGGACTATCTTCTGGGAGTTGACGACACTGATAACTCCAAGCACAGGCTCGCGCTGTCTTCCCTCAAGCGGGTGAAGATGCATATGAAAGCCCGGCCGGAGAATACTCGGAGACAACGTCTCCCATAACATTTCCGGTCTCTGATTCACTGGATCATCCCATATCGCAATCTAATGTCGCAGCCGCTCGTCCCAGCAGATTGAGTGGTGTAGCATGTTCTTCCTAAACTCTCATACCCAAATCCCAGCCATGACTTTCTGAGGCGATCTCTCTCCAAAAGATAAAGCTGCAAAAAGCGAATAATTGCGACCTTTTTACCTAAATCAGGACGCATCGCTAATTATGATGAAGCTTCGATCAAGCTCGCTGGACTCTTTAGGTGAAATCGAGGGAGATATGCCCAAACGTGGACGTTTCGGGCGCTTTAGTGCCTTTCCTTGAGCTTCCTTGTGAGCTCTGGCACCACCTTCAAAAGATCGCCGACAATGCCATAAGTTGCGATCTTGAGGATGGGCGCCTCGGGATCGCGGTTCACAGCAACTATGACGTCAGATGTTCTCATTCCGGCCAAATGCTGTATTGCCCCGGAGATACCGCAAGCGATATAGAGCTTGGGCCTGACCGTCCTTCCCGTTTGCCCTACCTGATGCTGATATGGTATCCAGCCAGCATCCACTGCCGCGCGAGAGGCGCCAACTACTCCACCCAAGGCATCCGCCAGTTCCCGGATGAGCGAGAAATTCTCAGGTTTGCCGAGGCCGCGACCGCCAGACACAATGATATCCGCATCCGCAAGGTTGACGCTTCCCTTGTCGTCTTTGATGTACTCCACGACCTTTGTGAGTATCTCGCTCTCCTTGATGACCAGCTTCTCTTGAACCAGCTCGCCCTGCCTCGACTCGTCCGGCTGAGACATTATCATTACCTTGGGTCGAACGGTGGACATCTGTGGTCGGCGTTTCATGCACATTATCCGAGCCATTATGTTGCCGCCAAACGCGGGGCGCGTCTGCACGAGATTCTTACCATCCTCTGCTATATCAAGGCCCGTACAATCCGCTGTAAGGCCTGTCTCTAGGATCGTGGCTACTGCGCCGGCCAAATCCCGACCGCGAGTCGTTGCCCCTATCAGGACTATCTCCGGCTTATGGGTCCGCACAAGTGATGTGAATGCCCGGGCAAAAGGCGCAGTGGTGTAAGAATGAAGCCGCTCATCATCAACCATATAAACACGCTCTGCGCCGAAGCGATAAAGCGGGGACACGAGGTCAGAGACCTCATGGCCAAACAAAACCGCACAGAGCCGACAGCCAAGCCTATCTGCGAGCTCTCGCCCCTTGCCCAGCAACTCAAACGTTACGTGCGCTATCTTGTGGTGCTCCTCCTCGCAGAAAATCCAAACGTCGCTATACTTCTCGATGGGCATCTCCTGCAGAGCCCCCTCCCGCGGAAACGATAACGCCTCAACAGGGCAGACGCTGATGCACGCCCCACAATCATTGCAGGCATCAGATATGACCGCGAGACAATCGTCTATACTTATCGCTGAAACCGGGCACGAATCCACACAAAGTCCGCAACCCGTGCAAAGCTCATTGTCAATTCTAAGACTACTCAATTAGTCAACCCCTCAAACAAGACCGTCTGCAGCCAATTTCTCTATAAGCTTATCAACCATTTCATCAACCTCGCCCTCAAAGACCTCGCCACCTGAACGCACGGGCGGTGTGAAGACCTTGTCAACCCAAGTCGGCGAACCGCCAAGACCGATACGGGATGTATCTGCCTCAATATCCGATGCTGTCCAATGAGGCAATTGCCTCTTCGCGGCTTTGCGAATCCCAAGGAGCGATGGATACCTCGGCTGATTCATGTCCTTTACAACGGTCAGCAGTGCCGGAAGCCTTGCCTCAACAACCTCAATGGCATCTTCCAACATGCGGTGGACGACAATCTTCTCAGCCTCAAGCTCAAGTTCAACGATCTTAAACACATAAGTCAGCTGAGATATGCCCAGCCTAGTGGCTATCCCCGGGCCCACTTGAGCCGTATCGCCATCTATCGCCTGTTTGCCACACATTATCAGATCGAAATCCCCGATCTTGCGAATGGCCTTCGTAAGAGCGTGTGAGGTGGCCAGCGTGTCGGAGCCCGCAAAGAGATCGTCATTTATTAGCACCGCCTCGTTTGCGCCCATTGCGAGCGACTCCTTGAGGGCCTTCTCCGCCTGTGCGGGACCCATGCTTATCACCCAGACATCACCGCCAAACTTCTCCCGTAAAAGAAGCGCCTCCTCAATGGCATAAGTATCAAAGGGATTGATGATGGCTTCGGCGCCTTCTCGATTGAGGGTGTTATCTTCCGGGTTGATGCTGATATCGGAGGCTGTCTCCGGCACCTGTTTTATGCAGACAATCGTTCGCATTCTTATAGTCCCAAATCCAATTCCACATTTAAGAAGCTCCATGAATAGAAGAAAGCCCAACAATGCATCAGGTCTCCCCTGAGCCTCGGAAGCTACAAGGTGGCCGACGAGTTATCAAGCCTTATTTCGCGAGGCAGACGCTTTGCTTTCAAAACATAAACGAGCCCCCCCCCAGATTCAAACCATTTGAAAATTCCCGGTGTCTTTGGCTACCATTACTTGCGGATGAATGCGAAGCAATAATTCTGAGCGAGGACATAACGCATGGACGTTGTTGTGAGGGAATACACTGATTCTGACGCGGCAGCGTTGGCAAAAATGTGGAACGAGAGTAACAAGGGGTGGCCTGGAGGCTTTTTGCCATTCATAGAGTTCACGGCGGAGCGACTTAGGGAGAAACTGAAAGAGAAGGAGCATATTGCGATTTACGTTGCTCAGCTGGGGGAGAAAATCGTCGGATACTGCTCGTTGGCGGAGAGATCCACTGATCGAGGTGTATCATATATTCCGCTCCTGAATGCTCATCCTGATTATCACGGCAAGAAAATTGGTAAGAAGGTTCTACTTGCAGCACTAAATGAGAGCATCAAGCGAGGCTATGATCGACTCGATCTTTACACATGGGCCGGCAACACAAAGGCCGTTCCGCTTTACAAAAAGACCGGCTTCTTCTGGGTCCCCAAGACCGAGGTCCACATGCAGAACTTCCTACCGCTGATCTTCCAGAATTCCATAGCCAGGCGCTTTTTTGAGAAGCACGACTGGTATTCGACGTTTGCTCGAGACCTCTCGGTTAAGATGGACGAGATGAGCTTCAATGACAGGAACGCATATCTCCACGAGTGGCGCGAGGGTGAAGATTTTCTGAAAGTTGTGATCGACCGCGATTGCTGCGGAATATCGAGCATTGAGACGCCCGAGCTCTATATCTCAACGAGGCTTGACACGAAGAAGCCGGCCATAGGCGTTACCCACAACATCTCTTGGCGCCTCAAGAATCAGACGGACACGCCCCAAGATGTGACGATCCGGGCAACAGGCGAGGAGGGATTGAAGATCAAGTATCAGGCCAATTTCTCCCTTAAGGATGAAAAGCATCTGGAGGCTCCGGTCGCCGTTCGACCTGATTTTGTCGAGCGCATCAAGGAGACCGCGAAATGTGTGATTACGGACGTGGTTCTTGGGGGTGATAGATTCTCTCTAAAAACCGGCGTGCGCGCAAAATATGCGATGGAGCTTCTCTCGAAGCCGAAACAGATCACAATCAACCCCGACTCCAGTGAAATAGCCCACTTCGCATTTACGAACCGGGGCGACGAGCCCCTCGAGGGCAAGCTGATATTCGTCGCGGAGAATGGTATAGACTTTACTCCGCGCTCGTGCGACCTGAAGCTCGATCCCAAGGCGTCAACTGGTGTGGATATCAAGGTTAGGGCCAGCGAAAGCCGCGCCTTTGTAATCAAACCGATGCTTCAGACGACGATAGACGGCAAGAAGTCCCTTCTGCCGATGAAGGAATTCGTCATCAGTTCGCTTGCCTTCAATGGTCTAGTAGCTGCCTCGTTCGGTAAGGAGATGTTGCTTCAAAACGGCTTCGTCAGGCTCCACGGAAATCCGCCCAAGGGTTGGGTGGAGATATCAATCCCGGACTGCAACCGTTCGCTCGTATATCACTGGATCGACCAGCTCGGAGAGCCTTTTTCGGACGAATTCCGAAACCTACCATTCTCCGGAACGCTGGAGGAGTCTGACCACGGAAAGGTATTGGTCATGAAAAACCACTCTGAGGCGTTCCCCGGCATTGAGATTGAGAAGCGCGTCACTCTCGGCCGATGCCCCATTGTCAGATTTGACTACACCGTCAGGAACCTCGGACTTGAAAAGAGGGCCTTGAAGTTGAAGGTCCATAACTACTTCGCAGACCCAAAACCTCACACAACGATCCCCACAAAGGACGGCATAATCGACGTTGATCAGACCGATTTCCCAGCGTACGAGATGGACCTCCCAGAGGCCCCTGAGCATTTCGCAGAATCGTGGTCTGCCCTCAAAGGCGAGGAGGGCAACCTCGCCGGGCTCATCTGGCAGGGCGCCTCAAAGGTGGAGTATGGGGAGACCGCCATGCCTCTATTGGTCTTTGATCTCGGCGTCATACCGCCCCTTGGCGAGAAATCGCTGCCGCCGCTCTTCCTATACGCCGGCGCGGGGGATTTCCGAGTAGTGAGGCGCAATTGGGAGAGGCTGCTCGGAGAGAAGCCCAACGAGGATTTGCCGATATTGGATTCGCTCATTCAGGTCTCGACGTCCGAGGCGCCGATTTTTATGACCGGCGAGGCGAAAACTCTAGCGCTCAGGCTTGCGCATCTGCGGAACTCCGCGCTCGAGGGCGAAATAGACCTATTGGGTTCCGGTATAGGCGTAGAGCCTCGCACAATGCAATTTAAGGGTATATGTCTTGAGAATCCATTTGCGGCGTCGCTCACGCTCAAAGCCGCGGGGCCTACGCGCGTTGAGCCGCTTACGGCAAGAATCGAGACGCAGGTTTCCTCCACTAGAAAGCCCCTACCGGTCTTCGTGGCAAACTCCGAGGCCGCAGGTAATGCTGTCATGGTCAATTCGGAACAGAAGATATCTGGAAAGAGTGTCCTGAGCGTGTCGAATGGGGAGCTTGAGTATTGCGTCTCTCCCGATTTTAATGGCGCTCTATACTCCTTGAAGCGCGGCGAAAAAGAATATCTGCACTCTCCGTTTCCAGAACCTGGGACGCTCTCTTTCTTCAATCCGTGGTATGGCGGCTTAAGAGTTCTGGTGAAAAGAAGCAGCGACGAGGTCTGGTACGAGCCGGACGAGACGCACAAGGTGAAGTTCAGCCATCAGCTGAGCGAGAGACTCGATTCTTCCGGCAACCTTTGGCGTGGGGTTGCTGTTGAGGGTGACCTTGTCAACGAGAATCTAGTCGGCCTCGCGCTCAAGGTGGAGTACTTAACGCTGCCGGGCTCGAACGTCATCGCTATTCTGCCGACCGTTCGCAATCTGACTGACGCGGCGTTTCGTGTTTGGCTCTCTGTCTGGTGCTTTCCAATGCGCGACGCTGCCGAGAGTTTCATAACGCATTACAGACGCAAAGGTGAGTTCATCTGCCGGAAATCAACCGACCGTGCGGCCACGGTGCGCTCGGATGGCTGGCTTTGCGGAGAGAATCTTAAATCCTCAAGAGCCCTTGTAATAACGAGCGCCACACCTGGCGCCACGCTTATCTGCGACGATGTCGGCACTGAGGGCCACGGCTATTTTACCGAAAAAGACATCTGGGTCCCGCCTCGGCAGGACGTTCGGCAAGTCTATGCGCTAACTACAGTCGCAAACCTCGACGAGGCCAAGCTCTGTGTTGCGTTAAAATCGCTTAGATTCCCCGGCTGATTGATACGCTGACAACGGGGGCAATTGCTGCCCTTCTGCCAGGCTGTTCGAGCGAATCATCTCTCATTATGGTCACGTTATTTTGATATGATGCAGCTAGGCTAGACCGACCTGCACGGGCAGAGAATTCTAGCCGTTGGCTTTGGCCGGAGGTCCCGCCGCCTCTTTGGTCCTCTTCCACCGGTCCGTTACAATCTGCTGAACGATCTGAAGGAGCGTGCCTGTGAACCAATAGAGCACGAGCCCAGACGAGAAGCTCAGGAAGAACCAGGTGAAGAGAACGGACATCATCATCATCATCCTCGACTGCTTGGGATCGGCCGTCGAGGGCGCCAACTTCTGCTGAGCAACCATCGCGGCGCCCATTAGGATCGGCGTGACATAGTAAGGATCGGGCTCGGAAAGGTCGTTTAGCCAGAAGATAAATGGCGACTGCCGCAGCTCGATGACGATCGGCAAAACTCTTATGAGCGCAAACAGAACGGGGAATTGGACGAGCATCGGGAGACAACCACCCATCGGGTTGACCTCGTGCTTTTTGTAAAGCGCCATTGTCTCCTTGTTCAGCGTCTCCTTGTCGTTCTTATACTTCTCCTTCAGCCGCTTTATCTCAGGCCCAACCGCCTGCATCTTCTTCATCGACTGGGTCTGCTTGAGCGTCAACGGGTAGAAAACGATCTTGATCAGCGTGGCCAGCACAATAATCGCAAGCCCATAGTTGCCCAGGAAAGAATAGAAGAGCTTCAGCAGAAAGTAGATCGGCTTCGCAATGACTGAAAGCCACCCAAAATCAACAACCCGCTCGAGACCGCCGCCCTGCTCCTTGAGCTCGTCAATCGCCTTCGGCCCGGCGTAAACGCTAATGCTGGAGCTTGCGCCAGGCACAATCGGAAGGACCCATTTTAGCTCGGAGCCCTGCAACATCGGGGCCGAACCCAAAAGCCAAGCGACATTATTCGCCAGCGATACGATAAAATATCTGTCCTGGAGCGCGGCCCATTTCAGGCCGTCTGTGAACTCGAACGGCTCATCCAGAAGGTTGGGGCCGTCGGAAGCCACGATTCCGCCGCTCGAATAACGCCCCTTCGGCTCAATACCGGATGAGCCTATGTCCGGACCAAGCCATGTCTCAACTGCAGGCAGGCCTATGCTTCCTGCGCTTGCTGCCTCAATCCTGTAGGACAAGTCAAAAGCGTAGCCCTCCGGCTTTATCCGATATTCCTTTATCAGCTTGCCCGTGCCCTGGTTGAACGATGCGACAAACCTTATCGTGCTGACAGAACCCGAGCGCACGGTTACATTTGCCGGGGACGTTGTCCTGAATGGAAGTGTCTTGAAGACCTTGCCACCATCCGTGGTCTCGTCGCCATAGACGGTTCGTAACGCGTTTTCACCTATTTCGGACAGATATGAGGGAACAAGCTCAACGCCCTCCAGCAGTTCCAACCGGCGCCTCGTGTCACCGTCGAAGTTCTCCTCAGAACCTCGCGAGGCCGCCCTCTCCCTGATTCTGGAGGCGGCGCCTCTACGCTCGATAAAGTCCGCATTGCTCAGCTTGCGAGCGGTTGTATAAAACTCCTCTGTCATCTCCTCAAGATGCTTCGCCTCGTCATCCGAAAGCGCGTCGCCTGCATAAGCCGCAGCTCGGCTATCGGCCAAGATTGAGGACATCTTCGCAAATGACTCTTTTTTCTGGGAACGGTGCATCGTCCGGTCGCCGGCGCTCTTTGCGAGAAGTTTTTCCTTCGCAGTGATGAAGTCCGGAGGTAGGTCTTTGTATTTTCTGAGCCTGAAACTCTTTATGGCCCCTCCATCAGAGGTAAAAACGATTCTGTAAAGGTCGGTGTCAACCGTAACCTCTCGCGTGGCCGGCGCTTCAGGATCGAGCTTCACATCGCGAGACGACTCTCCTGATGAGCGCTGCTCCTCAATAAATTGATCTATAGCCTTCTTGGCCGGACCCCGCTTCACGGGCTCGCCCGCGCGTTGGGCCTCGGGCGCCGCCGGAGGCTTGGGCTCTGGCTTCCATACATAATTCCAAACCAGAATGACTGCGAGAGTCAAGACCACCGCGAGAACTAGTCGCCTGGTTTCCATATCTTAGCTTATCCTCCGACTAGCATTCTCCGCCCTCGGCGGCAGCGGATCATAACCGCCTCGACAGAAAGGATGACACCGCATGAGCCTTAAAGTAGAGAGTCGCATAGCTCGCCAAAAACCAAACGTCCTGAACGCCTCCATCGCGTATTCAGAGCAAGTTGGTTCAAACCTACAACACCTCGGCAAAACAGGCGAAAGCAGATTCTTATAGGCTGTCAGCGCAACTATGACCAACAGTGAAGCCATCTTGCCAATTCCTTTCCCTATATATTTGCGGGCAGACACAGCTTAATTCGCTCGGAAAAGCCTTCCAAAAGCTCGCTTGACCTCACCCCGGACCTCGCTAAACGATGCCGAAGCTATCAGTGGCCTGGCGCAGATAACAATATCCCATCCCGAGGGAATTTCAGACAAAAACGCCCAAAACGACTCTCTTAAGAATCTCTTTGTCCGATTGCGCACAACCGCCTTGCCCACCTTTCGGCTGACAGAGACTCCGAGCCTCGGCAGACCGCCCTGTGGCTTTTTCTGACCGAACACAACGACCAGCTGGCCGTACGCTCGCCGGCCCCGCTTGTATAGGTGATTGTATTCTGATACGAGCCTCAGTCGTTCGTAATCGACGCCTCGTCTAGGCAACTTGAAAAAGCCCCTGAACTCGCATTGTTAAGCTCAGACCGACAGCTGGCGTCGGCCCTTTCCCCGGCGCCTGCCTATCACCTGCTTACCGTTCTTCGATCGCATTCTAACTAGGAAGCCGTGTGTTCGCTTGCGCCTCGTATTGTGAGGTTGATATGTTCGCTTCATACCGATCTCTAACCTTATTCTATTGTTGTCATGGAAAATGAGTGTCGAATCGAGTAAGAGGATAGCTCTTAAGAATCCCCTGCAAGGAATATAGGGTGCGAGACATGAACTGTCAATAACTGGACACACCCCGAGAATCAGATTCATACAGCAAGCCTTCCCGTGTCCCTTCTAATCCTCAAAACCGGCTGCTTAGACAATCTGCCTCTTCGTGGTATATTTCTGCTCAGAAGACCTATGCTCCTTGGTAAACAAAATGGACGACAATTCCACTGTCATGGTTGAGCAGACGATTATCCTCTCCGATCACGCTCTGAGGCAGATGCAAGAACGAGGCGTAAGTAGGGACGAGGTGGAGGATGCGATTCGCATGGGCGAGAGAATACCGGCGAAGAGAGGGCGTCTGTCATTCAGGCGAAACTTCAAGTTCAACAGGTGTTGGGGTGGTAAGCACTATGCGATCAAGCAAGTTGTCCCGATCGTTGTTAAAGAAGAGACGGATATGATTGTGGTTACGGTTTATGCTTTCTATTTCTAAAAAGGGATGCCGATGAAAATAGCCTATGATTCAAAGGTCGATGCGCTCTACGTTCGCTTCATGGAGGGCAAGCATGAGGTAACGACGATGCGACTCAGCGAGGACATCGCGATCGACTGCGATCCGAAGGGCGAGATTGTGGGGATTGAGATACTCTCCGCGCGGGAGCACCTGGAATTCGTCGGGAGCCGGCCGCTAATGCAGCTTGAGAATCTCGCGGTCGAGCAAGTCGGCGCGGTTGGCAGCTGAGGCCACCTCCCCGGAATCTTCACCTGAAGAGCATATAGAGGGGGTCGGCTGGCCCGCATCCCCCGAATGAATTCGGGGGTTAGGATCATAATAGCCCTTTGCATCGCCTCGACTGAAGTCGGGCGATGAGGAGGAGGCGTGGGATTCAAGGGCGCATGCAGGACGCCCCTACTAGAAGACGCTTTTGATCAGACCCTTCAGCGGCGCTAGCAGGAAGCAGGCGATGAGGTTAAGGCCAATCGCCGCGGCGGCGAGGCAGGCGAGCCATCTCACGCCTTTTGCGCGGCGGATTGCGTCTATTGAATACCCCGCGAGGACAATAGTTACAATATCGGCCGGCATCTTCAGTCGCGAATGGTAGATGAAGACGGTCGTTGCAATCCAGAAGTTGGCCACGATGAGGAGCAACGGTAACAGATCGAGCAGTCTTCGCTCCTTGAATGCGAAATAGAGGCCCACAAGCGCAAAAAGCGCCATGACACCGTACATAAACTGGTACTCGCCCTTTCTGCCCTCGGTTGAGGAAATCGGCATCCAGAAGTTGATGAAATTCGCGACCCTGTCCCGAACGAGGCGCAGTTTTTTATCGCGGAAGAACTCGAACGTTTTTCGGATAAAGAAGCGGCTGATCTCAGTCTCCGACTGCGGCATCTGTGTCGGGTCGTATGCCTTTCGTATGCCGTCCTGCTGAGCTTGAGCGCCGTAGTGCGCATGCCTTTGAATTGCATCGAAGAAGCTCTCACTCGTCAACGTTCCGGCCGCTTGCGCCTCATCGATTTCGCGTCTCGATTTCTCAAAATCCGCATCAAAATCGAAGTGGACTTTGGTGTTATGCCAGAGGACCCAGCCGAGGTGGGTATCTGTTGGGATGAACTCGTCGAACACAACGTAATTCCTGATTACCCAGGGGGAGATGACGACCACAAATACTAAAAGGAGCGAGGCGCCTCGCACCAGAGGCCCCTTTATCGCCCCGCGCCTCGCCAGTAAAATTATCATCGGAACGAATAGGCCGACCAAAAACGGCAGAAGAACCGGGCGGCAGAGAAACGCCACGCCAAACGCGAGACCCGCTAGCGCATAGAACTTGACCGCGCCTCGTTTGACGGCGAAGAGCAACAAGCATAACGAGGCGCAGAGAAGGGCAATGAAGAGGGTTTCCGTCAGGAGTTTCGGGACGTAATAGAGCATAATGGGATATATACAGAATAACATGCCGGCCCATAAGCCAGCCGCACGGCTAAGAACTATGCTAGCCAGCAGGAAGATAAGCCCAGCAGTTACTGCGCTGATGAGTGCCTGCGTTAGCTTGACTGCTAGATGGCTGCGTTTCCCGGTAATCTGGTAGATTGAGGCGATCATGAGGGGGTATAAAGGCGGCCTGAAGGCCGTCGGCTGCCCCTTGATATAGCAATAGCCATTGCCCTCATAGACGTTCTTAGCTATGAGCTCGTAGTCGCCCTCATCGAAGTTGTAATAGGTCAGAACAGGCGTCTGGGGCGCAAGGAGAAGATAGACAATGCGAATGAAAAGCGCTGCGGCCGTAATCAGCAGAAAGGTCTTTCTATTGCTCACAATCTGAAGTTCCATTTGGATGTTCGCATTTTCGGACGTCTTCTCTTTATTCGATTCTGACCGTTAGGTGCTCAACCGCTCATCTGGCTGGTTAAGACAGACCGGATGGTCTCTGCAATTGTGGCATCAACACCCGGACGCCCGATCAACTTGGCGAAATCGCCGTGCAGGAGAATACTCATCTCCTTGGGGCTGAGTTCTTCTTGCCCAAGGATCATTGAGAGGGACTCGGGCGACACTTCGCCATTGAGCGCCAGATCGAGGCACCGGACGGCGTTGAAGTATCCATGTATGTTGCTTACGCCCTCGGCAAAAAGCGAAATTGCGTGCTCTGTTTTGCCCGGCTGGGAGAGCAATTCATCGAGGTCTTTTAGCGAGATCATGGCGCGAACGAGCTCGCCAAGCGCTGCGCGGCATTTCCCCGGCGCGCCATCGAATTGCGCGTTGAGATAAGTTACGAAGTCTGTATCGACAGAGAAAAGCAATCGGGAAAGTATCCCGGACAGGTATCGGACACGCTGGCCGAGTGTTTGGGAGACAAGTGTCTGGAAAGGCTCGTAGTAGGAGAGCGATATGGAGCTTGGGGTCGCGCCGGGTACTGTCGGTATTCTGCTCCTGAGCCTCGCCTTATGAAGGCCCAGCTCCAGCTGCGTATCGATCGTCTCTTTGAATTTGACGACATTGAGCGTCTCTGCTCCCTCGCCCTTTATTCCCTCTCTGTAGGGTTGCAGGAGACCAGCCATCACAGGCTCCCTGAGCAGATCACTTAGCGTCCGGTCGGTTCCGTCATCCGCTCCGCCGGAAGAGAGCTGAACGTCCAGATCAACCAGGTTGAGACAGTTCCCACTCCCCAACGCAAATTGGGCTGAGGCGCCCATCTGTCGCGCGCGGATGAAGAATGCGTTCTCACCGCGCTGGTGGATGTATCGAACAAGTTCGTTGAGACTTCTCAGTTTTGGAACCAGCCCCTGGTCCTTCATGCTGAGTATCGATCTCATGATGCTCGGCCTTATGTCGATGAGCAGGCCTAGAGCCCTCTTGTGTTGTGAAAAATAGGTAACATCGCTGCTCAGGTTGAAGAGCAAAATTCGCTGTAGAAACCAAAAGTGAGAGAGAAAACGGTTCTTTATTCGCTCAAGAGCTTCGTCGATTTCCGCCTTGTTTGCACGGCTGAGCAGATGGTATGATTCGACCAGAGCATCCATGGCGGCCATGCAACCTAGGAGGCGCCTGGAAAGGCTGTGGCAGATGGCTTCGATGTGCCGCTTTTTTCGACAGCGATGTCGAATGTTCTCGGCATTGAATGGCTCATTACGCCGCACCGTCACGAGTGATATCTTCGCAAACATCTTGCCGAGCTCACCTAGACTTCTGACGGCCCTCTTGTTGGCCTCCATGAATTGATCGAACTGCTCTACTAGGTCCGATAGCCTGATAGTCTCGTCACCCGATGGTCTCAATGCCCAGTCTCCTCGATCTTGGCGGCGATGAGTTTGGCGACGGGCACCATTATTGGTGGGCAGGAGACCTCATTTATTCCGAGGTCGAGTAATCTTCTGAGGCTATACTCGTTGGCACAATGTGTTCCTGAGACCATTATCCTAATGGCCGGGTTGCTCTGTTTCGCTGCCTGGACAGCCTGTCTGACGATTCTTTCAGTGCTTTCCTGAATCACTCTGAATGGATCACCGTAGAACCATCCTCTATCTACGTATTCTGGGAGAAACTCCTCCGCGTCCTCTCTCGCTATATGGTGCGTTGACGTGGTGAGCTTGTCCGACCTGATTACAACCAAGCCCGTGTGCGCTGCAATCTTGTCCATCTCAAAAAGTATGCCGCTCATCTCGATAACCGGCGCCGTGCCATACTCAAGGTCGGCCGCTCCGCATTCGATGGCGATCCTGTCCACGAGCCCTTTGACGAACAAAAACTCACCGACCACACATACATAAGGGATCAGCATATCGACTGCGAGCTCTTTCCCCTCTTCCCTCGATTGGAGCATTGCCAGAAGGATTGCTTTGATCTCGATCTCGTAAATCTCAGGCAGCGTCGTCGCAAGCCGGACCCCTCGCCTTCCTATAATTGGGTTATAGTCCTCCTGAAGTCGTTTCTTGCTTCTGATAACCCTCACCATCTTCTCCACCTCGCTGCTGCTCAGTTTCTTTCCGGCATCTCTTGGATCATCACTGCGCCTCGCTCTCAAGATATCCTCGGCAAGACCAACGAGATCGGACCTTTCCTTCGGGAAGTACTCATACATCGTATGCTTGATCAGGCGGATCGCGATGTAGTTCTCATCCATTGTGCGGAAGATCTCCGCAAAGTCCCGCTTGAGCGCCAGAAGCAGCCGCTCCCGGGCCGATGGTTCGTTCGCTGTGCCCACACTCAGGACATAGTCGCAAAGAGCGACGTTCATAAACTTCTTGAAGAACAAGACGTCAGACCGGAAGTTGGCCACGCCGTCTGCTCCGAGCCGCTTCGCGACGGCGTATGTCTCGTGGTCCTCCGCCTGCGCATAGACCTTTATTCCACCGTAGCTGGTGACTAGAGAGCAGAAACGTTGGGCGATTGGGTCATCGATTCCGGAGACCCGTATCTCCATTTGGTCCTCGTATATATGCCCACGATGCGCATCGATTGAGACAGTATCCCCCTCCTTGAGTATCCCGGAAGGAATATCATCACCACCGTAGCGCAACGTCCCCGCTCGCGAGTCTATGCGAACGGAGGCCTTCACAACGCTCGGGCGACCGAGATAGCGCGCGTTGAGCGTTGCGTGTGATAGGACGTTTCGCTGCGAGGATATAATGCCGTCAACGACCTCCAAAACGTGAATATGAGATAATAGAAGCCGCTCGCAACAGAAGATGACCGGCTCGTTTTGTGATTTGAACTGCCTCACCTTCCGAATGTCGAAACATAGCCGGCCCGTTGCATAGCCGGGCACCAGCGGGCTTCCACTGCCAATCAGTCTTGGGGAACCGGTCTGACTTGACGTCACCGTGCAGGATAGAACGCGCTCCAGCTGCCTCGGGTCAGTTCGCTTTATGACATCAGCCTCCGATGTTATGCCCTCCGCGACCATATCAAGCTGAGCCCTCAAAAACGCGGCCGGAGCCATCCTAGCGGGCCTTGCCTGCAAAATATGAAGATTGCCAGACTCCAGCGTGAACTCTATGTCCTGGACGTGGCCCGAGTCCTTTTCGAGTGTCCTGGCAATCTCGGCCAGCTTCTCACAAACTGAAGGCTGACTCTGCTGCAAGTCCTGGATAGCGCTGTTGTCATCGAGGTCCTGGACGACGTCCACGCCCTGCGATTGAAGTATAATCTGTCCAAACACACGACTCCCACCCAGTTTCATCGATGGCTCACCAGTGGATGGATTGCGGCTGAAGACGACGCCACTACCCGATGCAGCATCGAGGTTTCCAAAAACCATCTTCTGGACCGTTACAGCCGTCCTGACTCGCTCCCTGATGTAAATGGTTCGAGCAAAACTAGCAACCTCTGTCGTCTCGCAAGAGAGCATAACGGCAAAAATGGAGAACCTAAGAGCACTCCATGGGTCGCTCGGGACGGGGCAAAGCGAAAGATACTCATTCATAGGCCAGGAGATATTACTATGCCCCGACGACTTATATTCTCTCAGGATGTCTCTGAAGCACTGGGTCTTAATTCCGCGCGCCGCGCCTCCAAAGCTCTCTATAAACCGCCGAAAGCAGTCCAATAGAAACCCACGCCTCGTGTCTGTCGGCTCAATGGAATCGATCATCTGTCTAGTCAGACCCACATTGCAGACAGTCGCCATGAGACCGGGCAGAGAGACTGTTCCGCCCGACCTAACGGAGACGAGAAGGGGGCGATTTACTTCCCCAAACCGACAAGCATTTCTCTCCTCAAGCCATGCAATGTTCTCCTTGACCGCTTCAAAGAAGCCCTCCGGAATAACCAAGTCGTCGATGAGCTCCGTGGGGAGGCGCTGGTTGAGCTTGATCTCAGAAATAAGCCCGATATTCAGACTCCTAAGTCGCTCAATAGCGTCAATTGGTATGACGAATCCATCAGGGGTCGGAAGACCAAGCTCAGCAAGCCGGACGAGGCCCGCGCCCTTAAGGCCCAGATGCTCCCCTCTCGCCGCTGCATCTGCGCCCCAGAGACCGTTAGGCATTCCCTGAAAGAAGCGAACGATCTCCGGCACGCTCACTCCTCCTGGGGGTGGCGGTTACGGATCACCTTTCTGATCAACAGCTTAAGATCACGATGAAGAGTGGGAGTATAGCAACCGTCCAGAACACCCGCGCCGGTGTACCTATCGCCTATAAGTATCCATATCACGTGATGCCCCGCAAGAGCAGCCAGGGCGCCGTCACTGGGCTCCTTAGTTCTCTGGTTGATCTTCTCAGGATTCTGCTGAATGAACTTGAGATTGGCCTCAGCGATAGCGATCTCGCGCACTTTCCCTGTGGAGAACGGTCTGTATTCCTTCTCAAGAATGCAAACCGAGTCCCTATCCCCAAAAAGCGCCTCATCGATTTCCGGGCAGGCTTTTTCGATAATCTTCAGATCTAGATGCTCATCTATAGTCACATGATAGATTAAACCACACCTCTAAAGCCACGTCAACTCCCGTATGCTAGAATATCTGTTTATTCTTCAAATCCGATTATAGGACTGCCCTGAAAGGTCAGAATATCAAGCTTGAATGCTAATACTAAGAGAAATCCAGGCAATGAATGCGGAAACTCATCGACGAATCCCATTTGCAAACGCCGTCCAATCCGATTACTATAATGGTGCAGACATATAGATCGGAATGGGAGGATATAAAATGGTTAGACACATTCGTGTTCTGCTATCGATCGCTTTCGTGACGCTGACCTTGGCTGGCGTTGTTTTTGCCGAGGAACGCTACGCGCTGCTCATTTGTACGGCAGTCAATTGTCAAGATCAGCTATCCTCTTGTTTCGGAAATCGTCAAGAGACATGTTGTGTTTTTTCACAAGTCTATAGCAGTTCTGCCTCGATAGACCAAGAATCCTCGCCGCGCGTGCAACGTAGCCCCCGGCTGCCTCCAGAGCGGTGTGGAGATTCTGCTTTTCCAGCTCAAGCTTTCTATCAGCGAGCTTGATCCCAATTTCGCGGGTCAAGGATGGTAAACCCAGCTCTCGGTGGCTTATCGCCATTGCCGATGACAGAATAACAGCCCTTTCTATTCTGCTCTTCAGTTCATCCAGATTCCCCGGCCAACCATATTTGGCCATCTCGGTGAGGCATTTGGACGAAAACGTCCTATGGCTCTTGCTATGCTTCTGCATAGCCACTTGTAGAAAATGCTTGGCCAGCGGAACAAGATCATCCAGCCTCTCTCGGAGAGGCAGCAACGTGATATGTATTACACTCATAGCATAGAATAGGTCGGACCTGACAAGACCCTCTTTGCAGGCTTTCTGGATGTCTCCGGTGGTTGACGTAATCACACGTAGATGTGGTTTCGTTTCCCTCTGAATCCCACACGGGGAAGACCGAAGCTCGTCCAGAAGACTCAATAGCCCAAACTGAACCGTCGGGCTCATAAGCCTAATCTCATCAATATATAATGTGCCAGCCCTCTCTAGCCTGAGCTCACTCCCAGTTTTCTGCCCGTATCGCACTACAAGAATGGGCTTGGACCCAACCAACATAGATTTCAAGGCTGTCGGGGCATCAGCGGAACATCCTATAACACAGAACTGTGAGCGTTTGAGAGAGCTTTCTGTGTGAATAGCAAATGCTAACGCCTGTTTACCCGTCCCGCTCTCTCCCTCTAGAAGCACTGGGACATTCTCCCTTGAAGCCTTGCGAGCCAATCCCAATGCGTCAACCATCCCTCGGTCACGTGCGATTAGGGGGCCGAAAGTAGTAACTTCTGTATTCTGCATTCCAGCTCCTCGCTAGGCCACCGACCCGAATGACTCATTCTTAGAGGGCAATAAACTCAAAGCACAATAGCGAAATACAATACGCGAGTCAAAGCCTCGAAATCCAAAGGCCCCTGCTAGGGATGCGAAGCCAATCATGCCGGTCCGTGAGGCGCTTCCGCTCATCGCCATCTGCTATGCGCGTAAGGAGAGACTATCCACCAAAGGAGCACTACCAGTGACCTTCGTGGCGCTTCGTGTCCTTCGTGGATCCTCCCATTATTAATAGCTCTCACCTCCACACGCGCCTCGCCCCCATTCTTGGGAACCTATTTGAGAGATTGGGGTTGACTATCAAGATGTGATTCAGTTATTGTCGGTTGCTTTCAAAATATAAGGCACAGACTGCACTTATTGACCACATCATAGGCAGAGGTCGCTTAGGAATAGATTGAACCTTTAACGGAGAAGAGAGGGAAGGACGATGGCAACTCTTCAGCAGAAGTTAGCCGAGCAGATTCCGCTAAATCGCCAGAAAGTTAAGGCATTTGCAAAGGAGCACGGCGCAAAGCAGATATCAACAGTTACCGTAGCACAGCTTCTCGGTGGCTTGCGAGGGGTTTTGGGCCTTCTGTGCGATACATCGCTCGTGGAGCCTGACAAGGGCCTTATTATTCGCGGATACCCGCTACTTGACATTAAGGACAAGTGGCCGGAGGAGATATTCTTCTGCCTATTGACCGGCGAGTTCCCGGATGACGAGGCGAAGAAAACGCTTCAGCAGGACCTCGACAAGCGTTCATACGTGCCGGAATATGTTTGGGACGTTTTGGCGTCCATGCCTGAGGATAGCCATCCAATGGCTATGCTGAACACGGCTGTTTTGGTTTTGGAGCGTGAGAGCGTATTCCGCAAGATGTATTCCGAGGGCATGACAAAGGACCAGTATTGGATTCCGGCCCTTGAGGATGGCCTACACATCTTGGCCAAGATACCCTCGATTGCCGCTGGGATTTATCGCATGCGTTATGGCAAGGGCGATGTTATCCCGTGGACTCCGGGCCTTGACCTGGGCGCGAACTACGCCAACATGCTCGGCGTTTCGGACCCGACGGGCGATTTTGCGAAGCTGATGCGGCTTTACTTGACGTTCCATTGCGACCACGAGGGTGGTAACGTCTCGGCTTACACGTGCTTCACAGTCGCCTCGGCGCTTTCGGACCCATATTATGCTGTGTCCGCCGGGCTGAATGGTCTCGCTGGCCCGCTTCACGGTCTCGCGAACCAGGAGTGCCTCAACTGGATACTGGAGCTGATGGAGAAGTTCGACGGCGTGCCGACTCCGGAGCAAATTGACAAGAACACAAGGGAGACGCTTGCGGCTGGCAAGGTTGTTCCGGGCTACGGCCATGCCGTCCTGAGAGTGACTGATCCGCGTTTTGCTGGCTTCCTTGCCTTCGGCAAAGAGCATATTCCGGAAGACCCGGTATTCAAGACCGTCGCCACGGTCTTTGATGTCGTTCCGAAGGTCCTGAAGGAGTTCCCGAAGATTAAGAACCCGTGGCCGAACGTTGACGCTGGGTCCGGCTCGCTTCTGTATCATTACGGATTGCGCGAGTTCGAGTACTATACAGTGCTGTTCAGCGTATCTAGGGTGATGGGAATGATCTCGCAGCTGATTCTACATCGTGGAATCGGGACCGCGATCAACAGACCTAAGTCAATTGAGTTCAACAAGCTTACGAATCTCGTATAAAATGCTGTTGCGGTGAGCGCCTCGAGTTGAGGCGCTCGCTGTTATTTGATCACCGCCAAGTTTGGCGGATCATTGATCTTGATAGGATGAAGCAATCATGGGACAGACATTAGCAGAGAAGATCCTCTCTGAGCATTCTGGTCGCGCAGTGAAGGCCGGCGAGTTCGTTATCGCCTCGGTTGACGTCTGCCTCGTGCAGGACGGCACCGGCCCGCTGGCGGTTCGGCAGCTTCAGAAGATCAACTTGGAACGTGTCGCACATCCCGGCAAGACGGTTCTGTTTCTCGATCACGCGGCGCCCTCTCCCCGCAAGGAGCTCTCAAACGACCACATGTTGTTGAGGCGCTTTGCTAGGAAGACCGGGGCCGTGCTGTCCGAGGTGGGTGATGGCATTTGCCATCAGATCATTCCGCAGGATTACCTTGCGCCGGGAGATGTTCACGTTGGCGCGGACTCTCACACGTGTACGGGAGGCGCGCTTTGCGCGTTCGCAACGGGCATGGGCTCGACGGATGTTGCGATCGCTATGGCGCTCGGGAGGACTTGGTTCAGGGTTCCCGAGACGTTCAAGATACAGCTCATGGGTCGGTTTCCAGAAGGCGTGTATACAAAAGACCTCGTGCTTCACCTGATCGGCATGATCGGGGCGGATGGAGCCACATACAAGGCCTTGGAATACCACGGCAAGACCGTTGACGAAATGAAGATGTTCGGGCGACTTACGATTGCCAACATGGCGGTCGAGGCGGGCGCGAAGGTTGGGCTCTTCCCCTCCGACGACGTCACCCGGGACTATTTGCAGGAGATGGGCCGAGGTGATGCTTTCAGACCCATATCACCGGATGCGGACGCTGAATATGAGAAGGTCATCAAGATCGACGTCTCGAAGCTCGAGCCGACGGTCTCCTTTCCACACACGGTCGATAACACAAGGACGATGTCACAAGTTAAAGAAATGGACCCAATCCATATCGACCAGGTTGTCATAGGAACTTGCACGAACGGGCGCCTCGAGGACCTTCAGGTTGCGGCGTCGATTCTAAAGGGCAAGAAGCGGGACAAGGACACGAGATTGCTGATAGCACCGGCGTCCAGAGGTATCCTGATGGCTGCGCTCAAGGATGGAACGCTCCAGACGCTGCTTGATGCCAATGCGCTGATTCTGCCGCCGGGTTGCGGGCCTTGTGTTGGTGTTCATCAAGGCGCTCTCGGCGACGGCGAGACGTGCCTTACAACACAGAATCGCAATTTCGTCGGGCGAATGGGTAACCCCAAGGGCTTTATATATCTCGGTTCTCCGGCGACAGCCGCTGCAACAGCCCTGACGGGGAGGATAACTGACCCGCGGGAGGTGCTGTAAGATGGAGAAGATGAAGGGCAAGGCTTGGGTATTTGGTGACGACATCAGCACGGACCACATTGCGCCGGGGCGACTTTTCCATTTGCGCTCTGATTTGCCGGAGCTAGCAAAGCACGTTCTTGAGGATGCGGACCCTGAATTCGCTACAAAGATGAGCAAGGGCGATTTCGTTGTTGGTGGCAACAATTTTGGTCTCGGTTCGAGTCGGGAGCACGCGCCGACGATTATCAAGATCGCTGGCGTGAGCGCGGTGCTAGCCAAGTCATTCGCCAGGATATTCTATCGCAACTCAATCAACGTCGGTCTGCCGGTCATAATCTGCAATACCGACGGGATCGAGGTGAGTGACGAGCTTGAGGTGGACATTGACGCCGGCGTAGTCCACAATTTGACTAAGAAGACAAACATCTCATTTGCGCCGTTGCCGAAGGTGATGCAGAAGTTACTTGAGGACGGCGGACTTCTGAATCACATAGACAAGTATGGCGATTTCAATCTTGACTGACTCGTACAAAGAGGAAAGAGGAGAATGACCATGCAGTTCGACAAGATCGTTCCACCAAAGGACGGAACCAGGATTACTTATGAGGGCGACAAGCTCGTCGTTCCTGATAATCCTATCATTCCGGTCATTGAGGGCGACGGAATAGGTCCTGATATCATGAAGGCAACACGCCGAGTTTTGGATGGCGCCGTTGAGAAGGCTTATGGAGGCAAGAGGCGGATAGTGTGGCTTGATATTTATGCTGGCGATTCAGCTCTTGCCAAGTATGATGAGGTCTTGCCAAAGGACACCATCAACGCCATCAGCCACTACTTTGTGGCGCTCAAAGGGCCGCTTACGACACCCATTGGCGGTGGCTTCAGGAGCCTAAATGTCGCGATGCGGCAGATAATGAACCTCTACAGCTGTGTCCGGCCAGTCCAGTATTTCAAGGGCGTTCCTAGCCCTGTGAAGCACCCAGAGAAGATGAACATCATCATCTTCCGTGAGAATACCGAAGATGTATATGCGGGCATCGAGTGGCAAGAAGGCTCTGAGGATGTTAAGAAAGTAATCAACTTCCTCAACAAAGAGATGGGCCAGAACATCAGGATGGACTCTGGCATCGGCATCAAGCCAATCAGTATCCATGCGACAAAGCAGCTCGTTCGGGCAGCAATCAAATACGCAATCAAGCGTCACAAAAAGAGCGTTACGCTTGTGCACAAGGGCAACATCATGAAGTTCACCGAGGGCGCCTTCAAGGACTGGGGTTATGAGGTCGCCAAGGATGAATTCGGTGATATAACGATCACGGAGCAGGAGCTCTGGGACAAGTTCGACGGCAAAGCGCCTGCGGACAAAATCGTCATGAAGGATAGGATTGCGGATAGTATGCTCCAGCAGATCCTGACCAGAACTGACGAATACGAGGTCGTTGCGCTTCCAAACCTCAACGGGGACTACCTCTCTGACGCCTGCGCCGCGCAGGTCGGCGGTCTGGGTATGGCCCCGGGTGCAAACATCGGCGATCAGGTTGCGCTCTTTGAGGCAACGCATGGCACGGCGCCGAAGTATGCTAACAAGGACATGGTCAATCCGACCTCGGTCATCCTCTCCGGCGTTATGATGCTTGAGCATCTCGAGTGGGACGAGGCCGCGCAGCTCATCAATGCCGCGATAGAGAAAACCATCAAGCAGAAGCGAGTCACTTACGACCTGCATCGGCAGATGGAAGGCGCGACGAAGCTCAAGACTTCCGAATACGGCTCGGCTCTGATAGAAAACCTGTAGTAGCATTTCGCTACAGCTCATGGGGGGCGCCTTTCGGTGTCCCCCATTTTGCTTTTTACCCATCAAGTGTGCTATAGCCTTCCATGATGAACAAGAATCTAGTCTCAGTTGATGTCCCGTACGGGTCGAGCAGTATAAGGGCCCGCGTTCCCGAGGCAAACCTGGCCGGCGTGCTGCATCCCAGATCCATGCCCGTTCGTGATGAACAGGAGCTGATACGCGAATCGCTCGCTAGACCCATCGCCTCGCCCAGTTTGGCCGAGTTTCTATCTTCGTCCGGCAAGACTCTTGTTGTCGTGAATGACGCCACCAGACCCACACCGACAGCGCGAGTGGTTCCGGTCTTGCTTGAGATGGCAAAGTGCCCGGAAGACCTGTGGTTCATCGTGGCCACCGGGGCCCATGGGCCGCCGACATCGGCGGAATTGGCGATGATATTTGGGCCGTCGCTCTCCAGCATCGCGCCCAGAGTGCTAATTCACCACTCGCGCAAACCCTCCGAGCAGGCCTATGTCGGCACAACCAGCGCCGGCGCCCATGTCAGCCTCGACGCCGCTGTGCTTGAGGCGGGCCGAATCGTCGTTCTGAGCTCAGTGGAGCCGCACTACTTCGCGGGGTACACCGGTGGTCGCAAGTCATTTCTGCCGGGGCTTGCCGCATTCGAGTCTATCGAGCAGAATCATAGCCTGGCCCTTAAGCCCGGCGTCAATCCGCTCGCGCTTTCTGGCAATGCGGTTCATGAGGACATGGTCGAGGCGGCGTCTTTTCTTGGGGGCAAACCGGTATTCTCAATCAACCTTGTGCTGGACCGGGACAATCGGATATATTCCACAACCTCCGGCGATCTCCACAAATCGTTTATAGCGGCCACGAAGCTCGCGGACGAGGTCTTCGTTATTCCAGTCGAGGCTCGAGCAGATGTCGTCGTCTCTGTCGCTCGGGCGCCTCTTGACCGGGACTTCTATCAGATACAAAAGGCGCTTGAGCACGCGCTGCCAGCCTTGACCAAAGGAGGCGTGGTTATTCTCGTCTCGAAGTGTCCGGCTGGCGTTGGTGAGGACTCCTATATCCGTTTTATTCAGCGTTGCGGCACGCCCGAGGTGGTGCTGGAGAGGGTGAGCAAGGAGCTAAATTTTGGCTGCCACAAGGCCGGACGACTGGCCAAGGCGGTGCTTCGCGGCCGGATACTCGCCGTAACCGATCTTGATCCATTAATTCTAAAGCGCGTCTTTATTGAGCCGTTTTCATTTCTCCAAGCCGCGATTGACAACGCGCTTTCATCGGCCGGCCCCGACGCCCGGATGCTCTTTTTGATGAACGGCAGCATCACCGTGCCGAGGGTCCTGTAATGTGCGTAAGACATTTTGCTCAGGTCTTGTGGTCACTCGATCGCAAAGGCTGTTGGGATTCTCGTTGATTGGAGCTCACTCATTATGACTGTCACGGGTTCCGCTATGTGCCAAGTTCATTTTCGGGTGTAGATTCTGCTGTACTGTGATAGGTTACACCTTTAATGAAACACAGTGCCGCACAATCTGTTGTATAAGTGGTGAACAATACATGTTCAGCAAGAGGAAGAGAGAGCATGGGCTATCCAGACCTCAGTAATCCACCACTGGTGGAGGCCATATTCGAACTATACTGGCAGCTTCGCCAACGGCAAGATGAACCGCCTGAGTTCAACTATGGAATACTCGCAGGCAGAATATACGAGAAGCTCAGCGACGACTATCCTTTTCATGAACCATTGCCTACGGCCAGTATGCCGGCCGAGATTGCAGCTCACGTAATTCAGCATCGTTTCCGAAAAGGTAAGAACGAATGGCCTTTGGTGCAAATGGGCCCCGGGATACTCACTTTGAATCATACGAAGCAGGGATTTAAGAGAGATGTTTTCCATTGTGGAATTGAGGCTCTTGTGCAGGTCTTTTTGAGCATTTACCAGGATGACCAGAAACCGACATTCAGTCGCCTGATGCTACGTTATATCGATGCTGTGGATTTCGATTATCAAGCCGAGAACGTTTCAGAATACATCTCACGAACACTCAAAACTGACGTTACAGCAAAGCCCTCTTTGCTCGAGGGTACCGGAGTTTCAACTTCACCCACGGCGCTTGATTCCACAATTTTCTTTGCCTCAGACAGACCGAAGGGGCAGCTGCGCTTGCGATTCGGCCGAGGCAGCAGGAACAACAAGGACCTTCTCACTTGGGAGACGATTGTTGAGACCACGGGGCAAGATGTACCGCAGGATACCGAAGAGATTGCTAGCTGGGCTAATGATGCCGATGAATTGATTCATAAGATATTCTTCAGGATGATTGAGGGCGAGCTTATGGAGAGGTTCAAATGACACAGGCATCAGTCTTAATCGCAAACCATCCTCTTGGCCCCCGTGGGATTCCCTTTACCACCGGTGGTACGAGTTCCACGATCGACGGTCGCGGCTGTTATTTTAGGCCCGTCCCAATTTCCTCAGATTTCGGGAGCCTTAAGGCGGGGAAAGGGCTCCGAGAATCAGTGCTTGGTCAAGAGCACGAGCTGCGAGGGACTGAACGGTCTTTCTCCCCGCCGTCTGCTCTGAGGGAGAATGAATGGAGCGTTCCCGAAGAGATCTCGGATGAAGCTGATTTCTCAACAGACGAGGGCCTTTTTGAGTATGATCTAGCTGTTCAGTTGCTGCCAAAGGAGAAGCGCAAGGTCGTTATGCGTATCAGAAACGTCGGCAAAGCTGAACCACCGGAGCTCGATCCCAGCTGGTTCTTGTAGGGATCCCAAACATGCTTCATTACCCACCCTATGAAATCGTAAAGGCGGAAGAGCGAATTCAACAGGGCGACATTCTCACATCCTGCCCATTGTTTGAGATTATAGATAAAGTTGAGGCCGGTCAAGAGTATGAAACCGACGTGTTGTACTATGATGTGATCATTCTAACTCAGTCATGCGATTTGGCTCGAGAAAAACCTAAGGTCAAGAGCGTCGTGTTCTGTCCCATTTGGGAATTGGAGAAATTCGAGAAAAATGATCCATTATTCAAGGAAAGAAACAGAAAGGAGAGGAATTCACTAAAAAACGACCTGCGACAGGGCTCAGTAGTGGGCTTCCACCTTCTGATGAAACCAGAATTAGGTGATATATTCGATGATTTTTTGGCTGTTGACTTCAGGAGAACATCGAGCCTCCCATATAGATTTCTTGCTAGGTTCTCCAAGAACATGGGACCGAGACTGCGCCTCCTCCCTCCCTACAGGGAGCACTTGTCGCAGGCCTTCGCCAGATTCTTCATGAGAGTTGGCCTGCCTGTCGATATTCCTCCCTTCAAGTAATGCGCTTGGGCTGTTTGCCGCCAGATGTGCAGGCCAATGACGCCATTAAGCAAATCCACATTAGTCATCCGCATCAAGCTCTCTCCAGATTTGTTGATGGGAATACTATTCTCCCGGCCTATGCAAGCACGCATTGTGCATGCACACGCAGACGTCTTAGCTGGGCCAGTATTATAAATGGTCAGATTGAAGTAGTGCCCGTCCTATATGCCACTTAAACGAATTGAGGCATTTTACCGATATTGGACTCGTATGGACTGCCGCAACTGGCGCGGCTCTTTGTATGGGTGGCAACCTATGGGTGTTTGGCCGCAGACATCGAGAGCACCAGATTTGCGCAGATAGGCAGTCCAGATCGCTGTCCTTTCGGGCATGTTAGGGAGCTCTTGATGCTGAAAATCGGGCTGTGGGTTGCATTCGTGTATTGGATAGTCGACTCGATTCTGGACACGTACATTTTCTATGGCGGCACGACACTTGCGGACAATCTGTTCCCGATCAATCCTGGCGAGCTCTGGATGCGCTGCCTCACCACGGGGCTCATCGTTGGTTTCGGCGCCTATGCAGAGCGCATCACTCGAAGCCGAAACGAGGCGCGGGACGCCCTGGATAAGACAGAATGCGAGTACCGTGAGCTGGTTCAGAACGCAAACAGCATAATCATGCGATGGGATGTACACGGAGTGATTACTTTTATGAACCAGTTCGGGTTCGATTTCTTCGGGTATGAAGAGATGGAGATGGTCGGCCGGCGTCTGATCGGGCTTATCGTTGCCGAGCGCGACGCATCAGGAATGGATCTTGGACAGATGATGGTGGACATCGGCCAGCATCCCGAGAAATACGTCAACAACGAGAACGAGAACGTCCGCAAAAACGGCGAACGGGTCTGGGTCTCGTGGACAAATAGGGCGGTTCTTGATCAAAGTGGAGATACGATCGGGATACTCAGCATCGGCAACGACATCACCGAGCGGAAGCGTGCGGAGGACGCTCTTGAGCAGGCACTGCAGGAAGTTCAAGAGATGTCCCTTATTGACCCGCTAACAGGCCTCAACAACAGGCGTGGCTTCATGACTCTTGCCGAGCAACAGCTCAAAGCTGCCGGCCGCACGAAAGAGCCAATTGCGCTGATTTTCGCCGATTTAGACAACATGAAATCGATCAACGACACGCTGGGCCATAACGTGGGAGACGAGGCGCTGATCGAGGCGGCAGATGTTTTCAGGGAGGTTTTCCGATCATCGGATATCATCGCTCGGCTCGGCGGCGACGAATTTGCTGTTCTGGCGGTTGGCGCCTCCTCCGCTGAATTCGCGAACGAGCGTATCGAGGATTGCATCAAGTTACATAACGCCTCGAAAGATAGGAGCTATGAGCTTGCAATCAGTGTCGGTATGGCTTCATACGATCCGGAAGATACTAGCACTCTGGATAATTTTATGATGAGGGCCGATGAGCTCATGTATGAGCAGAAGCGGAAACGGCGTAGCGCAAGAGCTGAGCTCCGGCGGCCCGGCGTTTTTGAGGAGACGCCTGTGGCCGGGGAGAATGGGAGCGACAATTCGGAGTAACTCTGGGAGTTTCCGGACTGCGTAACATCTCGCTGCGGCATTGATCCCGCTGCTTGCATATCCATTAACTTAAGCCCCCGAAGGCTGGATAGCTCGCCCCACACTTCAATCTGATTCTTCGACTTCCAATCTGTATTTGTATGCCTAGTGTGTTTTATGTATCTTAGTGCAGTTGGGAATTAATGTTTAATCGATGGACAGTCCAGAGGAGGAAATAAGGATGCGTAAGCGGTTATCGGTATGCTTGCTGCTCATTTGCTTTGTGGTTGGCTCAGTATCAACCATGGCGAGCTCAATCGAGGACAATCTAACCTACCAGGGGAACAAGGCCAGAATATCTGTCGGGCGGATCAAAAGCAAAGCGAATCGGTGTTCAAGCAGAATGGCCTCAGCTTTCAGTGAGATGCTCTCGACCTCACTCGCGAATAACAACAGGTTCATTGTTCTTGCAAGCGGCGATGACCTTGCGGAGATCACGGAGGAGATAAAATTCGCTCAAGGCGGCATGGTTGAGGAAGGCAAGGGCGCCGAGGCGGGCCTTATGGAGGGCGCCGACGTTCTAATCACCGGTTCCGTGACGATGTTTGAGCCCAATGCGAAGAGCACGAGCATAGGAGGTCGCGGGCGGGATTTCGCCAACAGGCTTCTTGGAGGCGCCAGAGTGACAATGAAGAAGGCGACGATGGGCCTTGATATCAAGTTGATTGACATCAGGCAAAGGAGAATCATCTTCGCGACTAATATAGAGGGCATATCCAACAGCTGGGGCGTTAGAGGCTACCAAGGTGGATGGTCAAGAAGTGTTGCCATGCGAGGCGATCTGGGTGTCTATTCCAATAGCCCGATGGAGAAAGCAATCCGTGTCGCCCTTGATAAGGTGATCAAGGAGATCGCGGAGAAGCTGCCCAGCAGCTATTACCGATACCAGGGCAAAGGGCAATATACTCAAGAATACGGACGGTCCGGGAAAAAGCAAAAGTCGCAGGAACCGGCTCGATCTTCTAATCATCAGACTCAGACGCCTGCAGAGAAGAAGCCCGCAAAGCCGAAGTCGCCGCGGAAGAAAACCATTCGCAAGAGTGGATGTGACTTCGTCCCAGGCCAGAAGACCATCTGGATTGACGATCTAAGCGAGGACGAGGTCGGCGAATTCCCGTTCAACAACAAGCTCGACAATGGGAATTTCGAGGTGGTCGATATCGGCGGCGAGAAGTGGATTATGGCCACGACTGACGGAAAGCTCATGCCGAACACAGGCAAGGTACGTCTGCCAGAGAAGTGGACGCTTGAGCTCGAGATTTATCATCCGACTGGTAAATCCTCATATCCCGGCATTGACATCTGCTTTGTGGGGGATAAAGGCGACCGTATAGGCCAGCTTAACTACTTCTCCTACGGTGCGAATCTTCGTCTGAAAGGGAAACAACTTGGGCGCAAGGATGATGCCGCCTTCCACTCAAGAGGCGTTCACCGTCTAAGGCTCATGGTGAGTAAGAGGTCGATTAAAGCATACGCCGATGATACGCGCATCGCCAACGTGCCCAATCCTGGAGATTTTACTCCGGCGAGTTTCGCGCTTATTGCGCATGGGAATATAAGCGAGAAGAGGCCATTTTACTTCCGGGGCTTCAGGATAGCCGAGGGTGGCAAGTAGCGGGGAACTACCACCACAATGACCTGCACCGGCCCCTGTTGGCTGCGCGGATTGGACAGATGGGCGGATGAGACCTGTGAGCGGCCGCTCGTCACTACTCGGGCGTGTATGGTCCGTAAGCGATCTTGCCTTTCTCAACGAAGAACTTGACCTGCTTCAAGCCGTTGGTCTCGGTCCAGCTGCGCCCAGCAATTGACAGTTTGACGCCCGGATGGAGTGTACCTATAATGATGATACGCCCACGCAGGAGCCCCCGAGCGACGTTCTTCAGCTCGCAGTACTGGCTGTGGATGCTGAGCAGGCCCTCCTGAAAGGTCTCCATCTTCTTATAGTAGTTCTTCACTGTGAACTCGATCTGAGATTTCGGCACAGAGGCCTCACTAAGCCTATTCATGATGTTGATCAGCTCCTCCTCGCCGCCGCACGCCTTAATCATTTCCTGCTCAAGTTGGGTCAATTTCTCCTTGATTTCGGCTGTGCTCAAATCGAAGTCACGAATCGCTGCCTCTGTTCCACGTGCATTGGGCCCGCCCATGTTCTGGGCAATAATCTCCTCTCCGGCGTATATGATGCTATTTATAATGCTGCCTTCCTTGGCGGAGGCATCTACTTTCTTCTTGGCCTTGATAGTGCTGTCGAGGATATGAGCGGAGACCATAACCGTATCGCCGGCGACTGCCGTGGCTTCCTGAATGAACTTCGCTGCGACAGTGTGTTTCGCCTCAATATAGCCTGCATTCTGCCGGCCGTGAACGCCGCCTTTTATCGTTACGCTACCTTCAGTTGAGATGACAGTCGCACCCTCTACAACGCCATGAATAACGACATCGCCGGTGGTTTTGAGTGAGAAGCCAGATAGGACGTCCCCTTTGACGATTACATTACCCGAGAAGTCTATATTTCCGGTGGAATAGTCAACATCCCGGCGAACTTCGTACGTTTGCTCAACATAAAGGCCGCCACCCGGGGCTTTCATAACGCAACCTGCAACTGAGGTTCTGAGCTCACGACCATTATCCGTCAGATATGTGCCCTTCGCGCCCTTGGGAAGCTGAATGTCCTTGCCCGGGTTGGCCGGCAACGGTTGGCCTCGCACGTTCAAGCCGGGAATGCCCTCGGTTGGAGGTTTCTTCCTGAGTAAGACCTGGTTCTCCTCCACAGGAACCAGCATATCGTAGGATTTTAGGTCAACGGAGCCGTCCTTCAATATCCTCGGTTGCGGCTTGCTTGAGACTCTAACAACATGCTCGATCTCCGCCGGCTCGCCATCAATAGCCGGTATCGACTTGGCCGCTTTTATCTCTCTGTCTGCACGCATCTCTCGTGCCGCCTCTTTCAAAGCGTCCTCATCTATTCCCTCAATGACGCCGGCTTTGTAAAGGCAAAAACGAAGGTCGTCAACGGTAATCTTCGGATTATCCCACTGCCGCACCTCAATAATTGCCCGTAGCGAATCATCTGAGACCATTACATCTATATGCTTCTCTTTGGATGTATCAAAGAAAGTGAAGACGGGACCAATATCCTGGGCCTTTCCAGAGGCCTTCTCAATGACCTTCTTGATGTTGTCGAGGCGCATATTCCCTACGCCCTGTCCCAACATATTCATCCTGATTTCAGTCAGATTGTATTGGGACTGCTCTTCCTTGGAGATAGCTAACAACATCCTCCCGTCTATCATTTTTACGGGAAGCTTGAGCTTTCGTTCTTCCGCCATTTCGCACTCCTGGTGACTGCTTCAGAACCGAGATAGGCTGGCATTTTGCGCACTCGCCCGACAGAAATTTTCAAGCGCGCTCGCCGTTGGCAATTCCAGTTCACAACAGCTGGTGTTATCCACCTTAAGAGAATTGTAGGTGTTGTGAGCTGCCATGTCAAAGCAAATTGTGAGAACGAGAAGAATCAGATAGTTTTCGCCTTCGATGAAACTTGACAGTTCAGTCTCAGTTACTTTAGGATTGCCGCCTTAAGGGAAGATAATCGTCTTAGACTCTCTCATATTCACGGATGGAGGTTTTTTGAGATGTTTGGAGCGTTCCAGGATCAGCTGAGCAAAGAGCTCGCTGAAATCAAGGCGGCTGGTCTTTACAAAGAGGAGAGGATCATCACCTCGCCGCAGTATTCGGCCATCACGGTCAAGGGCGAGGAGGTCATCAACTTCTGTGCTAACAACTATCTGGGTCTCTGCAACAGCAAGGAACTGGCCAGACACACGAAGGACGGAGTCGATAAGTATGGCTACGGACTCTCGTCGGTCAGGTTCATTTGCGGCACGCAAGACATTCACAAGGAGCTTGAAGCCACGATAGCGACGTTCCTGAAGAAGGGCGACACGATTCTCTATTCGTCCTGCTTTGATGCCAATGGAGGCCTATTTGAGACTCTGCTCAAGGATGATTGCGCAATCATCACAGACGCGCTGAATCACGCAAGCATTATCGACGGGATTCGGCTGTGCAAGGCGAAGAGGTTCATCTTCAAGCACATGGACATGAACGATCTCGAGGAAAAGCTGAAAGAGGCAAAGGGCTCCCGAGTCAAGCTCATTGCTACGGACGGTGTCTTCAGCATGGACGGTGACGTTGCGCCTCTTGACGACATCTGCGACTTGGCCGACAAGTACGAGGCGCTCGTGATGCTGGATGATGCCCACGCGACGGGCTTTGTTGGCAAGACAGGGCGGGGCTCGGCGGAGTATCGCGGCGTGCTGGAGAGAGTGGATATCATCACAAGCACGCTTGGAAAGGCGCTCGGTGGCGCAAGCGGCGGCTTCACGGCAGCTCACAAGGAGATCGTTGACTACTTAAGGCAGCGTTCACGGCCATATCTCTTCTCCAACTCACTAGCGCCCGTAATCGCATACGTCGAAAACGAGGTGTTCAAGATGCTCTCTCGGACGACGGAGCTGCGGGACAAAGTGGAAGAGAACACAGTGTATTTCCGTAAGCACATGACCGATGCGGGCTTCAAGATCAGGCCGGGCGACCATCCGATCGTCCCAATTATGCTTGGCGATGCGAAGCTCTCGCAGGACATGGCTCGGGACCTTCTGGGCTTCGGCATATACGTAATCGGGTTCTTCTATCCGGTTGTAGCCAAAGGCCAGGCCAGAATCAGAGTCCAACTCTCCGCGGCTCACACGAAGGAGATGATGGACAAGGCGATTGACGCATTCACGCAAGTAGGCAAGAAGCACGGCGTGATAAGCTAAAAACGAATAGTGAACACAAGGGCGGAGGGTTCGATTTACCCGGACCCTCGCCCTTTCCTGTTCCATAGTCTCTTAGGATGAATCACTTGAACCTGCAAGACGCCATTATCGCTCTTCAAACTTTCTGGGCACGAAAGGGCTGCACGATAGTCCAGCCTTATGATATGCAGGTCGGGGCCGGCACCTTCTGCCCGGCGACGTTCTTCTCTGTTCTCGGCAAGAAAAAAGCAAATATCGGCTATGTGCAGGCTTGCCGCCGACCGACGGATGGGAGGTATGGCCAGAACCCGAACAGGCTTCAACACTATTTTCAGTTTCAAGTCGTCATGAAACCACCGCCGGCAGAAATTCAGGATATGTATCTTGACAGCCTTCGCGCTCTGGGGCTTGAGCCCAAGGAGCATGATGTGAGACTGATCCACGATGATTGGGAATCGCCTACACTCGGCGCCAGTGGCATCGGATGGCAGGTCTGGGCCGACGGTCAGGAGATCACTCAGTTCACCTATTTCCAGCAGATTGGCGGAATAGAGCTCGATCCTGTCTCCGTCGAGCTAACCTACGGCATTGAGCGTATATGCGCCTCAATACAGGGCGTTGACAACGTGTACACGCTTGGTTGGAGCGACGATGTCAAGTATGGAGAGCTCTTTTTAGACCGCGAGGTTCAGTTCTCGAAGTTCAACTTCGAAATAGCGGACATCGATAGAATGAAGCGGCTCTTCGATATGTACGAGGCAAGCTGCATGAGTCTGTTAGAACAAGGACTTGAGCAACCCGCATACGATTTCTGCATAAAGTGCTCCCACACCTTTAACATCCTCGACGCAAGGTCTGCCATCAGCGTTGTGGAGAGAGTCGCATACATAGCCTGCGTCAGGAAAATGGCCAAGGGCTGCGCCGCGCTTTATTGTGAGAAGCTCGCTGAAGGCGATGCAGAAGACGAGACGGCCCGCGCTCCGACTGGTTGACGAGCTTAACTGCTATTTTTCTGCCGCCATCTTGCGGCTGACGAATCCAACTACCTCATCTGCCAACGAGAGAGCGCGTGAGGCGTCGTGTGCATCGAATACGTCGGACGGAATGCCTCCGGGCAGTCCATTTGGGTAGCGCGTGGGGATATAGTACTTATCGAGCGCCGATGCCGAGGCGAGAATATCCTGGAACTCAGGGTCAAAGGCTGAACAGCGCTTGCAGAGATCGGACGCAGAATGACCCCAGACAATCTCCTCTCCCTGCCCATATAGAAAGGCCTTCAGGCTCTTCTCAGCAGCCTGTTGGGCCATAAAGCAGGCGACATTGTTTCTCGTTCCCTCAAGATTGAAACGAGCATCATCCAGGTCTCGTTGAGCCTGGCTCAGCCAGCGACCTGCCTCATGGCGCGCATCGATCATAGATCACCTTTCCCTCTCGGACGGCGTGCTTCACAAACGCGGACTCTGATGCAAGAGCCTCAAACTCATCCGGTGTATATGCCAGAATGTCCGTGCCGATCTCCGGTTGGACGGCTGTGTAAAGCTCATCAAGACGGTCGATGAACCTCTTCTCGGTCTTCATCACAACAATAATATCTATGTCACTTGCTATCCCGGTCTCCTCTTTAGCGGCCGAGCCGAACAGGATGACCTTTGTAACGGACCGCATTTTTATGAGCGTCGCGAGCATCCTCTTGATCTCCTCGTCGATTGCGCTTTTGCGCTGCCTTCTCAAGGCCGCAGTCTCAATCATCGTCGCTGTTCCTCCCACAAGCAATAGTCGCAGAAGACCCGTTGCCGGTCAAGTGCGTCATCTAAAAACCATTCAAGCATCAGCCCGCATCCGGCTTGCGCCTCGGATGCTTAAGCCATGCGCCAAGTATCATCGCCTCAAGCGTCAACCTGATGTCAGCGTTTCGCACTATCTTCTCGCTCGCTCTGCTCAACGCCTCCGCCAAGTATTCTAGCTGCTCTCGGCTGCAGGCATCGGCCAGCGAGATAATCGTGCTCTCGTCGTCGGCTGAGATGAAACTCTCCTTTGTCAAACCCGCGTTGGCAAGCATCGCGTCCCTTATATGACACAGCAGTATCTCAAGAAGCCCAAGGGTCCAACGCCTCTTTTGCGCCATCGTGCTTTCGGCTCCGAGTAGAGCGGACTCCACGACGCTGAAGAGGTCTTCGCTCCGGCGACCGAGTATGCAATCGAGAAGATTCCGGGCAATCCCACGACGTTGCCTCAAGTCCTCCGGATTCAGCGATATCGCCTTCCCGAGGCTTCCGCCCGCAATCGAGGTTATCAGATTGGCATCTTTGGCCTCGGCGCCTCGTCTCTTGACAAGAAAGCGCTCGATGTCGATGGTTCTCAATCGCTGGAAGTTGACGACTTGGCATCTGGAGAGGATCGTCGGCAGAAGGGCAGACACATTGTCGGTGACGAGGATGATAGCCGAGCCAAGCGGTGGCTCCTCAAGCGTCTTTAGCAGGCAGTTCTGGGCCGGCTCCTGCATGTTATGGGCGTCATCAATTATACATATATGCCTCGACCCCAAAAGGGAGCGCGTCGAGAACGCCTTCTGCAGTGTGTTCCGAATCATCGAGACCTTGATCGTGTTCTGGTAAAGCCCGGCCGATGTGTTTCGAAGGATATTCTCCGCGAGCCGGAGTGGCCGGATGTCTGAGCTCTTGGAGACGTCTCTATGAACCAGTTCGATGCTTTTTTCAATGACGTTTCCAGATACAGATTTTGAATCGGTTTTATCAAAAACGGCCTTTGAGTTGCGGACGAAAACGTCCACCTGATCGGCGCCGTCGCCGGAGGACGGCATAAACTCGATGAGGCCCAGGTCTGAAAGCGTCGTCATTCCTGAGAGGTACTGCTGCTGCTCGCCGGACCCATAGCCGCAGATGCTCATGATCGTTCCGCGCCTAATACAGACTGGCCGCAGGAGGTCCTCGAAAAGAAGCAGCGATGGGTGAAGCTGGACCAATGAGGCCGTCACGCCACAGGATGCGCATCTTCCGCAAGGCTCCATGCCAATTCGTCTCTCACAGAGAACAGTCCGTACCAGCGAGAAGGCAACGGTCTTTTTCCCTACGCCGGAAGGCCCTGTGAAAAGATACGCGCTCGCCACACGGTCTTCGGCCACGCACTTCGCCAGCTGAGCAATCGCGCTCTCCTGCCCAAATACGCCAGGAAATGCTGGCTGAATCTCGTCACTTCCCACAAGCATCACTCCTTCAAATCAAACATCAATTGGCATTATGCCGCCGGCTTGTGACTCCCCGGCGAGAACCGACGCCAGAGCCTGAACCGCCGGCCCTCTGAAACCGAACGAGGCGATTGCTGTCCGGAACTTGGGAAGCCCGCTTATGTCAATGGGGGCGTCCAGCGCAACGAGAACGCAGGGCTTCTCCAATCCAGGGACCAGTCGCGCCATCTCCAGTTGACCTGCACGGTGACAAGCGCCGTGAGTGCAAAGCACTAGCAAATCGGCCTTCTCCGCCTCAATCCTCATTCTCTCGGTCTGCTCGTTCGATGGTCCGGACAATCGGAACTTCAATTCAGAAACACGGTCAAAAAACTCCTTTAGAGCATCATAAATCGACAGATACTCGTGAGGCGGCGGTAAGTTGAAGAGACTTTCGAGATCGGGATGAATGACCAGAATCTTATCATCTCTTTCAAGTGGCAACAGCCCGGCTTCGTCCCGAACAATGCAAATGGCGCTCTCGGCGATCTCATATACAAGCAGCTGCGACATCTCGTCATCCTCTTCCTCGACCGAGTGCTGCGGATGTTCTTTTGCTTCCCTGGACTTGATCTCCGCCTTCAGCCAAAGGACGCGGGTTGCGGCCTCAATAACTCTTTCTGCAGAGAGCGTTCTCTTGTTGACAGCATCAATTATTGCGCGGTGAACACTCCGAATACTCTTTCCATCGTGGCAATAGAGCAAAATATCACAGCCGGCGGCGATGGCCTTTATCCCAGCTTGCTCCGGCGTAAACCTCTTCGTTATGGCGCCCATTGAAAGATCGTCCGTGATAGCAGGCCCGGAGAAATTCATCTCGCCGCGCAGAAGATGGGTGAGTATGTTAGTCGAGAGCGAGGCCGGAAGTAGCTCTGCGCCCCCAAGCCTCGGGTATTCCGCGTGGGAAACCATCACCATTGCCACGCCCTGTTTGAAAGCCTGGGCAAACGGCGCCAGATCGGTGCTTCTCATCTGATCAAGCGTCTTATCAATCTGCGCGGCGCCTCGATGGGTGTCTGCTTGCGCTGCGCCAAGTCCCGGGAAGTGCTTTGCGACGGCCATGACGTCTTTCGATTGAAGGCCCGCTATGTATTGCAACGCGAGCTTCGTGACGCGATCGGGCGCGATGCCGAATGACCTCGTCCCGATGCAGGAGTTCTTCGGGTTGGTCAGCAGGTCGAGGACTGGGGCAAGGTTGACATTGATATTGAGCGCTCGAAGCTCCTTGCCGGCTATTTCACCCGCGATATAAGCGTAAGAACGAGAATCAGCCGCTCCAAGCGCCATGGCGGAAGGCAGCATCGTCGTCCAATCGAAACGCGTTACAGACCCGCCCTCGTGATCGACCATAATAAAAAATGGAAGCGCCGCGCCGGACTCTGCCGCCGCGCTTTGCACAGTTCGGCATAACCCCTCAGTCTGATCGGCGTCAAAAAGGTTGGGGCGCATGAGAATCACGCCGCCTACAATGCTGTCGTTGATTAAGTTCTGCAAGTGTGTCGGCATAACGACGCCCGCAAAGCCAGTAACGAGAAGGTGGCCAACCAGCTGTTCCATCGACATGCCTGAAATCAGCTTCTCAATCTGTTGCTCGCGCTCTTTGAATTCTTCCATATCGCCCTAACTCCGAGTAACCGAATCCACATCGCGAGAGTGCTCTGCCTGATAGACAATCCGGCCCGCCTTTGTCGTCGCAATGACCTCTGCGTCCAGAAGGTCGTCTTCGTTTGAGCAATCCAGAATGACGAAATCCGCGTCCATACGCTCTCGAATCTGTCCCAACCGGCTCTCCTGAGACAATGCGAATGCGCCACGCGCGGTGTAAGCCTGAATCGCATCCGAAAGCGAAAGGCAAAACTCCTCGTGCGGATGATTAATCGCGCCTCGTAAGCCATAGACCGGACCGATGGGCATCGAATCGGAGCCAAATACGAGCAAAATGCCGGCTCTTTCGATGGCCCCAAACGCGTTGGTTATCGCCCAATTCTGACCGAACCGCTCGCCGTAAAGGCCATCCGCATGAGCCCAGCTCGTAACGAAGTCCGGTTGCATCGAGGCGATGAGGCCCGTCTTCTTCAATCGTGATAGACTATCGGCTTGTGGCTCTGGGAATAGCTCGCAATGCTCCAGCCTATGCCGATGATCGGGGACCGACGCCGCGCCTGCGTCCTCATAGCCGCGGATCACCGCATCCACCGCAACGTCGCCTATAGCATGAACGGCAAGTTGACAGTCTCGCTCGAACGCCAGCTTCGCTATCCTGGCAATCTTCTCTCTATCCAAGAGCAGCATCCCGCGCTCGTCCGTCCCATGGAAAGGCCTGGACACCGCCGCCGTTCTCGCTCCTATCGAGCCGTCTGCTACGAGCTTTAGACCCGCCGGATGGCATGATGAAGAACCCTCCAACCGTCTGAACGCATCAAAACTCTCGTCTGATATGTAGTCCAAATATACGAAAACCTCAATGTCCCTCGCTGCTTCCCGAATTATCTCGAACTGATAGGGCGTAGCGTGCATCTCGCAGATGGTCGTAATACCGAGCGCCAGCGCCTCGTCAATCGCGCGACCCACCCCCAGCACGCGCTCCTCATGCGCAATTTCCACAAGTTCACGCATAACGTGGACTGCTGTCTCAGTGATAAGCCCCGTCTTGCGAGAGACGAGATGCTCGATCTCACCGAAATAAGGCGAGGCGCAGAGCGCGGCTGTGGCACGGGAATTGAGGAATGCCGCATGTCCGCATACGCGCTGCAGGAAGATAGGATTAGAGAGTCCTGTTGAATCCAGCAGCTCGCGGTTGAGTTTCTCGGCGCCAGCTATTTTGGAGTCGTCCCAGTTAATGCCGACTATCCATCTTCCGCGCCCGAGCTGGCCCGCCTTGTCTGCAACCGTTGATATGATCTCATCGACATCTCTTGCGTCCTTAAGATCAACTGTCAGCACGTCGAACTCCCTCATAAGCAGGTGCGCATGCGAGTCAATAAAGCCGGGCAAGACGATTCTGCCTCGCGCATCGATGATCGGGGAACTCATTGCAGAAGGCGGCGACGTTCCGATCTCCGCTATCTGAGACCCATCAGTCCGGATGTAGTTGGATGCTCCGGGAAATCCCGCGAGTTTAAGGTCTGCATTGATAATCTGCACGCTTGAATCCTTGACATATTGTGGTGATACGGACAGTATATCCCAAATGTAGTGATAGCCGTGGGCTTCACAACCTCTAAGAAGCTTATTGCGATGGGGCGTATGCAGTCAAGCATTTGTAGGGCTGGCGTTGCTGGCATTAAAGATGTGGGCCCAATGTTGCAGGCTATGCTGCCCGAGTATCTCTTCTCGTTGCTCAAAAGTATTGGTCAAACTGCAAGCGAGCATTCCTCAAAGGCATACGTTGTCGGCGGCACAGTTCGGGATGCCATTTTGGGCCGCCCAAGCCTCGATCTGGACATCGTTGTCGAGGGGGACGCGATGGCCGTGGCGAAGAGCATCTCGCCCGCAGATAGCAAGAAGATCGTCTTCAATCGAGCATTCGGGACGGCTTGCATTCCGCTTGATGACGAAGTTCACATCGACATTGCGATGGCAAGAGCCGAGACTTACTCTGCGCCGGGAGCTCTGCCGACCGTGATACCCGCCAGCATTCAGGAGGACCTTTTGCGCAGAGACTTCACGATCAACGCCATTGCCGCCTCGATTGCGCCGGACGATTTCGGAACCGTCAGCGATCCTCTCCAGGGGCTGAGTGATCTTGAGATCGGGCTTGTCAGGACTCTTCACGACAAGAGCTTCGTGGATGACCCGACGAGGATCATAAGAGGCATCAAGTACGTCAATCGATTCTCGTTCGTTTTTGATCATCACACACAAGACCAGCTGGAATTAGCCATTTGGGAGGATGCGGTCAAGACGATTTCGCCGCATAGACTCACGGACGAGCTGCGACTTCTGTTCATCGAGGAAAAGCCGTGGGGCGCAATATGGGACCTCGCTCAATTCTGCGTTCTGAACTCGGTCTGGTGCTATCTTACCATTCCCCACGAGTCGCTGCCGATACTCCAAAAGCTTGAGGACTTTGAGGCCATGCTCACCGAGTATCTGCCAGACGACTACTCGATATGGCTTGCCAGACTCCTTCTCTTCTTCGCAAATGTGCCTCCAGCAAAGATCGCGGACGGCCTCTCGGTCTTTGATCTCAATCAACGTGAGTCGCGGGTCGTTGAGCAGTTCGTGCTTGTGCGGGATGAGTCGCTTGCTGCAATTAAGAACATGAATAGTCCGAAAGACAGCGAACTATACGGTCTATTCTCGCCCCTTCAGCCAGAGATTGCTCTCACGCTGGTCGCGCTTAGAGGGAAGAAAGCCAATCGTGTGCCGCTACAACGATACTTCACAAGAGCGCTCAATGTGGCGCCTGAGCTAACCGGGGACGATCTAATTGAAATGGGAATTGGCCCTGGGCCTGCAATCGGCGAGATACTGAAAAGGCTCCGACTGGCAAAAATCGACGGAGAAGTTCGAACGAGGGAAGATGAAAGAGCGGTGGCTCAAAATATTTTAAGGAACCTTGCTGAAGATGTTGAGACCGAGAGGAAGGTCTAGGCCATGATGCAGATGCTCGCGACTCATGAGCAGAATGCTGGTTGCCATGCGGGAACCATCACCTGGAACGTCGGCAGAAAAACTCGGCGATTTCGGGTCATTGACTATCCAACACCTCATATCGTTGTCTCGTCCACAAAGCAGCTTCACGGCTGGTGGCCCGGAAAACGCGAGTGCACCGGGGAGCGAATGCTTATCAATCCCTATAACGGCTGCGAATTCAGCTGCCTTTACTGCTATGCGAACAGGATGGATTGGGGCTACTTCCGACTCTTTCGGCAAAGGCGAGTGGTTACAGTCTTTGGGGACATGGACTTAAACGTCAAACGTCAGCTCGATGCCATTGACTTCGCATCAACCGGCTACCTATCGCCCGTAACCGACCCCTTCCAGCCCGTAGAGGACCGCTACAGATTGTCTCAAAAAATAGTCGAGGCGTTCACTGAGCGAGGCGTGCCGATTGAGGTTGTTACAAAGGGCATCGTTCCGGATACTGTCATAAGACAACTCGCGCAGAATCCTCACTCGTTTGCGCAAGTATCGATAACTACCGTTAATGAGAGCATCCGAAAGCAACTATCCCCCGGGCACGGCGCGACGACAGATGAGCTTTTCTACAACCTCAGGCGGATATCGTCCTGGCCGTCCGAGTATCGCGACAAGATACACACGGTATGCCGCATCGACCCGATTCTCCCATTCATAACTGACGACAGGCAGGAGCTGAAGCAGCTCATTCGGCGCGCCAAGCTCTGCGGGGCGGACCACATCATTGCAAGCTGCGTTGATCTCTCGGTTACGTCCGCGAAGCAGATGTTCAATCTCTTCTACTCGATCAATGAAAATCCCAAAACGCCATACGAGGAGCTCTTCACGGAGAGGATGAATGGCACGCTTCACGCGAATATCGAGTATCGTCGGGAGCTCTTCTCCTTTCTGCGCAACCTCTGCATCGAAAACGAGCTCTCGTTCGCGCTCTGCATGGAGTTTGAAAAATGCAATGATATGTCTTCGGTCAAAACGGCTTCCGGCAAAATGAAGAAGGTCTCATCGCGTGGCCTGAACGCGGAGTTTATGGCCGGCTGCAAGAACTGCGAGGGCATCGACATTCCCGTTTACGTACGTGATTTCTCCGGCGGGTCCGGGGAATACACAGACATCTCCGGCACGAGGCGCCCGAGATTCATGCCGGCCGCATCATGCGATGGGGCCTGCCTTTCATGCCGTGATTCTGCTTGTGGCGTTAGCGAGCTGGCGATGGGGGCAAACGCAGATTCCAGGAAGGATTTCACGCTTTGTGACTATAGGCGATGGTCAAGAGAATTGGCCGGAAAGAAGCAGGAGGAGCTTACTCTCACGCCTGTGACATGACGATGAGGATGGGATCAAGCCTTGAATAGCTTAGGAATGCCAGGTTGTCCGGACGCCCATAATTCATCCAAATCTGTCTGGGTGCTCTTGGCGATAGTCGGATTCTCGGCAGGGGTGTTCTTGGCCGGATTCCAAAAGGATTTGCCATACCTCCACGAGGGCGATGAACAGATATATGTCAAGCGAGCGATCAGAATAGCCGCATCTGGCGATTTGAATCCCCGTTGGTTCGGCAACCCGGGCTCCACGGTCATATATCCCCTCGTCCTCATCTTCGATTTCTGGCACGCGATTGAGCACGATGGCCGGCTGTTGCGGCCCGATGGGAGCCTGACCGCTGTCTTCTACGATAACCAGAGCGAGTTCTATTTGCTCGGCCGGCTGCTCACGATTCTATATGGCGTCTTCAGCGTGCCGTTGGTCTTTCTCATTGGCCGGCGGCTCTTCTCGGACAACGTTGCGCTCATCGGGGCTTGGTTCTTTGTGCTGCCGCCACTTATCGTGGCACACGCCCAAGTAGTTCGAACGGATACCCCGGCGACGTTCTTTGGCCTGCTCAGCATCTGGCTCTGCCTCAAGATTCTTGATAAGCCAACGCCGAGAAACCACACACTTGCAGGACTCTCGATTGGCCTCGCAATCGCAACGAGGTACTTCATGGCCGCGCTCATTCCGATTCTCCTGGCCGTTGACCTTTACATAATCTATCGTCAGCGCTCAGAACACGATGAACGGCCCGTTTGGCCGGCGATCATCGCGGGGTTGCTTGCGGTCGTGTTGGCTTTTGTGCTCTCCACGCCATTTTTCTTCCTCGATTTCTCCAAGGCAATCCAAGACATGGGCAATGAGGGACGTTCGACACATGCTGGAGCAGACGGTCTCTCCTTTCTCGGTAACGCGAGGTGGTATTTGGCGAAATCGATTCCCGCCTCAATCACATGGCCGATTGCGCTCCTTGCGCTAATGGGCGCGGTCTTGGTGATTCGGAGCGGTCGGCTCGACGGGATTCTCGTGCTGGGGTTCGTGGGCATCTTCATCATCGGCACCAGTCTCCTCGCGCTACACTGGGCACGATGGATGCTCCAGATTCTACCCATTCTCATGCTATTCGCCGCGAAATCCCTTTCAGAAATCGCCATGCGACTCCCTCGGCTAATCAAGCGCCGGCTCGTTGATTCCCGGCGCATCACGGTGGCTCTGGTTTTGCTCTTTTCGATTCAGCCGATTCACAGTCTAGTCCTCTATGAGATCGCCGAGGCAAGCCCCGGCACCCATGTCCTTGCGAGAGAGTGGATGTTGCGCAATCTCCCTGTTGGCAGCAAGATCGCGAAGGAGGGCTACTCCATTCCGCTGAATGCGACAGACTTCGTCGTCTCCAATCGCTTCGTGCTACCAGATGGAAAGAGTATCAGAGCCTATTACGATGCGGGCTATCGATACCTCGTTGCCAGCAGCGCGATCTACGACAGATTTCTTCCGGAGCCTGAGCGGCATCCAAAAGAAGTGGCCTTTTATCGCGAGCTCTTCACCAGGGGCCACTTACTGAAGGAATTTCAACCGTCATTCCTCAGCGGGGGCCCGACAATCCGCATCTATGAGCTACGCGAACCGTAGGGAATTGGGCACGCCTTGAGTCTGCCCAAATATATGAGCGGGCGGAGTCAGCCCCGTTCTGCAAAACAGCAATTACGACCTACGAGGCAGCCTCGACATAGATGAACATTCTGCAGGAGCTCCCTACACATCACTGCCTGTTCTTCTCATAGAGAATCTTTATGCCCTTGAGCGTTAGATCGAGGTCAACTGTGTCTATCGTATCCATATCCTGAGCGAAGAGCTGCGCAAGCCCACCCGTCGCAATAACCATCGGCCTGCTCTCATAACCAAGTTCATCGACAATCCGCGCGATCATCCCCTCAACCATGCTCAAATGTCCGAAGAAGAGCCCCGACTGAATGCTGGACACGGTCGTCTGGCCGATCGCGGTCGCCGGCTTTACAATCTCGACCCTCGGCAGTTTTGCCGCTCTAGCAAAAAGCGCCTCCGCTCCAATCTTCATGCCGGGGACGATGCTGCCGCCGAGGTATTCTCCCCTCTCGGACACGGCGCAGAACGTCGTAGCGGTTCCGAAATCGACGATGATAACGGCCCGCCTCGCCTGGCTGTATGCCGCAACAGCGTTGGCAATCCTATCAGAGCCAACCTCCGCCGGGTTATCGTAGTGGATGGGCATACCTGTTTTTATGCCCGGCGCGATATGGAGAATCTCCTTGCCAAATATCTTGGCGGCCATTTTTGAGAAGACTCGCGAAAGCGGCGGCACGACGGACGAGATGCCGATGCCGTCAGCATCCCTGGGCTTAATGCCTGCCTCCGCAAATAGCGAGCTGAAAAGAAGCGAGTGCTCATCCGCCGTCCTGCGATGGTCCGTCGATATGCGCCATGTATTCTTTAGACGCTCGCCCTCGAAAACGCCGATGACGACCTGCGTGTTGCCGATGTCTATTGCCACGAACATATTTCACCTGTAGTTATTGACACATCTTTTCCGTTATCATCAATCATCAAGGCGCCGGCCTCGTTGATGCCCCTGCATATTCCCACAAGGGCTTTGCCGTCACATCTAACATTGAGCTTTCGTCCCATAAGCAGAAGCCTTCGATTGTAGCATTCTGCAATCGCCCCCGCGCCCGACGAGAGCAGCTCTTTGTACCTATCAGCAAATGACCGGAGAATATCCGCAAGAAGACCTTCGCGACTTGGCGCCTCGGAGGCGCAGTCCGAAAGCCACAAAGCGCTGTTCATAACCTCCGGGGGAATCACCATTTCGGGCCTTTGCAGATTCACTCCAATCCCAACAAATGCCTCGTCAATTCTTGCACAAGAGCCCTTCGTCTCTATCAATATCCCCCCAACTTTCTTGCCTTCAAGATAGATGTCATTTGGCCACTTCAATAGGAGACGCCTACCGACGCTTATCGCCATCGCATCAAAAACGGCAAGCGCCGAGGCCGCGGCGAGCAATCTAAGCCGTTCTGGGGCAACATTCGGCCGAAGTAATATCGTGAAATAGAGACCGCCTCGGGGCGAGAACCAAGCTCTTCCCCGCCTTCCCCTTCCCGCGCTCTGAGCGCTTGCGACGACAACAGTCCCTTCTGATGCGCCTTTTGTAGCCAACTGCTTCGCCACATCGCTAGTTGATGAGACCTCATCAAACTTTGTGACCGTGAAGCACAAGTCGGCGCCTCGCTGATTGATGGCGGCCCTCGGATGATCGGGCGGAATGTGTGCGGCGCGTTTCATTCGGCGTTTTCCTCGCCTGGGAAATCCTAGGCCAGCGAATGCTCCGTGATGCTCTCATAAACAACGCGATAGCGCCTCGCCATCTCAGCGACTACTTCATCCGGCAGATTCGGCGCGGGCGGCTCCTTATCCCAACCGCTGTCGTTCAAGTAGGAGCGGATGTATTCTTTGTCATAGAAATTGTTTCTCTGCCCGTTACGGTACTCTGACTTGAGCCAGAATCTGGACGAATCCGGCGTCATAAACTCGTCCATGACACATATTTCACCCCGCCTATTGTAGCCGAATTCGAACTTGGTATCTAGCACGGCGATTCCTTTGTCATAAGCTGTCCTGTGGCCAAGATCGAAGAGCTCAATCGACATTTTGTGGATATAATCCGCGTCCTTCTTACCGATGGCCGCCACAACATCCTCTTGTGTCACAGGCCGGTCGTGCCCCGTTTCCGCCTTAGTAGTTGGGGTAAAAAGTGGCGTTTTCAAGCTGTCCCCAAACTCCAGCCCTTGGGGTAGAGTTATGTCACCGACTTTGCCGGATGCCTGATACTCGCGCCAAGCCGAGCCGCACAGATGACCCCGGACGATGCACTCAAATGGTATCGGCTTCATCTCCTCAACCAGCATGGCTCTGCCTTCAAGCAGTTCCAGCATATCCTCTTCTAGCTCGATGAAGTCCCCCAGGCGGGTCGAGATGAAATGGTTGGGGCAAACGTCCTTTGATTCCCGAAAAAAGAACTTCGAAAGTCCATTTAGTACCTTGCCCTTGCCAGGTATCCCGGTGGGAAGCACATAGTCGAACGCCGAGATCCTGTCCGTTGAGACCATCAGGAGCACGTTGCTTGTGAAGCGGAACGTCTCACGAACCTTACCGCTTGCGAACAGCTCAAGCTCGCCTACGTTGTCGACTTTAGTTACGGCACTTTCTATTGACATCATCTGCGCTCCTTATGCCCGTTCAACCCATACTCACGTTCGTATTCTCATTCCGGCAGCTGTCCTCCATCGATCTCACACAAGCTGGCCAAATCCAGCGGGACGATGCAGAGCGAGGCGAAGGCCTCATCCTCATCATCAACTGCCGGTTCAAAATACCAATTCTTGGCCAGAAAGGCCAGCGTTTTTGTCTGATTTGGCCCGAGTTCAGAAAATGCCGGCCTAGCAGATATGACATCTCCAGTCTTATCGATGCCTATAACCAGCCACACCTTGCTTTGGGAGAGCTCTTCAGGATAGGCGACTGTCATCTCGAGAAGAGGCGCAAAT
>JAGHCW010000113.1 GCA_021160245.1 bacterium | reverse complement strand
GCATAAGGACTTTAGCGCGGGTGGTCTCCGCGTCAAAGCCGTCATGGCTAGTCGCGATTGCGGCCAAAGAGACCGTCCGCCGGCTGGCAAGATGGCCTCGCTGTGTTCTGATCGAGGTCGAGACGAGGTGCAACCTCCGCTGTCCCTGGTGCAACTTGATACTCGACGTCTCGCGCAAAAGACGGGAGAGTATGCCCCTGTCGGATTTCACCAGGATACTCAAGAAGGTGAGCGGTCGAATCACCGCCCTGACATTCATCCGCACAGGCGAGCCGCTCGTAAACCCAGATATACTCGAGATGCTTGCGGCAGCCCGCAGACGTAATTTGATGGTAACTCTCAACTCCAACCTGGCGACAATCACCCGTGAGAAGGCAAAGGCCCTGGCCCAAATCGCGCCTCATCGAATTGTCTGCACGCTAATCTCCGCGGAGCCGCAGGAATACGAGGCGAAGCAGGTGGGTGCGGTATTCGAGCAGACGCTTTCCAATATCGCCACAATCTGCGCTGAGAAGCGCAAGCTGCGGAGGCATTTTCCGATAGTTGAGGCGCAGTTGATTGCTACGAAGACGAGTGTCAAGCAGATTGAGCAGTTTGAGCGAGTCGTCCGGCAGATTGGATGCGACGCGGCGTACGTGAAGCCGATGCGGGTGGATAATTCCCGATTTGAGGACGATGAGTATCGCACGCTGCATATCGACGATCTGCCGATGAGGCATGAGGTCTGCAACTACGAGCTCAATAAGCAAGGGCGGCCAGTCCTCAAACACTTGGGCGCCTGTCCGCAAGAGGAGAACATCTTCGTAACGGTTGATGGCGACGTCCATCCGTGCCTCTTTGCGGAGGCTGAGAGCAAGCCCTTCGGGAACCTGCTGGTTGACGACTGGAGGACGGTTTGGAAAATGCGCGGACTATCGAAAACGAAGCGCAATCTCCTGCATAATCGAGGCGCTTCGATGTGCCAGACGTGTGTTCCCTCAAGAGAGATAAGTCTTGAAGTCGGCATAGAAAGTGTGGGCCTTGTGCGATCTACTTGAGCGTTGAGAGATTGATCGTCTTGCCGACTCCAACTTTTATGAAGTTCTCGCCAAACGCTTCCTTGAAGAGATGTATCCCCAAATCGCCAGTGCAGTGGCAAGGCCCGGCCCATTTAACGCCTAGGCCCTTGAGGTCGGCGATCACATCGTTGATCTCACTCTTGTTCGATCGAAAGAGGTGAAATCCCCCGGTTATTAAGAAGGGCTTAGCATCCACGATCTCTCTTGCCCGGGCGACGATCGTGGCGATCCCCGGATGGGCACATCCCGTTATGATCGCAGCGATCTCTCCCAAATCTACTATTAAAGAATGCTCACTCCGAAGTTGTCCAATTACTCCGGTTGTAAATGCAGTCTCGAAAATCTGTTCCGGCCCATCGACAGGATGCACCTTCGCGCCGAGGCGACGGGTCTCGGCCATGAAATCACTTGGGAACGAGTCAAGTAGATGAACCGTAACATTCGGATTGACGGCCAAGAAGTGCGCAAGGCCATCCGTGTGATCGCCGTCTATGTGGGACAAAAAGACATAGTCAATCGAACTCGGATCGATATTGAGCGCTTTCATGTTTGCCAAAAGCACGGCGCCGTCTCCGCCCGTGTCGAAAAGCACTGTCTTGTCAAGCCCCGTTACGACACATGCGTATCCCCATGCTGTCTTGAGCGGGGCTTGGAAGGCGTAGTTGTCGAATACAGTCGTTATTTGAATCTCGCTCTGCGCGTGATTTTTCATTATGAGGTCTCCTCCACGATCGGCGTAGGGCATCCTGCCTTGCTAACTAGATATAATACGCCCTGGATGTTGCATGTTGGTACACAGTATGTTGCCAAACTAGACACAGCCTTTTCTTGATTTCAACGTACACTACATCATTTGTTTGAAAAACGCATGCCCCGGTTAAGCCGATCTGATTCTGCGTGTGATCTGCGGATCATTGGAATCGGTGTTGTTACTCTGCTATTCTGTCTTTGTGCATGAGTACTTGTTCGATTTTGGAAGCGGCAGACATGAAGTCGTCGTCCGCTCTCGTGGAGTGAGTTCATCATTGGCGCGAGCAGGCTTTGATATTGTCTATGGCGGAATAGAAACGGGGAGCCTAGCGCGTGCTAAGTGCAGATAACTGGCAAGAGACTATAACCTGCAGGAGGGGTCGAGGGCCAGCATATCCTGGGATTCGGTGTCGATTTTGAGGCGCAATCCCTGAGGCAGCGTTATTTTTCTCGCAATGTGCCCAAATGGTAGGCCTGCGATGACGGGATAGCCTCGGCCAACGAACTTCTCGGCAAGAACATCATGCGCTGAGCATGACGGGCGGCTCCGGCGGGGACGGCATCTGGTGAACGCGCCGAGCAGGACCCCTGCGATTGAGGATAGGGCGCCGGCGAGTTCAAGCTGGGTTAGATAACGGTCTATCCTGTAGGGTGGCTCGTCCACGTCCTCGAGGAAGAGGATGGCGCCATCCATATTGGGCATAAATGGCGTGCCTAAGAGCGAGGCGAGGACGGAGAGGCAACCACCAATGAGCCGTCCCTCGGTGCGGCCCTCGGAAAGCGCCTTCATGGTCTTTGGCCAGGGACGCGGAATAAGTTGCCACCCCCTTTCGGCGTTCAACGCGCTCAAGAGGGCCTTGAAACAGAACGAGGCGCGGCTATGAGTGAAGTCGATTGTCGCGAGTGGTCCGTAAAATGAAATTAACCGGCAGCGATTAAGAAGCGCGAGCTGCAGCGCCGTCGCGTCGCTGAATCCAACGAGCGGCTTGGGATCGCGCCTCACTGCGTCATAGTCTATGAGGTTCAGCAATCTCGCGGAGCCAAAGCCACCTTTGGCAAGGAATATCGCGTCGATTTTCGGGTCGCCCAGCATGGCGTTTAGGTCCGCCGCCCGTTCCTCGTCAGTTCCGGCGAGGTAGCCTTTGGAGCAGAGAATGTGGTCTGCGAACGTGACGTGAAAGCCCCGGCTCCGAATGAACTCGGCCGCGCTCTTGATCGCCATCGCATCAACCGGGCCCGATGGGGCAACTAGTCCAACAGTTGCCCCCGGCCGAAGAGCTCTTGGCTTCAGTGCTTCTGGAGGTGACATTGATTTGCTCGAGGCGCTGGCCTCACTGTTCTTTGCACTCAAGTTTTATTCGCTTGTATGCTGGAACGTGGACCCCATGGGTTAGGTCAGCGCTGTTGATCTGCTCGATTGTGAATATCTTGTTGAACTCCATGGTGTCCGCATTGGACTTCACTTCCACATCGAAGTGGGTTGCGATCAGAGTTGCGGAGATGCCATCACTGGGGTTCTCAACCAGCCTAGTGCTGCAGAATACCTTTGCATTTGGATGGACGGTCGCTGTAATTCTTGACTTGACCTTGAGTCCGTCATAGGCAGTTACGTTGTAGCCTATTGTTGTTACGAGTAGCAGCGCTCTTGCGCTCGACATCGGGGGATGGTCCACTATGCCATTGTTCATCAAGCTCTCGACGAGCTCATCAACTCTATTCTCTCCAGAAGCCTCGGCAGTGGCGACCACCATTGTTCCGCCGCCCTCTATCACGGTCTTGATGGAGCCGAAATCGATCTTCATCTTCGCCGGCAGAAACACGAGGTCTGTCATGCCCAAAACGATGTCTATCAAATACTGGTCGCGGCGCCTCAGCGCGTCATAATAGGTGATCTTAGTATCCTGTGAGAATATCCTATCGTTCGGCAGGACGATGATGCTATCTGCGCTTTTTTCAAGCTCGGCGATGCCCAATGCGGCATTCTCGGCCTTCTGCTGGCATTCGTATTCAAAGGGCGATGAGACAATGGCTATCGTTAAGGCGCCCGCCTGCCTCGCCAGCAGGGCCAGATATCCGGCCGCGCCGGAGGCCGTTCCGCCACCCATTCCGGCTACGATCAGCACCATCCCATAGTCCCGAACCAGCTTCTGCCATTCCTCTAAGGCCTCTTCGGCAGCGGCTTTCCCCTTTGCCCTGTCTCCGCCTGTGCCTATCTTATCGCCGGCGTCGCTTCCTAGCAGTATCTTATTGGTCATTCTAAGTCGCTCAAGCGACATATTGTCCGTATCCAAAGCAACGAAGTCGAGGGCGTCGTCGCATTGCTCCTGCATCTGCTCGATAAGCATGCAGCCATCGCCGCCTACACCGGCGACAAGCACTCCTGCAACGGCTGGCTTTGGTCTGGACGTCGCAAACTGGACGAATGGCATTGTTCTGCTGAGCTGCTCAAGCTGGCCGCCTATGACAAGAGGCCCGCTCGGGGGTGTGGATGGAACCACTTCTGTTGTGTTCATCGTCGTCTTTCACCTCCGCAATATGTTTCCATATTCAATAAATCACTGAGAAAAGTATTTGACCGGGGAGTCCCGTTAGGATAGCCCCGACTCCTGCTAAGTAAGAACAAAATCCCTGCAAGTAATTGCATTCCATGCCCGTCTGATGAACGAAGGCGCTTCATTGGGCAAGAGGTCCGACCTTGTAAATGGGTCCAGTGTATGGAGAAGCAGCCCTGTAACCGTAGAGAATCGCGGATGCCGCAACGAGGCGTCAAAGCAACCTGCTCCCATGCACAGGTCCCTCTTGGCGGAAACGCCAAAAATCCTCGCGGCCAACCGCTCGATGCCGAAACAGCAAGAACCGCCCCCCGTCAGGACGACGCCTAGCTTGATGAAGTGCTCCGCCTTTGCTCGACGGATGTCATCCCTAATCGTCAGGAAAAGCTCTGAATAACGAGCGGCAATTGCCAGCATGACTTTTGGGTCCGGCCCGGGCTGGTCATCCTGGGCCACAAGCGACTCCAGACGGCCTTCCACAGGTTGTGCGTCGTCACTGCCACAGCCGGTCATGATTTTGATCTTCTCGGCTTTGTCGTTATTGCACTTGGCTGCGTGAGCTACATCTGCCGTTACGAAATCGCCGGCCATTGCTACACAGCTTGTGTATCTCGGGACTCCGCCCCAAACGATAACGGAGTGGGTTGTGCCCTTGCCGATATCTATTAGGAGAGTTCCCTCCTCCATTTCATCCTGCTTCAAGCACGCTTTGGCCGCGGCAAGAGACTGCAAAACTCTATCTCTCGACTCGAGCCGCGCGCCATCAAGCGCCCTATCTAGGTCTGAAACCGCGCTCTGCGGCGCAATGATGGACCTAACATTGGCCGCCAGCCGCGCCGCCGTCTTGCCTCGTGGGTCCTTGATGTGACGCGTCTCATCCACAGAGAAATCTAGTGGTATAGTATGGAGCATGTTCTCGTCTGAGCGGACGGTAACAGACCTTGCGCTATTGAGCGCTCGCTGGATATCCGCTTCGGAAATCTCCCTCACCGGTTGGACGTCATCAGATGCCGATGTGCTGGTGAGTGAGATTCTACCATCGCTGTTGACTGACCTTAGATGGCGGCCATTGAATGAGACCACAACCTCCCTTATGTCAACGGATGCCATGACCGATGCGGCGTCCACAGCGTCCCTTATCGAACTAGCCGCCTGCTCCACATTGACTATTTCCCCTCCTACTATGCCACTCGACGGTTTCTCCGCCCGCCCAACGACCTTGAGCGGCGCTTGGGACTTGCTGTCATTGGCCGAGTCGGCGTCCTGATCGCTCTCGATTAGCTCCGCAATCACCGCACGTATCTTGGACGAGCCGATGTCAAGGGCACAGATTAGGGGCACTCTTCTATGAAACATACGCTCTCCTTGAAACCGACATCAATTCTTGTTACTCAATACTATCTGACCCCGAAATCTAAGGTCCACTATCTTAGATTTGCTCGTGTATTCCGCTAGTGTGGGAATCGCTTTTCTGTACTTCTTCATTTGCCGATCGCAATCGTCCAGAGAAAAGATTAGAACTGGTCCGGCCTTCGTGGGTCGCACGCGCACCTCCAATTTGTCAACCGCCTCGATCACCGCCTCGGGTCCAAGTCGGCTCTCGGAGCTTGCGTCATTAAACATGTTGCAGAGTCTGACAATGTCCGAGAAGTACTCATTGCGTACCCTTGTGATATTATCTGTGTGCGAGTAGGTAAGCCCGGAGAGAGCCGGCAAGCTCTCAAACTGGCCTCGATCTTGCGCGCTCAGAATATAGCCGTCCTCGGAAATACCACACAATTTATCCTCACGCATCGTCTTGAACCTGGGCTCTCTTGGCTGCAAATAGATGATCATTGTTGAGGGCAGCTGCTTCCTTAAACTCACTCCCTTTACCGAGGGCAACCGACCCACCCTCTCAAGTATCTCATCGGACGAAGACGTGATGAGCGAGCGACCCATATTGCTGAGGCAGCAGCTTGTGACCTCGCTCATATCGAATCCGTCTTTCCCGACAAGGATTATCTGCCTGATGCTGAATTGCGACGTGAAGAGACCGGAGACCCTTGCTCTCGCTGAGGGAACGAGCAAAACTCCAGTTAGTCCGAGAAGTAACGACGCGACAACGAGCATGCTGCCGATATGCCGCCTCGGCCTCTCACGCTCGTACCACCTGGGTC